>JACRDN010000016.1 GCA_016218575.1 Elusimicrobiota bacterium
GAGATGGTGATGCCAGGCGACAACATAGACATAGAGGTAGAACTCATCGCCCCCATCGCCATGGAGAAGGGCCTGCGCTTCGCCGTCCGCGAGGGCGGCCACACGGTCGGCGCAGGCGTCGTCAGCGACATTATCGCGTAACGGCCATGGGAGATCGAGTCATCGTCACCTTGGGCTGCCCCGAGTGCAAGAACAAGAATTATCACTATCAGCGCGGAAAGAAGAAAGAGTACAAGGTTGAGATCAAGAAGTTCTGCAGATGCTGCGGAAAGCAGACAAGTCATAAAGAGGTCAAGTAAGAAATGATCTAATGACCCGCGCGCGGAGGCTTCGCCTCCGCTTACAACTTGGGGGTGTCGGTTAATTGGTTAAACCATCGGTCTCCAAAACCGAGACTCCAGGTTCGAGTCCTGGCACCCCCGCGCGGGACGTCTTGTCAATAAAATGAACACAGCGACACAGTTCGTCAAGGAAGCTTATTACGAGTTGCGCAAATCCTCCTGGCTCTCGCGCAAGGAGGCGGCGGACTCGACCCGAGCCGTGCTCCTGCTCGTGATCCTCATGTCCCTCTACGTGGCCGGAATCGATTTCGTCCTATCCATCATACTAGGAGCCCTATTAGGCCGATGACATTGCTACAACGCGGCTGGTACGTCGTTCACACGCAGTCCGGCTTCGAGGATCGGGTGAGAACCCTCCTCCAGCAGAAGATCGACACGGACAAGCTCCAGGAAAAGATTTTCAACGTCCTGATCCCCACCGAGGACGTCGTGGAAATCAAGAAGAACAAGAAGAAGATCTCCAAGCGAAAGTTCTTCCCCGGCTACGTCCTCCTCGATATGATGGTCGACGAACAGACTTATTGGCTGGTCAAGGCCGTCCCGGGAGTCACGGGATTCCTGGGCGAGCCCCGCCCCACCCCGCTTCCCGAGGAGGAGATGGGTGCCATCATGGAGCTCACCAGCACCTCCGCCGCGGGCAAGCCCCGCCCGGCGGTGCAGTTCGAGAAGGGAGAGAACATACGCATCATCGAGGGCCCCTTCCGCCATTTCGTGGGCATCGTCGAGGAAGTCAACGAGGCCAAGGCCAAGATCAAGGCCATGGTCACCATATTCGGCAGGCCCACCCCGGTCGAGCTCGACTTCCTGCAGGTCGAGAAGCTGTGAACGGCGCCCTGGAGGCCGAGATCATTTCCCCAGAAAACGAGGGGCCCAAGGCCCATAGCCGCGTCGAGAAGGCGCGCGTCCTCGGCCTCTTCGGCACGGTCCTAGCGCTTCTCACCATGGTCGCGGCCTTCGGCTTCGGCTTCATGGCTTTTTTCAGCACCACTTTGGCCTCGGCGGCCCTCTTGTGGGTGGTCTGGCCGCAGATATTCAGCCCCCAGTTCACGGCGTGGCTGTTCGGCTCGGAGCAGGTCTCGTTTTGGAAGCTGTTCCTGATCTTCCTGGCCCTTGGAACCATCGTCAGGCTTTTTCGCCCCATAGCAAAGGGGCGCTAGTGGAGGCCGTATCATGGCAAAGAAAGTAAAGACTCAAATCAAGCTGCAGATTCCGGCCGGGGCCGCGAACCCCGCGCCGCCCGTGGGCCCCGCTTTGGGACAGCACGGCGTCAACATCATGGATTTCTGCAAGCAGTTCAATGAGCGCACGAAGTCCGGCGAGGCCGGGATGACCATCCCGGTCGTGATCACGGTATACGAGGACCGCTCCTTCACCTTCATCACGAAGATGCCCCCGGTTTCCTCGCTCTTGAAGCGCGCGGCGGGACTGGCCAAGGCCTCCGGAGAACCCAACCGCAACAAGGTGGGCAAGGTGACCTTGAAGCAGGCCGAGGAGATCGCGGCGCAGAAAATGCCGGATTTGAACACCAAGGACCTGCAGGCCGCCGTCCAGATGGTGAAGGGCACGGCCCGGTCCATGGGCATCGAAGTCATACAGTAAACGGGAAGACCGAGCTCCGCTTTAGGAGCGCTTGAAGGTCAAGGAGAATTAGAATGGGAAAAAGACTCGCCGCAATCGCCAAGGAAGTCGACTTAGAGAAGCTGTACTCCCTCGAGGAAGGGGTGCCCCTCGTCAAGAAGTGCGCCACCGCCAAGTTCGACGAGACCGTCGAGCTCCACGTCCGCCTCGGCGTGGACCCCAAGCAGGCCGACCAGCAGGTCCGCGGCACCGTGGGCCTCCCGCATGGACTCGGCAAATCCAAGAAGGTCGCGGTGGTGACGAGGGGCGAAAAGCAGAAGGACGCCCAGAACGCCGGCGCCGATCTCGTGGGCGGAGACGACCTCCTTGAGCAGATCGCCAAGGGCGAGCTCGATTTCGAGATCCTGGTGGCCACCCCCGACATGATGAAGGACCTCTCCAAGCTCGGGAAAGTCCTCGGCCCCAAGGGCCTCATGCCCAACCCCAAGAGCGGCACCGTCACTTTGGACGTCGCCAAGACCGTCAAGGAACTCAAGGCCGGCCGCGTGGAGTACAAGGTGGACGACTACGGCATCATCCACGTCCCCGTGGGCAAGGCCTCCTTCGAGTCCACCAAGATCTTGGGCAATGCCAAGACCGTCTTGGAAGCCATCATAAAAGCCAAGCCCGCGGCCTCCAAGGGAACGTATCTCATGAGCGTCACCCTCTCCTCCAGCATGGGGCCCGGAATTCACCTCGATCCAAGCCAGAAGTTTTGACGAGTCATCAACAACAAGAAAGCCCTCCTGATGGAGGGCTTTCTTGTTGGCCTTGACAGATTGCCTTTTCAGGACAATAATTGGGCTATGAAAATACTCCTTGCGCTTTTCTGCCTTGTCTTATGCCTAGGCTCGGGCCACGCCGCAAGCAATGCTTCCAGCCTTTTACAATGGACGAAGACGCTTTCCTCTGAACTGTCGGTTAATTCCGTGGTAATCGCCAAATTAGGATTAACGGCAGATTCTAACAGAGTAAAAAAATGGCTCGAAACGGCGACTGAACAAATTAATAAAAAGAGTTTCTCAGAAGCCGAGCATCTTTTGGCTGTCGCCCAACAGGATTATGATCAGAACATCAGACCGCCGGTGGAATCTTTCCTTCGGGATATGAAAAGGAAAGAATGTAAAAAAATACACGAACGATTCGTATTGAACCCCTCGCGTGGCGTGGACTGCATAAGAGGTCAAATGCTCTACAATATTACCGACCAGCCAACCTATCCAGAAACAATGCCGGACGTTAAAGATTAACTGCCACAGGCCTAGAAAGCCCCCCGTCAGGAGGGTTTTCTCTGTTCGTAGCGAGTCTTATTTCGGCCAATACGCGCGCTCAAGCACGAAATGCCTGCTCTGCGGGTCTCCCTTGATGCTCGCCTTGCAGACGAGGTTCTGGACGACGGTCCGGCACTCCAAGATGTAGTGCCCAAAGAAAACATCGCCCATGGTGAAATCAAGGACCAAGGAGCGCGCGCTCTCGAGGATGGGCAGCGGCCCCGCCTCCCCCTGATAGGCCACGTACTGGACCAAGGCCGTACCGTCCTGGCTGATCACGATCTGGCAGGGCTTGCCGTTCATGGTGTAGCCCTTGGGAACGTAATTGAAGCCGTCGTCCACCCATTTCCAGGTCCCAACCACTTTCGCAAGCTCGGGCTTGCGCCCGAGCGCGTCAAAATTCTTGACGATTTGCTCGTAGCGCTCCGGAAGCTCGTCCTCTTTCTGGCTTGCGGCCACCAGTTTCTTTGAAACGGCGGGAATAGCTTGGCCGAAGGACGGCAAGGCCAAAAAAGCGGCGAAGGCGGCGAGCACGGGCATTTTCATGGTTTTCATGAGAGTATTAGACCAAGTGCGCGATGGGAGTGAATGGGACTTAAGCGCAGTTTGGCGCAGGATTAAGGCCTAGAAATACCTGGGCCTAAGGACCCATGCCGGCCAACTTGGTCCGTCAGCCGCGGAGCCGCCCTCGGCTATTCTTCTTCCGCCTCGCGCGAGCGCGGCGGGCGGCCGGCCGCGTCCCAGGCCAGATAAGCCTCGATGAAGGAATCGAGATCCCCGTCCATGACTGCCTGGATCTGGGAGGTGCTGTGGCCGGTGCGCAGGTCCTTGACGAGCTGGTAGGGCATGAAGACGTAGGAGCGTATCTGATGGCCCCAGGCGATGTCGCCCATCTCGCTGTAATGCTTCTCCATGGTGGAGCGCTTCTTGTCGAGCTCGATCTCGTAGAGCTTTGCCTTGAGCATGCGCAGCGCGTTCATCCGGTTCTGCAACTGGGAGCGCTCGGTCTGGCAGGCGACCACGAGGCCCGTGGGTATATGGGTGAGCCTGACCGCCGTCTCCACCTTGTTGACGTTCTGCCCCCCGGCCCCGCCCGAGCGAAAGGTCTCGAGCTTGATCTCGGAGTCCGAGACCTGTATGTCTATGGTGTCCTCGATGTCGGCGAGCACGTCCATGGAGGCAAAAGAGGTGTGCCGCCTCTTGTTGGAGTCGAAGGGCGAGATGCGCACCAGGCGATGCACCCCCATCTCGCCTTTCATGAACCCGTAGGCGTTGTCCCCCCGGACAAAGGCCGTGGCGCTTTTGACCCCGGCCTCCTCTCCCTTCAAGATGTCGGTGACGGCGAACTCAAAGCCGTGCGCCTGGGCCCAGCGCGTGTACATGCGCAGCAGCATCTCCGCCCAATCGCAAGCCTCGGTGCCCCCGGCCCCGGCGTGGAGGCTCACGATCGCGTCGAACTTGTCGAGCTCACCCGAGAGCTTGAGCTTCATGTCCATGGCCGAGAGGGCCTTCTCGGTCTCGCGCAGGCCCTTCTGAACCTCGGAAAGCTCGCCGGAGTCCCCGGCCTCCTGGGCAAGCTCCAAGTGCGCCTTCAAGTCCTCAAGGGCTTTCCCGGCCTTTTCCCAATCGCCGAGGCGTCTCTTCAAACCGTTCAGCTCCTTGGATTTCTTCTTGGCCTGGGAGGAATCGGCCCAAAAATCGGGCCGGCCGGCCTCGGTCTCGCGGCGCTCGATCTCCTGGCGGAGCCTGCCCGGGTCGAGAAGCTTTCCGATTTTTGCCAAAAAAGCCTTGCCGGCCTCGATCTTATCCGCGGTTTCCTTGAACACTCGCTTATTTTAGATTTTCTGGGATCGGCCAGCCCAGGCTTTTTATCCAGGACTTGAAGCTTTCCCCCGAGGCGAACCTCGCGGCATCGCCCTGCTCCACCGGGAGATCCCGCAAGATCCGGTCAACGACCGCCTTCCAAGCCGCTTCCAACTCCCGGATGTCGCGGGACAGGGCCGCGGCGTTTGCTCGCGCCGCTATGAGGCCTTGATCCATCACCTCGGCGTCATGTATCCGGATCGCCGGCGCGGCGAACTGCTCGGGCCGCGGCCCCCATCCCCAGCGGGCCAGGCCTCGAGAGAACATATAAAACGGATACGCCTCGGCAAGGCCCAAGCCGGCACGGTCGGCGCGCAGGCTGAGCTGGGCCAACTCGGCCAGGCGGCCCAAAGTCCAGACGAGATTGGCGTTTCTCCGGTCAGCCCGAGCCCTTTTAAAGGAGGAAAAGAGCCCCCGGCCCGCGGCCCATATCTCCCCGAGCCCGAACAACGGAAGATTCTCCTGAACGTCGAAAAGAGCGGCCGCCACCGCATGAGGCTGCAGGAAGCCGTTCTCGTTCTGGAAGCCCATCAAATCCTCCCGTCCGTCCCGGAGGGCGCGCAAATGCGCCGTCAGGCCCCGCTCCAAAGTCCCGGCCGCCCGCGGGGAAAGCTGGGACGGATCGTGACGCAAAGCACCCAGAATTCTCACCGCGGCCGCGAGGCGTCTCGCCTCCCAAACATGGGCGTCCGCGAGGTTCTCGGCCTCCCGGTCCATATCCGGGAGGGGGCGGGTGCAGCACTTCTCCCAGTCGGGAAGAAACAACTGGTGCAGGGCCAAAACCGGATCGCCCCTATCGAAGCCCGCGCGGGAAACAAGCTCCCCGTCCTTGAAGGCCATGGGCGGCAATATCTCCAAATGCCGGGCGTCGGCTTGGCCGCGTTCGAGGAGGCGCAAGCCCTCCTGCCAGCCGGAAACGCGGTGCACTCGGAGCGTCCCGGCCCGAACGGCGTCATAGCTCCCGCGGCTAAGCTGGCCCAGGTACAGATTCGAGACATATTGGGGGATAATGAAATCCCAAGCCTGGCCGGAGGCGAAAAGCTCCTCGATATAGGCCCCGGCAAAGCGCGAATAGCGGTCCTGCTCGCTCTCCATGCCGGCGTTCTTGCCGAGACGGCCCAAGCTCCGGCTCACCCACGCGCTTTGCCGGCGGGAACCCATGAACCGCTCGGCGGGTCGGCGTAGGCCTTGCCAAAGGCGAGTAGCCACCCCCCGGGCGGCGGCGGAGCCCGGGGAGGAGCGCACCGGGACTTCCCAGGTGCGGCTCATGCCCGCCAAGACCTCTTCCTCGGTCATGCCGCGCCCCTGGGCCGCATGCCCGGCATAAATCCTCAAAAGCGCGTCATAGGCTTGGGGCAAGGCCCGGCGATTGGCGCGGTTCAAGAACTCAGGATGGGCCATGAGCGCCCATATCTGCTCCGTGGACTCCCAAATCCCGTGCTCCTCCAGGAGAGCGGGTTCTCGCGGCACCCGGACATAAAGGCCGGCCCTTTGGTTGATGGACCCGGCGAACGACGCCTCGGCGGCCTTGAATAGGCGGGGCTGGGTCTCCAGCTTCTGCACCAAGTTGTCCGCCGTAACGCCTTGGGCTTCGAGCTCCGCCAAGAAATCCTGGGCGCAGGACAGCCCCAGGGGGCTCCCGCCCTGCATCATCTCCACGACCTTCGGCCCGAGCGCGGCCTGGAGAGCGCGGGAGCGGGCCAAGCCCCAAAAAGTATCGGCAAGAAGAGGGTCAACACCCCGAACCGAGGCCCAAGCGGTCGGGGCGGCTAAAATCGCCGCCGCCAGAAGCGCGGATTTCATCATTTATATGATATACGCTCGCCCCTGCGGGGAGCAGGGGCCTTCGGCCCAGGCGGGCCTAGGAGAAAAGACCTAGGTAGAATTCCAGAATTTGTGGCCGGCCCAAGTCCTCGGCCATGGCCTTAATGAGAGGGTCGAGATAACCTCGGTCGAGGCGCTTGCCCGCAACCCGGACGATGCCTTTGACATCATCAAGATCCTTCACCCTTTCTGATATGATTTTGTGGATGATCAGGTCCTCGGGAGAGCAGACCTTCACCGAAACCCCCGCCAGCTCGACGCTCTGAGCCCTCCCTATGGCGCGCTGCTCGTATGGCAGCCCTCCAAAAATCACGTCTACCCGGAAGTCCAGCACGCGCAGAGGCAGAACCCGCGTTTCAAGAACAAACTGAGCCGGAGAGGAAACCAGGCATGAATATCTTTCGGCCAATCTTTCCGCCAAATCCTGCTCTTGGCCGGGATCCACCCAAATGGTCACGTCGATATCCAAGGTCGCCCTAGGCAACCCCCAAACCAAATTCGCGATGCCGCCGATGACCATGTAGGGCAGGCGTTCGGCGTCGAGAAAAACTACGAGAGCCTCAAGGGACCTTTCCAACGCGGTCCCGGAGTCGGCAAGCAAAGAGACCCCTTCCTGCCTGGAATGAAACAGCTGCGCCAAGGCGCCCGCCTGGGCCAAGGCCTGCGCCGGGCTTAAGCCATCACGGAGGGATTCCTCAAAAGCTGAGAAATTCCTCCATTGAAGAGCTCTTCGCTCGCAAGCCGCCTTGAAATTCATCTCCTTGAAAACGATCTCGCATCCCAAGGCGCTCAACACCTTTTCCAAGGTCCCCCATTCCGCCTTGATTTTACGGTTTTCAATAAGGGAAATATGCTGTTGGCTAAGCCCCGCCCGCTCAGCCAGAAGCCCTTGGGACCAGCCTTTGCTCTCCCGAATTTCTTTTATTTTTTTGCCAATTTCCACTCAACTAGTATAGCAGCCTCAATAGTAATTTTCAATACATAATTTAATATGTAAACTAAACACAAACGCCTCAAAACATCTCCTGCACAAATTGATAAAATGGGCGCCGGTCACATGGCCTGCCGCGTGTGGTATATTCTTGTTACGCGCAAAGGAAGACTGACAACGTCTGTTCGTGAAGTTCGGCCGTAACCTCGAGACGCGCGGCGTAGCCTCCCCCCAAGGTAACGGCCACTGGCATGCAGCGCCGGCGGCACTCCTCGAAGATGATTTCGTCGCGGCGCTTAAGGCCCGCCGCGGTCAGCTTGAGCCCACCCAGGAGGTCTCGCTCATAGCAGTCCACCCCGGCTTGGTAGACCACGAGCTCGGGCTCCAGTTCGAAAACCCTCCCCACATTCTGGCCGAGCAAGGCCAGATACTCCTCGTCGCCAGTTCCAGCCCTCAGGCCGACGTCGAGGGAACTCTTCATTTTCACCTCGGGGTAGGCGTCCTCCTGGTGCATGGAGAAGGTGAATACGTCGGGATCCCCGGCGAAAATGGAGGCGGTGCCGTTTCCTTGGTGCACGTCCAAGTCAATGACCGCAGCGCGGCTGATCCTTCTCTCCTGGCGCATCTTGAGTATGCCCACCGCGATGTCGTTCAAGACGCAAAAGCCCTCGCCGCGGTCCGCGAAGGCGTGGTGCGAGCCCCCTCCGATGTGAAGCCCCACCCCTGTATCCAGCGCCTCGCGGCAGGCCAGAATCGTTCCCGACGCCGATAATTGATGGGCGAGTGAAAGCTCCTTCGAAAAGGGAAGCTCCATCAAGGTCTCATCGTTGAGGACCATGCGACACTGGAGCACTTTCTCCACCCAAATCTCATTATGAGCCAGGAGAAGCTCCTCGCGGGAGGGCAAAGCTGGCTCCGCAAACTCGCACTTGCCCTTGAGCCTATCGGCCACCATGGCAAACTTTTGGGTGGGAAAAACGTGCTCCCCGATATTCACCGTGTATTTCGGGGAGTAGAAAATGCGCCGCATCAGGCCCGCCGAAGCCTCAAAAGAGCCAAACCCGCCAAGCCCCATAGGCAAAAAGTCCCCAGCAAATCCCCGTGCCGGGAGTAGAAAGAGCCTTCTGGAAAGCTCCCCGTCGCCATTTCCACGTCGAGCCGGCCGCGACGGTTCAAATCCAGGCGCGCCAAGACCACGCCCCAGGGGTCTATCACCGCGGAGATCCCAGTGTTGCCGACTCTGATGACCGGAACCCGGTTCTCGATGGCGCGGAATATATTGGCGTAAAAATGCTGGTAAGGGCCCCAGGTGTCCTTGTACCAGCCGTCGTTGGTGAGATTGACGATAAGCCGGGCCCCGCGCGCGGCGTCCCGCCGGGAGAGGGTTGGGAACATCGCCTCGTAGCAAATCGTGGCCGCGGCCGGACCCAAGGGGGTGGGCAAAAGCTCCTGATCGAGATTTCCCGGGGACAAGTCACCCATCTGCTGTAGAAGGCCCACGAATTTTTTTAAGAAAGGGAAAGGAAGGAACTCTCCAAAAGGCACCAACTGCCTCTTGTGGTAGATCCCCCTGACAGCACCATTGGGGCCGAGGAGGAAGGCCGAATTGTGGCTCTCCCCCTCTGCGGAGCGCGACACAGCGCCCACGAGCTGGAAGGCTTGAAGGGCGGGGCTTCCCGCTTCCCGAATTGGCGTCCCTTCCCGGACCCAGCGCGGTAGGGCCGATTCCGGCCAGACCACGAGGTCCGGCTTATCGGCCCGAGCCCCATCCAGGAGCTCGCGGAAATTCGCCTCTATGGCTCCTGCCCAGGCCTCGTCCCATTTATGGTACTGGTCCACCGCGGGCTGGAGAATCTCGACGCGCGCGCGCGGCAGGGATTCGCGCGGCTCCAGGAAGCGCCAGGCCAAAACGATGGTCCCATAGCCCCATGCCAGCAGGAACAGGAACGCGGCGGCGGCCGCGTTCCTGGCGAGAAATGGGTCCTGCCTGCGGCTTTCCAACCCCTCCCAGACCTGGGCCAACACCGCGTTGCAGGCGACGATCAGCAATCCCAAGCCGAAAGGCCCCAGGATGGAGCCTATTTGCAATAGGTTCAAATTTCGGTATTGGGTGTAGGCCAGCAAATCCACGGAAAGCCGCGGGGTCCAGCGCTCCCAAGCCGCCGAGAGGGCGATCCAAACCACGGCCCAGGCCCACGGCTTGAGCCACTCGGGGATGGGCTTTAAGGCCCAGGTGCCGACCCCGCCGACCAAAGCCCAATGCAAAGCCAGAAAGGCGGCCAAGGCACCCCAAGCTAAAATGGCCAGAGGAATGGGGATTAAAGCGAATCGGCAGGTGCTGTAAATCCAGTGAAGCGCCAAGCCGTGAAAGCAGAATCCCGCGGCGAACCCAAGCCCCGCGGCTTGGCGCGGGCGCGAACGGCTCCAGGCTCGAAATAAGGGCGCCAAAGCGAACCATGCCAGAAAGCAAAAACCGGGGCGGGGCAGGCACAGGGCCAAAAGGAAACCCGACGACAACGAGAGAGCTACGACGTTACCCCCTCACGGCTGCGCGCCTCCCCACGGGGAGGCTTACGACTAGCCATGGCACTTCTTATATTTCTTCCCCGAGCCGCAGTAGCAGGGGTCGTTGCGGCCGATTTTCTGGATGTCGGGGACGGTCGCAGCCGCCTTCTTGAGAGCCGAGGCTTGGCCGTCGCGGCCCGCCGGGGCCGAGCGCGCCTGGCCCGAGGGCGCCTCCATGTCCGGCCCCTGTAAGGACATGGGCGGCGGCGGGGGAGGCTGGCGCGGGGCCTGGACCCTGAAAACGTACTCGACGGATTGCTCCCGGATGCGGGAGAGCATGGCCTCGAAGAGGCCGAAGGACTCCTTTTGGTACTCGATCTTGGGGTCCTTCTGCCCATAGGCGCGAAGGCCGATGGACTTCTTCAAATGGTCGAGGTCGTAGAGGTGGTTCTTCCAGGCCCTGTCTATCATCTGAAGGAGAACCATTTTCTCGATCTCGCGGAAATCGTAGCCCTCGAACTCCTTCTCGCGATGAGCGTAAAGCTCCTTGATGGAGGAAAGCAGGGCCTCTCGCAAGGCCTCCCGGTTAAGTTTAGACACCTCCTCCTGGGCGGGATTCCACTCGAGACCGAAGGTCCTCGATAGGTATATCTTGAGCGCGGAGATGTCCCAGGCCTCCGGGAAGGAGTCCGGCGGGGCCGCGGCCGCGAGCTTGTCGTCCAGGTCCTCCGCGATCATCATCTGCATGCGGTTGGAGACCGCGTCGCCGTCCAGAATCTCGTTGCGCAGCTTGTAGATGACCTCGCGCTGCTTGTTCATGACGTTGTCGTAGTCAAGGAGTTGCTTGCGGATGTCAAAATTGTGGGTCTCGACTCGCCTCTGGGCCCCGGCGATCTGCCGCGATACCAGACGTGACTCGATCACCTCCCCCTCCTTCATGCCGAGCTTCTCCATGAGGGGGGCGAGGCGATCCGAGCCGAAAAGCCTCATCAGCTCGTCGTCCAAGGCCAAATAGAAGCGAGAGGAGCCGGGGTCTCCCTGGCGGCCGCAGCGGCCGCGCAGCTGGTTGTCTATGCGCCGGGCCTCGTGGCGCTCGGTCCCAAGGACGTGAAGCCCGCCCAGAGAAACCACCTGTTTGTACTCCTCGGAATCCTGGGGGTTGCCGCCGAGAAGGATGTCGGTGCCGCGGCCGGCCATGTTGGTGGCGATGGTGACGGCACCCTTATGCCCGGCCTGGGCGATGATCTGGGCCTCCATCTCGTGGTACTTGGCGTTGAGGACCTTGTGGGGGATCCCCTCCCGGCGCAGAAGCGCCGAGAGCTTCTCGGATTTCTCGATCGAGCGCGTGCCCACGAGCACGGGCCGGCCCTTCTTCCACAACTCCTTGACCTCGCCCACGATGGCGTCGTACTTCTCCCGCTCGGTGCGGTAGATGAGATCCGATTCGTCGATGCGGACCATCTTGTTGTGGGTGGGAATCTCGCAGACCTCCAGGTTGTATATCTCCTGGAACTCGTCGGCCTCGGTCATGGCCGTGCCGGTCATGCCGGCGATCTTGTTGTAGAGCTTGAAGAAATTCTGGAAGGTAATGGTGGCCAAAGTCTGGTTCTCTTCCTTGGGAGCCAGGCTTTCCTTGGCCTCGACGGCCTGGTGCAGTCCGTCCGACCAGCGCCGGCCGGGCATGAGGCGCCCCGTGAACTCGTCGACGATGATGACCTCGCCGTCTTTCACCACGTAGTCCACGTCGCGATGGTAGAGGTGGTGGGCGCGCAGGGCCTGGGTGATGTGGTGCACCCACTCCCCCTCCAGGTCGTCGTAAAGATTCGGGATGCCGAGAAGCTTCTCCGCCTTCTGGACGCCGTCCTCGGTGAGAACCGCGCAATGGTTCTTCTCGTCTATGATGGCGTCGTAGCCCTTGCCCAAGTCGTCGCCGGTGTACTTGGCCTGTATCTCCTCCTCCTCGGTGATCTTGCGCACGTTGAAGAGGGGCATGAGGCGGTTGATGATGGCATAGCGATCCGTGGATTTCTCCGCGGCCCCGGAGATGATGAGCGGGGTGCGGGCCTCGTCCACCAGGATCGAGTCCACCTCGTCCACGATCGCGTAATGGAGGGGCCGCAGCACCCGGTCCTCGCGGCGCACCACCATGTTGTCGCGCAGATAATCGAAACCCACCTCGTTGTTGGTGACGTAGGTCACGTCGCAGAGGTAGGCGGCCTGCCGGTCCTCGTTGGACATGTCATGCTGGACGTAGCCCACGGTGAGCCCCAGGAAGCGGTAGACGGGGCCCATCCACTCGCAGTCGCGCTTGGCCAGATAATCGTTCACCGTCACGACATGGACTCCTCGCCCGAGAAGACAGTTGAGGTAAACCGGGGCCGTGGCGACCAAGGTCTTTCCCTCGCCCGTGCGCATCTCCGCGATGCCCACGTCGTGGAGTATCATGCCCCCCAAAAGCTGGACGTCGTAATGGCGCAGGCCGATGGAACGGCGTCCCGCCTCGCGCACCAAGGCGAAGGCCTCGGGGAGGAGTTCGTTCAAGGACTCCTGCCAAAGCTTCTTGCGCTCCGCCTCCGGAACATCGGCGGGCAAGACGGATATCTTCTCCCGCAGGCGAGCCCGGAAAGCCTCGGTTTTAGCGGGGAAATCTGCGTCGGAAAGGGCCTTGACGCTCTCCTCAAGGGAGTTGATGCGCTCCAAGACCGGACGATAAACCTTAAGCTTGCGTTCGCTGGACGTGCCGAAAACGGCCTCGAATAGTTTCTTGATCATGACCGAAGCCCTGATTTTAGCATTTTGGATTACTTCCGGCGGGCTGCTGCCCGGAGGATGCGTTATGCCGGATCATGCTAGATTATATATTCTTCTTCCGATGGCGAATAGGTTGCGGGTATTAAACAAAAATAGGTTTTGCTTGACGCTCTTGGCAGGAACAGCGCTCCTGGCCTCCTGCGTCTCCTTGGAGGAGGCGCGCCTGGCACCCGGCGCCGTGCGTCCGGGGCAAAAAACCGTTCTCCTTCTTTACGCCGGACCCGGGCCCCTCGTCTCTGCCGCCGACAGCAACGTCGAATCCGCCGCCAAGATCGTGCCCGGCCTCGGCCTGGTGGTGCAGTCCGCCCAGGACGACAGGGACCTGGCCGCCTCCAAGGACCTGGCCCGCTACCTGCCGGCCTGGACGCCCGAATCCGCGTTCTACCCCCGCCTTCAGGAGGCCCTAGCCGTAAGCGGACATCCCGGCGCCTTTATCGCTCAGGAACAAACGGACGTTCCGGCCGACAGCTTACGCAAGCTCAACGAGGCGCGGGACGCCTTGGACTGGAGGAACCGCTACTTCCTGCCCGGCTTGGAAGGCGCTCACGGGCGAAACTACGCCGCCTTCCTCTCCCTAGATGACGCGCTCATCTTCGAGGTCAACCTCCTCTACGGCGTGGCAAGCGACGAGCAAGGCCTCATGGTCCCGATCTTGGGCGCGGCCGTCAAGCTCCTGCGGCCCGCCACGCTCAAGACCTTGTGGAGGCAGGAATTCCTGGCCGAGGACAAGCCCGCGGCCAAATCCCTGTACGATTTCAAGGCCGGGCCGGCCCAGCTCACGGCGAATTGGGAGAAAATGATGCCGGAACTCGCCCAAAAGATCGCGGCCGGCTACCGCGACAATCTGCAGAAGGCGGGGGCCTATAAGGCCCCCGCCGTCGCCGTGCCGGCGCAACAAGGCCTACCGCCGGGCGGTGATTAGGATATTCCTGCCGTAGTTCTTGAATGCGTAGGGCTCCAGAAAGGCCTCGATTTTAGGAATCAAGGCCTGGGCCTCGAACAAAACCCCCCGCTTCACTGAGAATTCAAGCCTTGCCTTTGGATCGTCGTCCGTCCGGGAATGACCGAATTGCCTGATGTTATTCCAGCCGAGAGCCGGGGCCAAGATTTGCCGGATTATGGTCTCCTGCAGCGCCGCCACGTCCACCTGGCGGATGAATTGCACGCGGGAGCTGATTCCCATGCTTCTGATATCGGACTCCAATTTTTCTTCGTAACCGCGCATAGTCCCGAGGCGTTTGACCCCCGCGACAACGTCCAGCTCGATTTCTATCCCGCCCAAAGGGCCTCCGTCCACGCTGACAATCTCGGGACGGTCCAGAATCAGCAGATCAATGCCGATGACGGCCTCGATTTCCTCTAGGGAAAGGATTCCCCTCACCTCCGGCTGGGCCGCGGCCAAGGCCGCGGCCGCGATGGCCCGGGACTTCCCGCCCAAAAAATCCTTGAACCTGGACGTCTCGAAATACCAGCGTCGGGACGCGGCCTTGAACCTGGCGATGCTCTCGGCCATCCGAGGCAGAGCTTCGCTTTTGATGCCCCGCTTGATATGGTCCAGCTCTCCCGGGCCGATGGTCCCGACTTTCGAGGCATGTATCATCAGCTGGAAAATCTCCAAGTCGCGGAAAAGGGCATCGCTCATCCGCCGGGCTTCGCGCGCGAATTGCTCGAGGGCCTGCGCCGCCGCGGGCTCGGGTTTGGCCCGGGACGGAGCCAAAGCCGCCGGGCCCCGCGTTTTGACGGCTTTCGCGCCGGCAATTTCCACGGCCTCGGGAGCCTGCCCGACCGCGAGGGACCTCAAACGCGGCTCAAGAATCGCCGCCAGGCGCAGATTGCGCAGATCCCCGAGCTTGTTTGAAATCCAGCCCTCTTCCTCGGCGAATATCTCTCCGCCGTATATCCCGAACTTTAACACCAGGTCCCGCGCCGCCTCGACCTCGCGCAGGCGGGCTTCCAGAGCCCGAAGATCGCCACGCGGCTCGTCCTGGCCGTTGCGGTAAACCACGTCCCGCATGGCTTGGCGGACAGTCCCACGGATCAAGCCGGAGCCCGCGGCCTTGGCCCTGTCCATCCGATGCGCCAAAGCCTGCGCCTGCTCCAAGGTAGTCGCGTCGCGGCCCTCAGAATCGAGCGCAGCCAGCATATTCCTCTTGAGCGCCTGGTCGCGCCCAAGCTCAGCGGCTAATGGGGCCAAAAGCGCACGGTCCGAGGCCTTGCGGAGATCAAGGCTCGCCCAAAAACGCCTTTCCTCGTAAACCCGCGCGGTCCCCGCTGCCCAACGGGTGTAAACCTTGAGAGGCTCCAGCCACCCCGATTTTTCCAAAGCGGCGGCGCTGAAGCTCTGGGCGGCAAGCGCGATCCGCACCGCGCCGCTTTGATTGACCCTGAGCACGCGCACCTGAGCGCCGGCGGAAGCGGCAAGCAGGCACGCGCACAAGCTCAAAAAAAGGCGGAAGCAAACTCTCTTCATGAATCCTCCCGAACTCCAGGGGATTCAATCACTTGCGCTGAAAAGCCGAATGGGACTTTCAGCTTAGGCGGGCCCATTCTTTGGGCCTAGGCCGTATTAGGCCCTTTGGCTCATGTAGAAGCCGAAAAACGCCTTTAAAATAGGGGAATGCCTCGGCTCCGGACGTCGCTTGGCGCGATCCTGATCTGTCTTTGCGCGAGTCGCTCTCCAAGCCTCGCCGGCGGAACGCGGCTCGGGGACTTGTCCCCCGCGGAGCGCCTGCAGTTTGTCTCCCATGTGAGCCAAATGGTCGCGGGCTCAAACTTGACGCACCCGGCCGCCTTGGTTTCACTTGTGAAGCCCGTCATAATCGAGCCAGGCGCCGCGCCGATGCAGGTGGCGGCGGCCAGAGCCATCCTCGGCACGACGGCCGATCCTGAGGCCCTAGCCCCGCTGATGAGCGCGGTCAGGGACTCTGCGTTCACCTGGCACCAAGCTCTTTCCAGGGACGCGGCAAGGGGTCTCGAGCGCTTGGGACGCCACTACCGCCGCCGCGAATCGGCCCGGGCCGAGCTCCTGCGAGCGGCCGACAACGCCGGCATCCTCATACCCAGATCGGATTCCGCGGTCTTCGATGGGCTTAAATTCGACAGAACCGGGGCCGACCTATCCGAGGCGCCGCAGCCTTTCCTCAGAGCCCCGAGCCTATCCGTGGACCCCGCGGTAAGATTCTCGGACCCTTGGTGGAAAGGCGACACGACCCGGAACTGGTCCAAGATCACCTTCCTGGGTTTTACCCGGCATTTCTTAACGGATCCCCCGGTCACCGCCGCCGTGGCGGCGCAAATGGGCCTATATCCCGGCGGGGCCTGGAGCTTGAAGTTCCGCGTGCTGGGAAAAAGCCCAGTTCCGGACATCATCGCAACACGGTCAAGGTGGAGGCCGTGGCCAGATCGGGACGGGAGCTAAGAAGAGCCTATTTCGCGCTCAAGATGTTCTTCACCAGCGACGGCATGAAGCCGGACGACGCCTGGGTGGAGCTTCAAATCAGCCGGCGATTCTCCAAAGAACCTTTTTTCAACGAACATTTTTCCTCCAATCACGCATTTAAAATATTCGGCCCAAACTCCGAGGTCATTCTTCAACTGGACCGCTGGGTGGAGGGGCCGACCGTCCAGGCCTGGCTCGGTGATCTCGCGAAAAGCAGCCTTCCCCAGGAACGAAAGAGGGAGCTCGCCTCGAAAATGGCCGAGAACATCCTCCGGACCGCTCTGCAGGGCCTCTCGCGCCTCACCAACGGCTACCGCGGCTTGATATACGATCTGGGAACCGACGATATCATCCTGGAGGGCGCCGCCGGCCTGGACCCGGAGAAGGCCGTCGAGGAAGGGCGCATCGTGTTCATAGACGCCGACGGCGGAAAGAAGCGCGGCAGCCCTGACTTGGTATTCACGCGAATGCTCATGTTCTTGGAAGAGTTCGCTCTTGAAGCGCCGAAGGATAATTTCTTCGACCTAGTACTGGAAGTTTTTGGCCCAGACAAGGGCCTGGCACTTATCCAAAAGATAGCCGCGGATACAACCCTCGCCGGACTTGAGGCGAGATCTTTTCTAAGACAGCGCTTCCCGCAAAAGCTCTAGAGCGACCTACCGCGGCAAGTCTGAGATCTCGAACATCTTCTCGGCGGGTACCACGCGCGCCCGGTCGCGGGATATCCCCAAGGAATAGTCAGCCCACAGGGCGTCGCGGCGCAGGATGTCGAGCTTGGGTTCGGGGACGAGGTATAGCTTGCGCCCGTCCTCTTCCTTGACGTCTATCTGGTAGTCGGCGGGGGTCTTTCCCCAGACCGGCGCGTCGGAGACGATTTGCTCGATGATCTTGGGGGCCTGGGCCGAATGGGTGACGATCAGGTACTTGAGGTCCCGGGCCTGCAGGTACTTCTTGATGGCGGCGTTGACCTCCGAGCACTTCACGGCCTCGATGCGCGAGAGATACCCGGGCAGATAACCGGGGGACATGCCGTAAAATTCGTCGTCCAGGCGGCTGGCGAGCATCCGATCCGCGGTCTCTGCCAGGCTCAGGTAGAGCACCTTGGCCTTGTTCTTGGCCAGCGCGCATTCCTCCTCGCTCATGCCCCGGCGGATGAAATTCTCGAGCTCCCATGTGATCGCCCTCAGGATATGCCCCGCGTAGGCGTGGCCCACGGGTCTGACCCAAACGCTGAAGCACTGGGAACGGCGCGGGGTGTTGAAGGGCGGAAAAAGGTTGGCGGGCCGGCCCTCGAAATGCTCGATGTAGGAGTAGTCCCCGTAATTGTAGCCGCGCTCCTCGCGCACCACCTGGTAGAGGTGCGAGAAACTGTCGCGATGGGTCCCGAACCAGACGTTGCCCACGTAAAGGGGCCAGAAGTCCTCGTCCTTGCGCGTGAGCGGCAGGGGAAAACCGGCGTGGATGCCGGTCGAGATGGCGTTGGGCAGGCCCACGACCAGGACCTGACGCCCGGAAACCGGTGCGGGGACGGCCGCGGGCTCCGCCGGAAAGGGGCCGGCCTCGGCCTCGCCCATGCCCACGGCGATTTTCTCGAGCCGCGCCTTCAAGCCCGAGTCCTGTATGCTCAAGCCGATGACCACGTTCTCGGGCCGGTAATAGGTCCGGTAAAAGCGCATGAGGCCGTAGCGGTCCACGGTCTTGAGCCCCGCCTCGGTCCCCATGTCGGGGTGGGCGTAAGGAGTGCCCTCGTAAATGTAGTTGTCCAAGGCCACGAGCCCGAGATTCTCGATCTGCTGGAAGCGCAGGTCGGAACGCAGGCTTTGGAGGAACTCCTGTCGCACCCGGTCGAGCTCCTTGGCGTCGAAAAGGGGCTTGGTCATGAGAGGGGCCAGGACTTGGTCCAAGTATTGGCTCAAAGCCTCGCGAGGAATGGTGAAGGAGAACACCGTCGTTTCCTTGGACACGGAAACCGTGGGATAGGCCCCCGAGCCCCAAGGCCGGGTGATCTCCGCCAGTCTCTCCTTGGTGAGGGGGCGGGCGGGGTCCCCGGAGTTTCCCTGGATGGCCAAGAATCCCGTGAGCGCTGCCGCTCCCTCCAGTCCCTTGGGATCCTGGGCCGAACCGGCCTTCACCATGATCTTAATCTTGACCAGAGGGGAGGGCGAGTCGAGAGCCACGGTGGAAACGGCTCCCGAACGGGAAACGGCTCCGCTGAGGAAAAGGCAAAGAATCAGATTTTTCATGGGACTATTTCCCCTTCTCATACGCCAAGGTCAGGATCGCCCGGTTCTCCGGGATAAACCACGCCTGCGCGAACTTGTCTATGTCCTCGGGCTTCAAGGCCTCCACCGAGTCCAAGAGCTGATCCAGGGCCGAGGGGCTGCGGTTGAAGCGGTAATACCAGGAGAAGGCGCCGGCGATGTTCCCCGGGCTCGAGAGCACGGCGAGGAAATCGTAGCGGTACTTGTTCTTGAGATTTTTCAAGAGCTCCTTGGCCTTGGGGTCCTTGGAAAAGCCCTTGAGGGCGTCGAGCTCGGAGACGATCTCCTGGGCGACCTCGCTGAAATAGGCCTTTCCTTTTTGGGCGTGCTTCTCCTTATATAGCTCGGCGCTCACCACTAGGGCGCGTGGGTCGAAGCTCTCGAAACCGCGGGTCCCCTCCTCGAAGCCCAGCGAGCTCGCCAATTGCTTCTCGTAGCGCAGCCTCTTATAAAGGGGTGCCGCTGGAGAGACGAGAAGCTCGCTCAAGAGCTCGGCCGCGGCCGCGTTTTTGGAGCCCAGCTCGAAGGCGGGCATGCGGTAGGCAACCCAGACCAGGGGTGCCACGTCCGCGTCCCAGGCGACATGTTCGCGCAGTTCCTCTTTCTGGGAACCGCGCGCCTGTTTGACGGTCGGGATGGGCTGAGGCTTCCACTCCTTGTAATAAGGCTCGACCGCTTTGAAAATCTCCCCGGCCTTCACGTCCCCGGCCACGATCAGGGCGCAGTTATTGGGGCGGTAATAAGTCCCGTAGAACTTCTTGGCCGCCTCGAAATGGTTGGGCATGTCCGCGACGTCTTCGTAGTAGCCCATGGTCGTGTGGCCGTACGGATGGTTCGGAAACATCAACGCCGCGAGCCTCTCGGACATCTTCTCGGAGGGAAAGGAGGCCAGCCGCCGGTATTCCCCAAGCACGGCCCCGGATTCGGTCTTGAAGGTCTTCTCCGAGAAATCGAGGGCCGTGAAGCGGGATGACTCGAGCTCCGCCAAGCCGGGAAGTCCGGCCTTGCCCCGGCGCTCCAGGTTGCGGGTGAAGGTCAAGGGGTGGTAATAGGTGACGTCGAACCAGGTCCATGCGTTGTTGTCGGTGCCGAGCTTGCCCATGCGGTCGTCGTAGCCGCCCTCCTCTGCCGCGTAGCGGTGCCGGAACAGAATGTGCTCGAAAAGGTGGGCCAAGCCCGTCTTGCCCTTTTCCTCCTCGCGGCCCGAGCCGGCCATGACCATGGTGTTGTAACTGAGGACGTCCTTGAACTCCGGGGTCTCGATGACGACCACGTCCAGCCCGTTGGGCAAGGTCTTCTTATGGACCGGGTAGGGGAACACCCCGGCCGAAGCCAGGCAGGCCAAGAACAGGAAGAGGGTTGCCGATAATTTCATTGCGCTATTATAGAAATTTCACTTGCTAGTTGCTAAGATGACGTATGCGCATTCCCTGGGCGAGGGTCTTGTTTTTGGCTCCCGCTCTCCTTCTGGCCGGCTGCCGGCACATCAGTTTCCAGCAGAAGGTGGGCACGGACGCGTACATCCTCGAGGAGGAGGTCAAGGCCTTCTTCAACGAGGTCAAGACGGCCTTCGCGGGAGGAAACGCCCAGGCCCTCGCCTCACTGTTTTCATCCTCCATCACCCATCCCATGACTCAAGCCCAAATCCTGTCCTGGGGCCAGAAATTCTTCGCGGAGAACAAAAGCGCGCGCTTCGTCGTGGAGAAACTCTCCTTGGACTCCCTGGGCCCCTTGCAGGCCACCGTCACCATGGCCTACCGCGTGGAGACTCTTGACGGGAAGGGGAACTTCGGCGGCGTGGAGCGGGATTCCCTGGTCAAGAAAGGGGGGCGCTGGTATATTTCCGCTTGGGATAAGACCGGCGATTGACCCACATGCGCGTCACCGTCATGAAATTCGGCGGCACCTCGGTGGCCGACCCGGAGAAGATCCTGCGCGCCGCGGACAGGGTCGTGGCGGCCCGCCGCAAGGGGCTGGCCGTCGCGGTGGTGGTCTCCGCCCCGGGCGAGATGACCGATGAACTCTTGGCCCTGGCCAGACGGGTCTCGCCTCGGCCCGAGCCTCGCGAGCTCGACCAGCTCCTGGCCACGGGAGAGCAGGTGAGCATCGCGCTTTTGGCCATGGCCTTCCGGGCCCGCAAGGTCCCGGCCCTGTCGCTCACGGGCCCCCAGGCCGGGATCGAGGCGCGGGGGCCGCATACCTCGGCCGAGATCTCGCGCATCCGCCCCGCCAAGGTCTTGAAAGAGCTCTCCCGGGGCCGCGTGGCGGTCATAGCCGGCTTCCAGGGGCGCGATCCCCAAGGGGACGTGGCGACCTTGGGCCGCGGCGGGTCGGATCTCACGGCCGTGGCCGTGGCCGCAGCCCTCAAGGCCGAGTCCTGCGAGATCTTCACGGACGTGAAGGGAGTCTACACCGCCGACCCCCGCTTGGTCCCCCAGGCCCGCAAGCTCTCCCAAATAAGCTTCGAGGACATGCTCGCTCTAGCCAAGGCCGGAGCCCAGGTCATGCAGGCGCGCTCCCTTCAGGTGGCGCGGCGCCACAATCTCCCTTTGCACATCCGCTCCGCCTTCCACCCCCAGCCGGGCACCTGGGTTTTGCCCCGCCAGTCCCTAAAGCGCCCCGCCGGCAAGGTCACAGCCTTGGCCCTGGAAAAAAACGGCCGGCGGGCCCGGATCGCGTTGGTGGGGCGCGGGCTCAGCCGCCACGTCCATGTCCCCGCGGAGAACGCCGAGGCGGAGCTTCGCTCCCTGCACAGGGCCTATTTGGGGAGCCCGGGATGACGCCGGCTTTCCTCGTTTTCCTGGCCGGCCTTGGGCTGGCCGCCCCCTCCCCGGCCCCTTGGCCCCGGGGTCCGGTCCTGGATCTGACCTATCCCTTGGATGACAAAACCCCGGCATGGCCGACCGAGGCCGGGTTTTCCCTCAAAAAACTCCACGCGAGCCTCGCCCCTGGGGGCTACTATTACGCAGCCAATTCCTTCTCCATGCCGGAGCACCTGGGCACGCACCTGGACGCTCCCCGGCATTTCCGCGCCGACGGCCGTTCGGTGGACGCGGTCCATTTGGAAGGCTTGCTCGGCCCCGGCGTGGTCCTGGACGTTTCCGAGGCCTGCCGCAGGAACCGCGATTATCAGATACGCCGCGAGGATTTCCTGCTCTGGGAGAAGAAAAACGGCCGGATCCCCGCGGGAGCCCTGGTGTTCCTGCGCACGGGCTTCGGCCGCAACTGGCGGGAGCGGAGACTGTATCTCGGCACCGCGGCCCTGGGGGAGAAGGCCCTCTCCCAGCTCCATTTCCCGGGGCTCGGCGCCGACGCGGCCAGGTGGCTGGCGGAAAGCCGCAGGATCGGAGCCGTGGCCATAGACACGGCCAGCATAGACCACGGCCCCTCTCGGAATTTCAAGACCCACCAGGTCCTGGCCGAGAAGAACATCCCAGTCATCGAGAACGCGGCGCGCCTCGAGGACTTGCCGGCTAAGAAATTCACCGCGATAGCGCTTCCCCTCAAAATCAAGGGAGGGACGGGCAGCCCCATCCGCCTGATCGCGGTCCTGGATAAATAACAGATGAGCCAACACCATTCCATTCCCGAGCCGGTCATCGTCACGGCCCGCGAGCACCTCGAGGAGCTCGGAGCCGAGCTGCGGGAAACCCGCCAGCTCGCCCTCGACATCGAATCCAATGGGTTCTACGCCTACCGGGAGAAGGTCTGCCTTCTGCAGATGTCCACGCCCTCCTCGGATTACATCGTGGACCCCGTCGCCATCAAGGATCTCTCACGCCTGGCCCCCCTCATGGCCGACCCCGCCATAGAGAAGATATTCCACGCGGGGGAATATGACGTCCTTTGTCTTAAGCGCGACTACGGCTTCACCTTCGCCAACGTCTTCGACACCATGATCGCGGTGCGCCTGCTCGGGATCAAGGAGATTGGTCTCGCCGCGACCATAGAGAAGTACTTCGGAATCAAGCTTTCCAAGAAGCTCCAGCGCTCGGATTGGGGGCGGCGGCCGCTTACCCCGGAGCAGCTGCGCTACGCCCAAATGGACACTCATTACCTCATCGCCTTGACCAGGCTCCTGAAGGCAGACCTCGATCAAAAGGGGCGCGGGGCGGACGCGGCGGAGGCTTTCGCGGAACTCGCGGCCCTCGAGCCGGAGGAAAAGGCCTTCGATCCCGAGGGATACTGGCGCCTGTCCGCGGGGCACAAGCTCGCCGGCGACCAGATGGGCGCCTTCAAGGCCCTCTACCTCCTACGCGAGGAGAAGGCTCAGTCGCGAAACCGCGCCCCCTTCCGCATTCTCCCCGAATCCCTGATGCTGCACCTGGCCCAAGGGCTTCCGGAGGACATGGATTCCTTGAAAAACGCCAAGGGAATGACTCCCTACCTTTTCCAAAGATACGGGCGCGAGCTTCTGGAAGCGATCGAGAAGGGGCGCCACGGCCCTCCCCCCACCGAGCCGCCGCGCCGGCGGGGTCCGAGCCGCAACAGCCAGGAGTGGAAGCTCTTCGAGGCCCTGCGCCTTTGGAGGAAGGAACAGGCCCTGCGCGAGGATGTCGAGCCAGTGGTGATCATTTCCTCGGAAACCCTGCGGCGCATCGCCCGCGCGGCCTGCGAGGAAGCCGACCCCCTCCAGTCCCTGAGTTCCCTCAAGCGCTCCCGCTACGGGGCGGCCCTGGAAGGGGTGCTGAAGAAGAAGGACTCCCTATGAAATGTCCCATTGGAGCCTGGACGAGATTAACGAAAAAGCCGTAGCGGCTCTGAAAGAAATTGCGGCAAACTAGCTCTTGACTTAAGCGTTTGGCCCTGTTATAATAAGTCTAGACAGTCTAGCTATATTGGAGGCGGACCTATGGACTCCGACTGGCAGCTTCAAAACGCCAAAAACCGCTTGAGCGAGCTCGTCGATCGGGCCCTGCGCCAGGGCCCCCAGACCATTACTCGGCACGGCAAGCCGGCGGCCGTCGTGCTTTCGTTCCAGGATTACCAGCGGATTAAAGGTGCTCAAAACAGCCTCTCCTCCTTCTTCTCGCGCTCGCCTCTGCGAAGCCAAACGCTGGACCTGGAGCGCGCCCGCGACCCCGGACGGGACCTGACGTTGTGAAATACCTGCTGGACACGAGCGTCATCTCGGAGCTCGTAAGGCCCAAGCCTGAAGCCGGGGTCGTGCGCTGGCTCGATGAGAGAGATGAGGAGAGCCTATTCCTGAGCGTTCTCACGCTTGGAGAGCTCCACAAAGGCGTGGTCCGCTTGCCAACGGGACCTCGCAAGAACAAGCTGCAGTATTGGATTGACGAGGATTTGTCGCGGCGCTTCTACGGGAAAATTCTGGACATTACCGTGGAGGTCGCCGCCGAGTGGGGCCACCTCCAGGCTCACGGCCTCAACCGCGGAGAGCCTATTCCCGTCGTAGACAGCCTCATCGCGGCCACGGCCATCGTCAATCACCTCACCGTGGCTACGCGCAATACCAAGGATCTCGAGCGCTGCGGCGCGCCCGTTTACAATCCTTGGCCCGCCTAACGCCTTAGGCCCTTTAACCGCCTCGCGGCGGCCAAGGCTCCCTGGAAATCCTCTCCCCCCGGCCCGGCCGCGGCCCGCTCGAGGCGGGCGATGGCCGCGGCGTAGGCGTGCCGGCTCATATCCGCGGCGAGCCAATGCTCGAGCCTGGCCCGGGAGGGCGCTAAGCGGTGGGCCTTCTCGAAGGCGAGGCTCGACCGCTCGAGGGAGCCCTTGACGAAAAAACCGAGCCCCGCCCGGTCCCAATCCTCGGCCTTCCCGCCGGGTGTTGGCACGCGGGCCTTTTTTTGCCGCAGGGCGGCAAGCCCGCGCTCGGCCCGAGCCCTGTAAACCCATGCTCCGGGCGGACGACCTTCCTGAAAATACCAGGAGTACCAGAGCGCCGCCTTGCCATCGTCACCCCGCTCGGACAAGACATCGGCGTAGTAAAAAGGGGCGTGGACGTTTGCCGGGTCATGGGACACCGCCCATGCGAATTCCTCTTCGGCTTTACGGTCCTGGAAGGACAGGTAATAGGCCATGCCCAGCATGTTCCGGATCCTCGCGTTGGCGGCGTTGGCGGACTTGGCCTTCTCCAGCATCACGATAGCCCGGGGAAATTCCCCACGCGAGAGGGCCTGGTGGGCCGCGCCCAAAGGCGAGGCCGGGTCCAGAACGCTTTCGTAGAGCCTCAGGCGGCCAAGGGCCGGGCCGGCTTTAAGGCCGGACACATAGTTCCAGATTCCCGTCCTCTCCAGGGCTTGGCGGGCCTGGGGCTCGTCTTGAGCCAGGACGAAATAACGGCCGCGGGCAAGATACGGGTAATCGGCGTGAGGCATCAGCTGCCAATAAGGCTCGAGATTAGCCTTGAAGCCGTAATAATCCCAGTTCACCTCTCCCGCCAGCCCCGGCTCGTCGCCGCGGTCGGAATAGATCGCGCAAAAATCGTCCGTGTCCGCGGCCTTGGAAAGAACCTCTTGAAGAGCCCGGCCAGGGTCCAGGCCCCTGTTCCAGCTCAAGAATCGCCGCATCTGGGGCAAAGCCGCCAGCGCCGTTAGGAGACAGGCCACAGTCCAGGCCCTGCCCCGGCACGCCCGCTCCGCCGCCAAGGCGTAGGCCAGGGCCCAGAACGGGAGCGTGCTCATGTACACCCGAGCCGGAGGCGCGGTGCCTTGAAGGGTGAAAACGGCCGTGGGCAAGCCCAAGTAAAGAAGGATGAGAAAACCGACCATCCTCCTTGAAGGAACAAGCAGTGAGAACGCCAGGCCGGCAGCCGCGCCAAGGCCCAGGATCAAGGGAAAGAGTCGGCCATAGCCCAAGACATGGAAATATTCCCCTAGCCTCGGCCCCATCCCGGCCCAGGCCCCGACATGGGCCAACTGCGTGCGGGAAGATTGGAGGAGCTGGGCCCTCACCGGCCAATAACTCAGGCCGGCCAGGAAGAATCCTCCCAGAACCGCGGCCGTTAACATTCTCCTCTCCCGGCCTCGGCCCGCGGCCAAGCCCCACCCGAGCAAGGCCAGGCTGTACACGGCGTTGGTGGGCATCAAATAGTGAGCCGCCCATGTCCCGGCGGCGAGGAGGAGGAGTTCCGTTCTGCTCCCGTACCGCAGGAAGCGCAGGACTAGCCAAAGATTGAATAGGTTGAGGTACAAGGAAAGGCTGTAGCCCCTCAGCATGTGGCTGTAGAGGAGTGGCCAAAAAGAAATGCTTAGGACGACGGTCGAAAGAAAAGCCGCGGCGGGCCCCGCGAGTTCTCCGGCGAGCGAGGCCATGAGAAAGAGGGAAAGCCCAGCCCCCAGGATGGAGGGCAGTTGGAGGACGCGGATATCGGCCGGCCCCAGGGCGTGCAGGATCAAGGAGAGGAGCACGTGGTTGTTGGCGAAATCGTAGGTGGCGGCGATGTCTAAGGGGGAGAGGGGCGCGTAATGGCGCAAGGTATAGGCCTCATCAAAGGTGAGCGGAGCCCCCCAATGCCAGAAGCGCAGGGCCGAGCCCAGGACCGCGGCCGCCCAGATCGGCCAAAGGCGCTTAGCGCTGGAAATAGTGGCTTGCATTCCCTTGATTTTGGCATTTTGGAAATGGGACTGCTCGGCCCGAAAATCTTCCCGGTGTTCGCGAAGGGGCTTAATCTGCGGGCGGCCGCGGCGAAGGCGCCGAAAGGCGATTGACGATCGCCGCGCAGAAGGCGGGAATGTCCTCCGGCTTGCGGGACGTCACGAGGTTTTCGTCCACCACCACCTCTCGGTCCACATACTCGGCCCCGGCGTTTTTGACGTCGTCGGCGATGGCGTAAAAGCAGGTGACTTTCTTCCCCTTCAAGATCCCGGCCGAGCAGAGGACCCAAGCCCCGTGGCAAATGGAGGCCACGAGCTTGCCCGCTCTGAACATGTCGGCCACGAGCCGGGCTGGCTCGGGGTAGCGGCGCATGAAGTCCGGAGCGAAGCCCCCGGGGATGATCACGGCGTCGAGGCTTTCTGCCCGGACCTGACCGTAAGACAGCTCGGCCTGGGCCGGGTAGCCGTATTTGCCCTTGTAGACCTTGCCCGCCTCCTGGCCGACGAAGACGGCCTCCACCCCGGCCTCCTTCAGGCGAAAGTAAGGGACCCAAACCTCGAGTTCCTGGTACTGTTCCTCGAGCAGGACGGCGGCGCGCTTTTTCATGAGGCCGCGGCGCTTTTGTCCCAGGCCTGGGGATTGACCAGATAGGCCGGCTTTCGCCGCCGGGCCAGGACGTCCACCAGCCCCTCGGCCGCCATCATCCCCATGCGCGTGCGCGTCTCGTGAGAGGCGCTGGCGATATGGGGCACGATCACGGCGTTGGCAAGCTTATCGAGCCCGGGGGCCATTTTAGGCTCGTTCTCGTACACGTCCAAGGCAGCGCCCCGGATGCGGCCGGCCTTGAGCGCGCGCACCAAGGCCTTCTCATCCACGATGGGCCCGCGCGCGGCGTTGACGAGATAGGCCGAGCGCTTCATCAAGGCGAAGGCCTTGTCGTCGATCAAGTGGTGCGTGGTCTGGTCCAAGACCGTGTGCAACGTGACGAAATCGGACTCGCGCAGAAGCTCGTTAAGCTCCCGGAACTTCGCGCCGAACTCCTTTTCCACCTCGGGGAACAGGCGCTGGGTGTCGTAGTAAAGCACTGCCATCCCGAAGCCCATGGCGCGGCGCGCCACGGCCTGGCCGATGCGGCCAAAGCCCACGATCCCCAAGGTTTTCCCATGCACATCGGTGCCGAGGAGCATTAGGGGATCCCAGGCCTTGTATTTCCCCGCGCGCATGAAACGGTCCCCTTCGGCAACGCGTCGGGCCGCGGAGAGCAGAAGCGCCCAGGTGAAATCAGCCGTGGTCTCCGTCAGCACCCCCGGAGTGTTGGTGACCGCGATCCCGCGCTCCGTGCAGGCCTTTACGTCCACATGATCGAAGCCCACGGAGTAGGTGGAAACCGCCTTGAGCCTCGGGGCCCTCTCCAACAGCTCGGGGTTTATCTTCTCGGTAAGCAGGCACAAAATCCCGTCCTTGTCCTTGATTTTCGAGAGCAGCGCCTTGCGGGCGATAGAAGTGGGTTTATTGTGATGCTCGATCTCGAAATGCGGCGAGAGAAGCCTTAACGCTTCCTCAGGGATGCGGCGAGTGATCAGAATACTAGGGCGCGCCATAGCTAATTATAACTTCCGGGCTCTTGACAAATCAACGGGAACCGTTAAACTATGCCAATCCTGGAAGGAGCCATGACATGACAACAATGATTGCCTTCGTCTCGTTGCTCACTTGCGCATTTTCTCACGCGCCACAAGCCCGCGCTCAAACACGTCCCTATTACAACGAGGAACACAAGGCCTGGATTATCGCTTATCCGGATGATGTCCGTCAGGGCTATGTCGTAAGCACGAAGTGGTACTGGGGATATGCGGAAGATTACAATTTCCAGGAATTTGACCCACAGCCGCTTGGAATCAAGGAGAATGGGAATCGCCTCACTTTAGACTGCCCCGAAGACCATCATCTGACTTTTTCGATTGGATCGAAGCATCCTTCCAAAAAATGGAGGGACCAAGCCGCTAAAGCGCCGGCCGCCGGGGGCTGGGAACAGTATTACAAGGGTCTAAGAGGAGACGACAACAACCCCGAGTACCTCGGAGTTTTCCGATGGTCGGGACAGGGCCCAGCGCCAAATGGGCATGCTTACAGGGGGGATTTCGTGGTGGCACGGGCGAAAGGGCGAACGACAGATGGGGTAACGCGCATACAGACGATCGACGGGAACACCACGGTACACGCTTTTGATACGTCTTACGTTAAAAATCCAAAGATCACGGCGGATGGACTTAACTTGGCCTATTATGACTCCGGCTTGCAAAGGTATAGGTACATTACGATCTTCCATGAGAAGGGGACGTTCGGTAAAGTTAAGGTATTCGAGGGAGATGTAGATCCCAATCAACCGGGGCAGATCATCAATATGAAGCCGGCGGATTACAAGGCTCTTGATTCAAGGTTGGCCTTTGAAGCCGGACGCTATGACCCGATCAACAACGCTTTTGGGAAACGAAAAGTACAGCACAACCCTTGTGACGTTTTCACTTCGGGGAAGGAACCGTGATTAAAAATCCGAGCGCGCGATCCGTGTCGAGCTAGAAAATAAAGCAGAAGCCAAGATCATAGCGACAAGCTCTTTTCTTCCCCCAGTCCTTCACGTCGCACAGCCAGTAAAACGCCGCGAAAAGGGCGCAGGCTTCTCCGGCAGTCACCAAGGCGAAGCTCGCGGTGGCCTCGTCCTTGCTGATGCCCTGCCAGGGCCGAAGAAGCGAGCCCGACAGCCAAAGCCCTAGTCCCAAAAAGACCATGAAAGAAAACTTTGCGGCCGGAGAACGGCTTCTTTCCGGCACGAAATGACTGCCGACCAACACTCCGGCCATGGCGATGGCGGCCTGCGAGCCCAAGAGATCTCCCAGGGGCGTGCGCGCCAGGTAATAAACCAGCATGAGGATGAGCGCCCCAAATAAGACTTGAGTTTTTCCCTTTGCCGCGACATAAACCGCGGCGCAGACTCCATACGCCCAGCCGATAATGCCCAAAATCCCCAGTCCCAAGAGACGCGAGCCGCGTCCGGAGCCAGCGCGCCACAGCAGGATCACGCCCGCGTAGAAAAGAAACGTCCACAGAGGCTGGCTCATGCCCGAGGCCTGCTCCGAATAATTCTCCAGGCTCGCGGTGACGGCGCCTAGGAAAAGCAGGGAAAGAACGCGGATAGTGACTTTCCCCAGGATCGCGCTACGGGGTTCTTCTCTCTTTAAGCGCGGGCCCAAGGACAAGGGGATGGCCAGCCCCGACATGAAGAGGAAGGCCGGGAATACGAGGTCCACGGGAGTATAGGCGTCTCGCCCGGGCGGGGCGTGCTTGAGCCAGTAAGGGATCGCCTCCAGGCCCGCGCAGTAATTGACAAACACCATGGCCGCGATGACAAAACCTCTGAACAAATCCAAAGCGGCCAAACGCGGAGGCTTGCTATTGTCTTTTTTCATGATCGCCGCCCTTGCGGAATTTCCCGAACTCGGCGCGCCCATGGCCGGTCCTTTCGCGGGCTACCGGGCCTTCGTGGTGGACAACTATCGGGTGATATATCATCTTCACCCCGGCCCGGCCATAGAGATCGCCTATATCCGAGACTGCCGCCGAAAACCATTGGCCTAAGGAAATAGCAGGTAACTGACTTATACGGCAATTGCCTGTTATTTAAATTCCCAGTCTGCTTATCTTGGTAAAATATAACATGCCTTTAAAGCTCGGCCATTTGGAGCTGTCCTTGAGCATTATCCAGTCCCCCATGGCGGCCTGCACGGACCTGCCTTTCCGGCTCATCGCCCGGGAGAAGGGGCTGGGCTTCTCCTTCCTTGAGATGGTCTCGGCTCAGGCCCTGGTGCGGGAAAGTGAGAAGACTTTGCGCCTCCTTCAAAAAACCCCGGAGGACAGACCTCTCGGGGCCCAGCTTTTAGGCTGCGACCCAGACAACATGGCCGAGGCCGGGCGCATGATCGAGGGCCTGGGCTTCGACCTTCTCGACCTCAACCTCGGCTGTCCCGTTAAGAAAGTGGTCTCCAACGGCGAGGGCTCGGCCCTTCTTCGCGATCCTCGCAAGGCCGGGGCCGTGTTCTCGGCCGTGCGCAAGGCGGTCAAGAAAATCCCGGTCACCGTCAAGATGCGCAAGGGCTACCAGGACGAGAGCGGGGAAGAAGCCGTCATCCTCGCCAAGGTCGCCCAAGACTGCGGCCTCGACGCCGTGACCGTGCACGGCCGCACCCAGGCCCAAGGCTACTCCGGGAAGTCCGATTACGCGGCCATCGGCAAGGTCAAGGCCGCCGTCTCGATCCCGGTGATCGGCAACGGAGACGTGATCGCCCCCGAGGACGCCCGGCGCCTCAGGCAAACGAGCTCCTGCGACGGAATCATGATCGGCCGGGCTGGGCTCGGGAACCCCTGGATATACAAAAATCTCGATAAAGCCATGGCGGGAAATGCGGAGCCCGCCTACCTTCCCAGCGTAGAGGAGAGGTGCCGCACCGTGCTCAAGCACCTCGAGCTTGAGATCCTCCACCAGGGCGAGCGCCAAGCCGCGCTCAACATGCGCCGCATCGCGCTATGGTACACGGCGGGGCTGCCCAACGCCAAGGCCCTGCGCGTGGCCGTCTGCCGCACCATGGATGTGTCCGAGATCGGGCGCCTCATCGAGGACTTCTTCGCGGCTCTTCCGGCCGACGCCCCCCCGCCCCGCGCTCCGCTGCTTCTCGCGGAATAAACCTTCTACAGCCCGTTGTAGCTGCGCCAGAGGGACTCGGGCGAGGCCCCGAGCTTATAGCGCAGCTTGAGCCAGGCCTGGCTCGCCGCGGAATTGAGGGGACCCAGGCGGCGCAGGCGCCGGGCGGCCGGATGCAAACATTCCTTTAGAAGGACCATCTTGCCGTGCTTCTTCAGGCACTTGCAGAAGGCGTGGTCTTCCTGGAAAGCCAGCGGAGGGTACCCTCCGCTGGCGCGGTAAACCTCCGGGGTCAGGCACAGGCCGTGCTCGCTGGAGAAAAGCCCACGGGCCTCGGCCCAGGCGTTGGCGAGCTTCGCGGCCCAACGGAGCGTCCGGCGCGAGCCGTAATCCACTCGGAAGGCCGTGGCGGCCACCTTCCTCGGGTGTGGAGACAGCCAAAAATGCTCGAGGGCCTGCTGCCAATTCTCAGGAGGCTGGCTGTCGGCACGCAGGAAAAACAGGAGATCCCCGGTCGCGATTTTCGCGCCCGCGTCGAGCTGGAGTCCGCGATTGGGCTTTTCCTGGGACACCACCTGATCGGCCCAGGGAGCGGCGAGCTTGGCCGTGCCGTCATCGGAGCCCCCGTCCACCACGATGATCTCAAGCGCGCTTGAGGTCGAGACCTGCCTCAGCCTTTTCAGGGAGGAGGCGATCTGGACCCCTTCGTTGACCGCGGCGATGACGACCGAGAATTTCACAGGCTTTTGAAGACGAGCCCTGTCGCAATCTTCGGAAAGAAGTAGGTGGATTTGGGAGGCAGAAGCCCCACGGCCTTGACGGCCTTGCGGACTTGCGAGATCGGGGCTGGCTTCACGAAAATCGCCGTCTTGCCGCCATGGGCCAAGGCCTCGGCCTTCTCCGGATCCGGAGTATATTGAATTTGGTCCGGCGTGATCGCCCCCAAAATATTGCGCCCCAACCACTCCACGCAAAGCCCGCTTTTGCAGCCGCCGGCGCTCTTGGGCTTGGCTAAGTTAAAGCCCCTATCGGCGATCCCGAAGGCGTAGGGGCTGGGTGAGCGCGCCAGCTTCTTAAGCAGGACTTCCCGGGAGGGGCACGGAATCAACCGGCAGAGCTTGAGAGAACCCTCTGCCAGCGGCTCGGAGACCACGCGATGGGTGGGCAGCATGATGAGGCCCGCATCCTCCTCGGGGCAAAGATAGGCCAGCACCGTCGAGGCTGCGGCGGAGCGGGTCTCCTCGTAATAGGCGCGGCTCACCTCGTAGCGGTGATGACCGTCCGCGATGAGGATGTTTTTCGAGGCCAGAACTCCCTGCAGGGACTTCACCAGCGCGGGATCGTCAACGCGCCAGAGCCGATATTCCACCCCAGCCAAAACCCCTTGCGCGATGGGTTTCCCCTCCAGGGCGCGCTTCAAAACGCGGCGCGCGCTCCCGCTGGAGTCGGGGAAAATCCCAAAAATGGGGCTGATATTGGCGCGCACCGACCTCAGCAGGTTCAGGCGGTCGGTTTTGGGCTTTGAGAGGGTCCTCTCGTGGGGGATGACGAAGCGGGCGGCCTGAGGCGTAACACCGAGCGCCGCGAGAAATCCCATGCGGCGGTGGGCCCGGCCGTTCAAGGAGAAGCGCTCCTCACTGGCGTAAAAGGCCGGCTCCGGGTCCTGGATGAGAAGGCCGGACTCCTTCCACTTCGTCCACAGAACGGCGGCGCGGGCGTATTTCTCCGGCCCTTCCCCCTCGGGAAGCTCGAGGTGAATGGCGTTGCAAAGCTCTCCCCTTAAACGCGCGGCCTCCTCGGCCGGGATCACGTCGTAGGGAGGGCAAAGGGCCCGGGAAAGCCCCGTTCGCGCCGGATCGAAGCGTAGCCCCCTAAAAGGGCTGATTTCCGCCATGATTTATAGTCCCGCATTTAGCCCCACTTTGTCAAGGACGGCCGATAAAGCTAGAATCTGTAGCCATGAAAATCCTGGTCATAGGGGGGTCCTTCGACCCTCCCCACCGCGGGCATTTGGCCCTGCTCTTGGCCGCCGCCGGGAGGATAAAACCCGAGCGCATCCTTATCCTTCCCGCCTACCAGACCCCGCTCAAAAGCCATGCGCCGGGATCCTCGGCCGCCGAGCGCCTGGCCATGGTAAATCTCGGGCTCGTGGCACCCCTTCCCCGGCCTTGGAAAAATCGAGCCAGCGTCGAGCGCTTCGAGCTCTCCCGGCGACGGCTAGTCTACACTTTGGAAACCCTCCGGCACATCAGGAGAAAATACCCGGCCTCGGAAATCCATTTCGCGGTGGGCTCGGACTGCGCCGCCTCCTTTTATAAGTGGAAAAATCCAGAGAAACTCCAGGCGCTCTGCCAATGGTGGGCGGCTGAGAGGGCCGACCGGCCCGGCGCCATTCCTGATTTCTTCAACCGCATCAATGATCCCATGCCGGAGATTTCCTCGACAAGTCTGCGGAGCATGCTTTTCTTGGGAGAAATCCCCGGGGACGCCGTCGTCCCCGGAGTAATGGCGTTCATAGAAAAGAAAAAGCTGTACGGCCGCGGTCTCCTGGATTCCCTTAAAAAAAGCTTAAGCCCTGTTCGCTTAGCTCACTGTCTGGCCGTGGCCCGCCTGGCCGAGGCCTTGGCCGAGCGCTGGAAGCTCGACTGCGACCGAGCCCGCCTGGCCGGCCTTCTCCATGACTGCGGCCGCGCCGTGGCCGTGCCCAAGATGCCGGCCTACGCCCGCAAGCATGGACTCGAGGTTCCGGAGCTCGATCAGGCGATACGGTTTGCGCCCCTCATCCTCCATGCCTACATCAGCGAGCACCTGGCCCGGACCCGCTACGGCGTCCGGGATCCGGCAATCTTGAGCGCGATACGCAAGCACACCTTGGGCGACCTCTCGATGTCGGCCTTGGACAAGGTTCTCTACGCGGCCGACGCCGCCTCGGAGGATCGCCTCTACCCAGAGGCCGCGGAGCTGCGCCGCGCCGCCTTCGAGGACTTGGACAAGGGATTCCGGGAGTGCGTCCTGAACAAGCTCCGCCACGCCTTGAACGCATCGCATTGGCTGCACCCCCTCACCGTGGGCCTATGGAACAGCTTGCAAGAATAGAGCGCGGCCTGGCCCTGGCCCTCCTCCTTGCTTTAGGCGGGGTGGCCTGGCTCGAGAGCCGCTCGGAACTCGCCTCCTGCATCCGCGGCGGGTCGGCCTGGAGCTATTGGCTCTCCCTCGAGGGAGATGGAGCGGCGAAGATTTTTCTCGCCCTTTACCACCCGGCGCGGCGCACCCTTGATCTCGTGTATTTCCCCAAAGCCACGGCCGAGACGGCTCGGGCTTGGCTGGCATCCTCCGGACTCTCCCCGGCCGGACCCGTTCGCGTCGAGCGCTGGAAAGCCGGCCCCCCCGCCGGGCTCGAGCCGCCTCTCGAGGCCAAGGAGCGCTTCGCCCGGCAGAGCCGCGGGCTCGGATTCTTGAGGCATCTTGCGGGGCTGAGGCGCCAGGCAAGCGCCCTGCCCCTCCTTGACCGCCTTCTCCTGGCCATCGAGCTCGAGCGCCTTTCCCCGGATTCCCTGCGCGCCTCCTGGCTGCCCGACACCGAGTATGCGCGCGCCTTCCTGGGGCGGCTTTTGAGCGGTGCCGCCCCCCTCCCCGCCCCCGAGACCGTCACCGTGGAGATATTCAACGCCTCGGAGCGCAAGGGGTTGGCCTCGCAGGCGACAAAAGTTCTAAGATCAAAGGGGGCGGACGTCATCAGCGCCGCCAATTTCGACTCGCGCAGAGCCAAAACCATGATCTATGACCGGACGGGCAGAATCGAGAACGCCCAGGCGGCGCGCCGCTGGCTTGACTGCCCCGAGGCGGAAACCGTGACTCAAGCCGATCTCAAGAAATTGATAGACGTGACCGTCGTCCTGGCCGGAGACTGCGGGGGGGCCTCATGGAATTAGTGGACATACTCAAGGCGGCCGTGCAATCGGGAGCCAGCGACGTCCACATCGTCGTGGGCAAGCCCCCCATGATGCGCTTGAACGGCGAGATCGCGGAGATCCCGGGAGGGAGCCCGCTCGACGCGGACCAGGCCAAGCGCCTGGTCTACTCCATACTCTACGAGGAGCAGAGGGCGAAGTTCGAGGACCATTGGGAGCTCGACTGCTCCTTCTCGGTGCCAGGCCTCTCGCGCTTCCGCGTCAACGTCTTTCTGCAAAAGAACGGGGTCGAGGCGGTCATGCGCGTGATCTCCTCGAAGATCCCGACCCCGGACCAGCTCCGCCTTCCGCCTCCCGTCGTTGGCTTCGCGGACCTCCCGCGGGGCCTCATCCTCGTGACCGGGCCGACGGGCTCGGGCAAGAGCACGACCTTGGCCTGCCTCATGGAGCTCATCAACCAGAAAGTCACAGGCAACGTCCTCACCATCGAGGACCCGATCGAGTTCGTCTACGAGTCCAAGAAAAGCATTTTCCGCCAGCGCGAGGTGGGGCAGAACACCAAGTCCTTCAGCGCCGCCCTCAAGAGCGCGCTCCGGCAGGACCCCGACGTGATCCTGGTGGGGGAGATGCGGGACCTAGAGACCATTTCTCTGGCCATCACCGCGGCCGAAACCGGGCACCTCTGCTTCGGCACTTTGCACACCCAGGACTGCCCCTCCACCATAGACCGCATCGTGGACGTGTTCCCCCCCCACCAGCAGGCCCAAATCCGGGTCCAGCTCGCCATGGTCCTGCAGGGCGTGGTTTCGCAAATCCTCCTGCCGCGCAGGGACGGGCAGGGACGGGTGGCGGCCCGCGAGGTCATGGTCATGACCCCGGCCATCTCCAACCTCATCCGGGAGGGCAAGACCCACATGATCTACGGCGCCATAGACACCGGAGCCAAGCACGGCATGGTCCCCATGGACAAGTCCCTAGCCGACCTCGTGCGCCAGGGCCTGGTGGCTCCCGAGGAGGCCCTCATGCGGGCCCACAACGCGGACAGCTTCAAGATCCTCATCAGCATGGCCGCCAAGAGCTCGGCCAGCATGATGTAGCATGGCTTCCACCGCGGCGGAAAAGCTCAAGCTTCTCAAGTCCCTGCGCCTCTTCGACCGGGTCCCGGAGAGGCAGCTCGAGGCCTTGGCGGAGTTCTTGAAGCCCAAAACCCTCGGGGACGGCGAAGTGATCTTCGAGGAGGGGAGCGTCGGGACGAGCCTTTATTTCATCTCCCAAGGCTCGGTGAGAATCTCGAAAGAAACCTCGGGCGGGAGCTTCAAGGACCTGGCCTTCCTCCGGCTGGGGGATTCCTTCGGCGAGATGGCCCTTCTCGATGAGGTCAAGCGCTCGGCCAGGGCCTCGGCCGCCGGCCAAACCGTGATCCTAGAGCTCGACCGCGAGGAATTGCGGCGCTGGCTCAAGTCCCGGCCGGAACTCGCTGTGGATTTTTTTTCCCAGCTCGTCCAACTCCAGTCCCGGCGCCTGCGCACGACTTCGAGAGAGCTCGCACTCCTATTCGACCTTGCCAATCTTTTCTTGGAGCCCATCCCTTCCCAGACCGAACTGCTTCAGAAAGCCCTGGACCGCATACTCCCCCATCTCGAGAACCCGTGGTCGGCGATCGCTTGCCTCTACAACATATTCAACGAGGAGATGGAGCTGGCCGCCGCTTTCGGAAGCCTGGATCCGGCGGCGCTCGCGCCCAAGCTCCCTCCCCCCACGCACATGACCACCACCTGGATAGAGCCCAACTGCTGCTACTCGACCTTGCCCGGGCCCGAGCGCCCGCAGGGCTACCTCGTGCTGCGCTGCGACTCGCCCTTAAGCGACGACGAAAGAAGCGAAATCGGCCAAATTCTGGGCACCGCGGCCAAGCTCCTGGGCTCGGCCCTGGAGAACATCCGCTTCAGGGCCGAGGAGGCCATGAGGGCGCGCCTCGACAAGGCCTCGCAAAACTATGGCACGAGCATTTAAAAGCGTCGCCCTGGCCGCGGCCCGGGCCGCCCAGGACAAGAAGGGCGAGGCCGTAACACTTCTCCACGTTTCCCGCGAAAGCCCGATCACGGACTACATGCTCATCGTGACCGCCCTGTCACGCCCGCACCTGCAGGCGCTCGAGCAGGCGGTGGAAGAGGCCTTGGAAGCCCTGGGCGCGCCCTGCCTGCACCGGGCCAAGCCCCAAAGCGACCAGTGGCGGGTCCTCGACTTCGGCGGGCTCCTGGTCCATGTCATGAGCCAGGAAACGCGGGAGTACTACGCCCTGGAGAAGCTCTACCACGGCTCTCCCCAAGTAAAGCTCAAGCCATGATCCTATCCGCCTTGCGCGAGGGCCTTGCGCGAAGCGCCCGGGCCTGGGCCAAAACCGCGGGGCTCCCTCCGCCCGAGAGCTTCCCTCTTGCAGCGCCCCCGGCCCACGTGCGGGCGCATCTGAGCCTGCCCTGGGCCATGGCCTTGGGCAAGGTCGCGCGCAAGAACCCGCTCGAGCTCGCCAAGGCCCTGGCGCGGGCCTTCGAGGGCCTGGCGGAGATAGAAAAAGCCGAGGCCGTGCCTCCGGGATTCGTCAACCTCACTTTAAGGCCCGAGGCCCTGGCCGCCAATCTCAAGGCCCTCATCGCCGCTCCCGCGGCCTACGGCCGCGACGGAAACTTGGCCCAGCGCCGCATCCTCTTGGAATACGTCTCGGCCAATCCCACGGGGCCTCTCCACATGGCCTCGGGGCGGGGGGCCACCTTGGGCGACTGCTTGGTCCGGATATTGCGGCGGATCGGGCATGAGGTGCAGACCGAGTACTACGTCAACGACGCCGGAGGGCGCCTCGAGATGCTCGGCAAATCCCTCCACGCGCGCCGGCATGGAGCCGAGCCTCCCGAGGGCGGCTACCACGGCCAGTACATCGCGGATTTGGCCAAGTCCTTCCCACCTGAAGCGGATTCCTGGACCCCCGAACAGTTCCAGAGGCCTGGAGTCGAGGCCTTCCTCGCCGGCCACAAGGCGGACATTGAGGCCTTCGGCGCGAGCTTCGATCTCTGGCTTTTCGAGTCCGAGCTCCACGCCCAAGGGGCGCTCGAGGCGGCCATGAAGCGCTTAAAGGAGCGCGGCATGGTCTACGAGAAGGACGGGGCGGTGTGGCTCGGCACTGCCGCGGCCGAGGGCTCGGAGGATGACAAGGATCGGGTCCTCATCAAGGCCGGGGGCCAACCCACGTATTTCCTGGCCGACATCGCCTACCACGAGAATAAATACGCCCGGGGATTTTCCGAGGTCATAGACATATTCGGCGCCGACCACCACGGCTACGTCCCGCGCCTGCGGGCGGCGATGGCCGCCCTCGGCCACCCGCCGGAGTCCTTCCACGCCATCGTCCACCAGCTTATCCACCTCTATCGGGGCAAGGAGCAGGTCAAGATGTCGAAGAGGGCGGGAGAGTTCGTGCGCCTGCGCGAGGTGGTGGACGAGGTCGGAAAGGACGCCTGCCGCTTCTTCTTCGCCATGAGGACCCCCGAGGCGCACCTCAACTTTGACTTGGAGCTGGCCAAGAAGCAGAGTTCGGAGAACCCGGTCTATTACTGCCAGTATGTCCACGCGCGGATTTGCTCGATCTTTAGGGAAGCAAAAAAGCAGGGGCTCATCCAGTCGGCGGATGAAGTCACAGAGTCAAAAGGAGCACTTCTGGCCGCTTCTGAAGAAGCGGCCCTGCTGATGAAATTAGCCTGGTTTCCGGAAGTCTTGAAGACTTGCGAGGAGGTCTTATCCCCGCATCCCCTGGCCAATTACATCCTGGAATTAGCCGGGCTCTTCCATCCCTTCTACGAGAAATGCCGGGTGGCGGATGCGGCCGCACCCGAGCTCTCCAAGGACCGGCTTCTCCTTTGCGCGGGTGCCCGCGACGTCATCGCCCAGGGCCTGGGGCTTCTGGGAGTGTCGGCCCCGGAGCAGATGTAGCGGCAGAAACATCTTATCGGAGCAGAGAATTTCTCAGGAATAAGATTGCCGCATCGGCAATCCCAGCAATTCTTGATGACACCAGGCCGCATAGACAGCCCGAACCTATCGCCACTATTTGAGCTAAACTAAAAGGCCTCAAGAAAAAGATTCCCCACAACACGAGCATGAGAAATGCAATATAGGTCAGAACCATAAAAAATCCTAAGGCGGAAACTGCCGAACCAAAGACAACGATCTTAATCGGGCGCATCCACGGCCTCGGGATCGCGAGACGCCGTTGGCGCGCTGGAGTCGCGGCTTTGGCGGTCTTTGGCGCAGGAACATCTGTATCGAACGATTTCTCGCCTTCTCCGGCCATTCCATACTGGTCAAGAACCTCCCCGAGCTTCCTCGAATAGGAGCTCTTCTCCCCCGGATCCTTGGAATGCTTGGCAATGGCTCCCATAATTCCTGGCGCCGGCATCGTTAACTCCCGCGGGAAGACTTGGGCGGGCCGAAGCAACCGCTCCAAAAAATCGGAGAAGAGAGCCCTCTCCGCGACCGGGCTTAATTGCCTGCTTTTCACTACACTGTCGACAACGCCCAGCGTCAGCGCGGCCCGCTCCGGCTGCGGTCCTGTCCTCGAGAAATCCCAGGACGAAGCGACCAATCTCCGCATCACGGCAGCTTGGCCTTCATTGTCCTCCCCTTGCAGCTCCCTTCCCGTCAAATCCTGGAGGGCGGGGCTTCCGTGCCCTCGAACGGCCAACCACAGATCCTCATTCCGCGGTCCGCCTGCAGGCTCCTTGGCTTGAACGCTATTGACGGACGACCGGCCTGCGAAAGCCGTCCACGCATCGTAGAGCTTCCCCTTCACGACCATGGCCTGGTCCTTTCGCGCCTGCTCGGCCAAGGCCAGGCCCGGCGCGACCACGTCCCGAAACTCGTCCGTGCCCGCAAGCGGATCGAGGCCAAGAGCGTTGACCTTGCTCAGAACGTCCTCGGGAGAGAGCTCCCCGCGCGCCGTGGCCCTAGAAATCCTGTTGATCCTGGCGCTGATCATGCGCCTGATCCGGGGCGAGGCCCCTTGACAAGCCTGCTCGGCCAGACTGATCAGCAGCTTGAGGTTATTATGCTTATGCCGGCCCTCGGCGGCGGCCAGTCGAGCCGAATACTCCTCCAAACCCAGGGGTATATTGCGCCCGACAATTTTGCCTATCCCTCGAGAGAGAGAAGAATTCCGCTCAAGAGCCTGTAACGCCGGAATCGGGGCTCCGCCCAGTTGGGCGTTGAGCCGGGAGACATCCCTCAAAGTGGAATGCCATGATCTTCCGGCCCAAGCCCGGCCAGGAGCCAGGGCTGCGGCCAAGGCGAGCGAAACAAGCGCGATTCTGAAAATCGTTTTCATGAATTCTCCGTTATCAATAGTTCTGAAACTCCCTCAAGGCATCCTGCAGGTGCCGCTCCAAGCCGTCCATGTGCTGGAGGAACATCCGCGCGAAAATCGAAGAGGGCCAGAGCCGAGAAATGCTCGGAGCCTTTCAGGGCTTGGCGAAACCCAGCCGCCATCTCGGGTTTCCCATTTCCTAGGAGGAAGGAGCGCACGTCGGGAGCGGCTGCCGCTCGACCTCGGCCCGAGACGGACAACGCAAGGCAGAGGAGAATGGCTCTCACAACACGAAAGGCGGCCGGCGGAACTCCACCCACCTCCGGACCTCGGCGTCATATTGGTAATGCTTGCCCTGCGACTCGCGGTAAAGATTCCCGTAATCAATGTAAATGCGCTCTCCTGACTGGGCGAGAGACTCCTCCTGCCAAGGCGCCATCTCATGGGCGGGGATCAAGGCCTCTTCCCAACGGTCCGTCTTGGGATGAAGGGTGTAAAGGCGGCTGTTAATGTAGACGTACTGGCCGTATCCGGGCGCCGTCGCCGGACTGGTGGTGAACCTGGGCCAGAGCTCTCCGATGCGCCGTGCCAAGGCGTCGCGCCAGGAAATCGCAACCAACCCGATAATGCCCAATCCTCCGGCCAGCCCCAGCGAGGCCATCCCAAGCCTATAATAACCGAACTGAAGGGCGGCCAATCCAACCGCGACCGCGATCACCGCTCTGACGGCGGCCAGGGGTATCAGCTTGGGATACTTCCGAAACACCGCCTGCAAGACTCTCAGCCTCTCGCCCGATCGGATGGACTGCAGCCCCCACAGATACAGGACGCCCGCAACAAGAGCCAGAAGGCCGAAAGGCAAAGCCACCGCAAGCCAGCTCTCCGGCCCGAGCCACTCCAGGCCCGCCGCGTAAGAGGCCACCACCGATAGAGGACTCGCCGCGAAAAACGCGATATGGTTCGGCCCCGGCATCCTGGAGGTATCATTCAAGGCCAGGACCTCGGCCGGAATCGGCCGGCCCACCCGGTCAAGCTGCTCCTCGAGCGCTGTGGTCGCGGCCTGGACTTGCTTGGCGGGTACGGGCCATGTATCTGCTCGCATCTGATGCAGGGCCGCCTCGGCCACGTCCTTGTTCCTAGCATTGAGCGCGATGGAGGCGTAAATCTGGAAGACCTTCCGGTTGTACTCCTCGTTCTCCGGCGAATCCGGCGCGAACCCCGCCCTGAGCGAGCGCAAGGCCTCTAGGCGCTCCTCAATGGGGAAATAGCCTTCCTCAATCGCCTCCTTGACGACTTGAAGCAGGCCCCCGGCGTAATGCCCGTAGCCCTGCCAATGATCGCTGTACTCCCGCGCCCGGCTGACCGCCGCGCCGACGAGCGCGGCCCGCGCTTGAGGGTCATACGTCTTCTTGAATTCCGATCTCAGACTCTCCGGAGACTCCAAGGCCTCCGCGGGAGCTTGGACCTTCTCTGGTGCCGGCGCTCCCTCCCCTCGAACCGCCACAGCTTCTGAAACAACCCCCGCTTCCACTCCGCCGAAATGCTCTAAAAGGATGCGGGCCGTTTTCAGAAGACCGTCCACGATTTCTCCCTCTTGGGAAGCGCGCGCCGCCGTCGCCAGCATGTTGCCTCCCAGGACCGTTTCCTCGAACCCGGCTATGTTCTCCAGGGGCTTGATCCAAGCATTCACCGCGTTGATGGCCTCAGGGGCGTCGATTTCTCCTCGCTTGACCGCGTCGGCAAGCTCGACCAGGGTCCTTCTCGCAACGTCCTGCATGTCGGGCATGGCCTGCCCCGAGGCGGCGGCGACCTCGGCGACAAGCTCCTCGAATAATATGGGATCTCCGCCGTTCATCGCCTTGATAAGGCGTCTATTGAATTCCGGCAAGGATGCCGACATCGCTTTCCCCAAAACGACCAGCATATGCCAGCTAAGGGGCGAGTTGATCCTTATCGCCTGCAATCCCGGGATCGCGGCGCCGCCCCTGCGCGCATTCTCCTTCGCTATGTCAAAAAATGTGGAACTCCAATCCGGGCCTTGCCCCGGCCGGAAGGAAGGCCCTCGCCAGGAAGATGTCGGCAGGGAGGAAGACCGCCCATCGGTCGCGGCGAAGCCCTGTTGGACGCAGATAAACGCGGATAAACCTAGAGCTAGGCAAAGGGAACTCTTCTTCATGCTGTTCTCCTTAAAGGATCATGGGCGGAAGCGGCGCTTTAACCCACTGCCGCGAGGCCGCTTCATAGGAATAATGCTTATCCCCCGAAGAACGGTAGAGCCTGCCGTCCTGCATATAAACTCGGTTGCCGTCGCCGTCACGCAAGTACTCGGCGGGTCGAGGGGCCTCGCCTCCGGCCGCGATAGGCACTTGCTCCCATTCATTCCATACCCCGTTGGGTTGATGCCTGTAAAGCCGGCCATCAACATAGACGTAGAGCTGATCCCCATCTAGGAAAGGCTCAGAGTTGAATCTCGGCCAAAGCTCGAAAATGCGCCGAGCCGCAGCAAAGGCTGTTTCGTTCCCGATCGTACCCGCGACGCCGCCTGAGATGCCACCAAGACCCATAAATAATAGGGTCAACGCACGGGAATCAAAATAATTGGCCGCCAATGCGGCCACGAGAAAAACCCCTGCCGTTCCAAACGCGATTAAACGGTCGCTATTGTTAACGGCCTGCCGGCGCTCCAGAAAGCTCAGACTGGACTCGGACGTAAAATCAGCGAGCCTGAACCCAAGCAAAGCCAACGCGCCGAGGACAAGCCCTACTGCCAAAGAGACGACTCCGTAAGACATGGCTGCCCCCCCGCTCAGCCCAGCCAGTCCCGCGGCAATGGCATGGCCGCCGGCCCAAGACATGGCGACGGCGATAAGCCTGGCGGGCACGCCGTCGCGAGCGCTGGTATAGCGCTGGGCGCTTTCCGCTTCCTTGGGGATGGGCCGCCCGACGCGGGCGATCTGGCCCTGGACCGCCGTTATCAACGGCTCGACCGTGGAGTCCAGGACCTCGCGCAGATTATAAAGCAGGTGCAAGCCGAATCGCTTCACCCTGGGGCTGCGGCTATTGAGAACTATATGCTCAAACACAGCCAAGGCTTCTTGCGTGATGCCGGGGGAATACTCCTCATTATGAAATCTATCCGGCTCTAAGTCTCTTGTATGAATTTCCATTTCCCACTCTTCAATTCCAAATTCATTAAGAGAAACGAGATCAGAAAAACCGTTCGCGATGGACTTGAGCGCCTGCTCCTGGGCTTCAGGAGAGAACCATGGTTCCCCGAACTGCTTGAGGACTCCGAGGACTTCGCGCGCGGCGTCCCTCTCTTGCGATGACAACAAATTCCGGGCCTTCATGACCAAGGCTTGGGCCAAAATTCTCTGGCTTTTGGGAGTCCCCAAATGATTATTCGCCAAACTGCGCAGCAAGGCAGTCTCCTCGGTAGCCAGGACGTGAGCGTCTGCTATTTGGCTCAATGGAGAGGAAAGTGCTTGCTTTGTCCCAACAACTTCGACAACGGGTTCGGGGCTTTCAGCCGAGACATAGGAATAACTTTCCTTCATCAAAGCTTGGGCTGTGCCGCGGAGATCCATGCCAATGCCCTGCTCTTGAGAATGCCGGGCTTGAGAGGCCAGCTTAATAGCCGGCGTGACGATATCCCTGAAATCCGCGTCATCTTCAAGAGCCTTAATCCCATCGACGGCCAAGAGGACCTGGCCGGAATCCATCCTTCCCTCCTCCGCGGCTGACAAGATGAGGGCGACATGCCTTGATACGATGCGCCGCATCTCCGGTTTGGCGGCACCGACCGACTCCAAAATAGCCTTTACCAGAGCGTCGCGCCTTGTTGGATCGTCAACGTCTGCCGGTTTTAATCCCTCAGGCAGATGTTCAATGACGGCCCGCAACAACTGATTTGCGAGAACCGCATCCAATCTGAGATTGGTGATGCCCGGGATGGAAAGCGGCGCATGAAGCGATGCCCCGCCGGCCATGCTGCCCCTTATGGCAGAGACCCAGGCTCTCGTAGGATTTGGAAAGGCATGAGCGCCGGAAATACCGGAACCCTCCCCTCTGTCGCCGGCGAACGCCCCTTGTACGCCGTTAAACATGATTAAAGCCAGCGCCAAGCGAAGCAATCCCTTCTCCATGCGTAACCCCCGATAATTCCTAGAAAACCCAACATAAATAGTGTAGACGGGATCGCGGGCGGGCACCTGGGCCGGATGGGGAAGCCCGGGAAGGAAATCGGCCTAGCCCTTTCTTGGGCCTTAAGGCCTAGTGCTCCCACCGGCTCATAATGCCCGCTTTGGGGGCCCGGATTTGAACTGGATGCCGGTTATCCACAAAACTTCCCGGGAAGTTTTTGTGGATAACGGATATGAACGAGCTGGCGCGACGCCGCAGGCTGCCAAAGCCGGGCCCCCGCTCTATGGAGGAACTGTCTACGCTTAAGATGTCGGAGATTTCCTTAAGAAGAGCGGCCGGCCAAAGCGGGCATTATGAGCCGGTGGGAGCACGAGTGCCAGGCATTAAGGCTCTAGCCTTCAACTCGAGCCTGCGGGACAAGGTGGGGTTCTTTTTTCTTGCTATCCTGGCGGCGTTGAGGTAGGGAAGCGGCCAGTCCGGCTGGAGCTGCCAGGCCCTCTCGTAGTGGCGGTAGGCCTCGTCCAGGCGGTTTTGGGCGGCCAGGGCGTTGCCGAGGTTGTTGTGGATGGGGGCGTCATCGGCGAGATTCAGGGCCTTCTCGAAGGCGCGCTCGGAGCCCGGGTAGTCCCGCCGCTGGTAGCGGGCGATGCCGAGATTGTTCCAGGCCAGCATGAAGCCCGAGTCCAGAGAGACCGCGGTTTCCAACTCCATGGCGGCTTCCTTATATTCCCCCGCCGAGAGGCAGGCGCTCCCCAAAGCCATGCGGGCTCGCGGGCTTTGCGGCGCGCAAGAGACGGTTTGCCGGGCCAAAGCCCTCTCGTCGCGGTAAAGGCTGTTGCGGTTGATGGTGACTAAAGCCCAAGCGGCGAGGAGAGCGTACGGCAGGGCCCGGGCGCACCCGCTCGGCCAGGCCAAAATCAGCCATAGGCAGAAGCCGGCCGAGGCGAAATAAAGGTAGCGGTCGGCCACGGGATTGTAGGCGTCAAAGGGCAGCAGGCGCAGAAAGGGCAGAAGCCCGAGCGCTGTCCAAGACAGCGCGAGGACTCGGGCGGGCGAGCCCCTGCTGATGAAAATCAACGCCGGCAGCAATAACGCCCCGCTCCAGCTCCCCAATTGGGCCGGCGTCCGCTCAAGGCAAAGCGGCGCCGGCCAGACGAGGGTTCTCATGTACCAATCCAGGTACAAAAGGGGATTCCCAGGCAAAACCGGGCGAGGGACGGGGAAGCGATGAAGGAAAGTAAATCTCATGACCAGATACGCCGCAGTGACGGCGATAAATGGGAGTATGGCTCTTCGTGATTGTTTATTTTCTTCTTTCAAGCACCGCTCCCATGCCGCGATCAGTCCGACCGTCAGCACTCCGGTTTCCTTTGATAGTAGTGAGCCTGCGCAGCAGGCGAGCGCCAGAGCCCTATTGCCTCCGATCCATGCCAATAGAGCCATCAATGAAAATGAGAAACTGAAGAGATGCCCCTTGAAGGACGAGAAGTTCAAAGTCTCGGTGTGGGTCGGGAAAAGAGCGAAAAGGAGGGCCCCGCTCAACGCGGGGCGGTCCTCTACTCCCAAATGGCGGGCAACCAAAAACACCAGCCAGGCGTTGAAGCCGTGCAAAAGAATCCCCGTTGAGCGATAGATGAGCGGAACCCCGTGCGTAAAATAATGGAAAAGCGTGACCAGAGGCTGATAGGTGGATTCCCGAGTCAAATCAAAGTACCGCCGGGAGCCGAGCTCCCGGATGAAGTCCCAAAAGCCCATCCGGAAGGCCGCGTGGTCCCGAACATAAGAAAGGTCGTCGCCCAGGATGGGGCCGCGCAAAACCGGGCCGTAAACCAGAAAAACCACCGCCAGCAGGACGAAAAATACCGGGCCCGATCGGGGCGAGAATTTTCGTCCGCCGTCCGTCATAGGCGAGACGACAGCTCCCGCCAGAGCCTCCGGGCCCGGAGGCTCTCCTCAGCGCTCAGCCCGCGCGGGCTGAAGCGCTCAAGGTAATAGAGCTCGGCCAGGGGGCCCAAGGCCGCCAGGTCCGGGCGGAGGCTCATGACCTCCCGGGCGTACTCCCGCGGAGTCCAGAAGGCCTTTCGCGGCAGGCCCGCCCTTTCCAGGGCGGCCTGGGCCTTGTGGAAAAGGCTTCGCGGGGCCGCGGACAAGAAGTGGCGCAAGAACAGGCGCGCCCGGGTAAGTCCCCACAGGAGAAGGCCTCCTGAAAGAATCCAAAGAGCCCTCTCTCCCAGGGACGCGATGACTTCGGGCCTAAAGACCAAGCGCTTGAAGGTGTTGCTCTGGGTCTGCTGGTCGTAGCCGATGACCCGGCGGTACCACTCGACCTGGAGAGCGTCCCAGTAGCGTTCCAGGCGCCTGGTGAAGACGTCGGCCGAGGCTGAGAAGAGGCTCTGGCCCGGAGTGGGATCCAAGGCTACCCAGCCCTGGCCCTGGATATAGGCCTCGACCCAGGCGTGGGCCTCCTCCTGGCGCACATCGTAGAATTTACCGAACTCGTTCCAGTTGTCGGCCAGAAATCCCGTGACCAAGCGCGCCGGGATCCCGGCCTCGCGCAGGAGCACGACCCCGGCCGTGGCGAAATACTCGCAGTTGCCGCGCTTGGAGTTGAAGAAGAAGTCTTCCAGGGATTTGTCCTTGGCGTCCGAGAACGTCGAGTAATGGTACTTCTTTCTAAGATGCGCCTCTATGGCCCGGGCCTTTCCCCAGTCGCTGGAAATATTTCCGGTAAGGGCCTGGGCGAGCCCCTGTACGCGGCCATCCTTGAATGGCGGAAGCTGGAGGAATCTTTCCGCCACGCCTGGATCCGAGGCAATCTTGAGCTCCAGCCTTCCCGGCTCGGGATCCGAGTAAACCCGGTAGCGGACGCCCGAGATGTACGGGGCCGCGAAGTAGGCGCTCCCCATGTGGTCGAAGTAGGCGGCCGCCTCGCCCGTCTCGACCATCCAGGGGGTGCCCACCGAGAACAGCACGGACAGGCTCATGGGGTAGATCATGAACTCGTAGGACGGGCCTCCCCCGGACGGGGGACGGGTCGGAAACAGGAGTTGGCCCGGCTGGCGCAGGGCCCAGCCCCGCCCCGAGGTGCTGGCATAGACCCGGCTCTTGAGCTGGTAGCGGAAATCCCGCGGTTCCTTGCTCCAGCGCGCGCCGTCGAAATGGTCCAAAGCCGATCCGCGCACGCGCAGGGGAGGCGGGTTGGCGGCCTGTATTTCCGGATAGGGCTTCACCTTCATGACCCGGGCCGAGGATTTCTTGAGCCTGCCGAAGAATCCCAGGCTCACGTTCTCCGTGAACCCCATGACCGAGGAAGACTTGACCTGGAGCTTGTCCACCGCGCTCAGGAAAGGATTCATCCGCTTAAAGCCTTCGACGCGCGGAACCGAGGCGAAGAGAAGGGCCGAGCAGGCCAACACCGCGGCAAGGCGGCAGGACAGGGGCCCGCGCCATGCCCGCAGGGCCTCCCAGCGGCCCCCGTGGGCCAAGGCCAGCCACAGAGCCGCGAAGCCCGCGTAGAGCAGGAAAAAGAGGAAATACCAGGGGCTGATGGTGAGCCCGGAGATCAGGAAAAAGGCAAGCAGAAAAATGAAGAAGCTCTGGCCGAGTTCATGAGTCTTGACCTCGTCCAAGGCCCGGTTGGCGATAAGGTAGATCAAGAGGTGGATGTTGGCCACCACCACGCCCGAGCGCTGAAGGTCCACGGCCAAGAGGTAAACAAGCACCAGAAGGGAGAGAGCGTTCCAGGCCCCGCGGGGCACCCGGGGCCATTTCCTCTCGTAAAGCAGCCAGCCCAGGAGAAGCACCGGGAGAATGGCGGTCGGCATCCAGGTCTGTATCTCGTCCACAAGAAAAAGGCCGAGGGAGACAAGCCCCGCCCCAAGGAAGGTCACGCGCCTCAAGGCCGTGGAGTCAACTATAGCCGCCGGCCAGGCCGGCGGCGGGGAGGAAGCCGCTCGCGGCTCCTTGCCGGGGCCAAGAAGCGCCAAGGTCTTGAGAATTCTCTCCAAGTGCAGAAGACCTTTGCCATAGTTCATACTTTCTTCCGGCGTCACGAGACTTACCTCGGCCCCGGCGTCGATATAAAAACGGCAGGCCGCGGCCGCGGCCTCGATGCAGCGCTCGCCCTCGGGCCCGGAGGCCGTCTCGACTTTCACCGCGACGCGGCCCGTCTCGAAAGAACAAAACTCGTTGATGAGCGGCCTGCCGCTCCGCGCCGTCAGCTTCCAGTTGATGAGGCGGGAGTCGTCGGAACGGTCGTACTCTCGGATGCCGAAAAGCTCGTCGCCCCTTCCCCGGCTCAAGGTTGGCCGACCCTCGGCCCGAACCCCAGCCTCGACCTCGGCGCCGGAGCGGACCTCGGGCATTCGGGGCAGGGCCAAAACCTCCAAGCCGGAAACGGCGCGGCGTATTAGAAGAAGCCCGAAAGGGAACAGGCTTTCCAAAAACACGCCCTCGACATGGTTGCGCCCCCGATGGAATGGCCTAAACCGCAAGGTTCCGGCCGCGAGGCCCTTCGCCGAGACTTCATCCCAGGACAAGCGCTGCCCACCGTGCGAAAGAAGTATTCCGTAAGAGGACCATCGGTCGGTATTTTCCACAATCACGCTCAGGGAGCATTCGCAATCGTGGAAGGCCAGGCCCGGCGGCTCGGCCGTCACGCGCAAATGCTTGAGATTGGCGCGGCCGGCCAGAAATGGAATCAGGAGCGCTGACAACAGGAGGGAGAATAGGAGATAGAGGAGATTATTCCCCGTGGTCGCGGCCGACATGAGGCTCAAGGCCGCCATGAACGCGCACGCCCAGCCTGAACGGGTCAGTCTCATATAATTGGAAGAAGTCTACGGGGCGCTTACGGCGCGCAGGATCGTGCGCACGGTTTCCTCCGACTCGGCGATGCGCGCGATCCCATAAAGGCTCGAGTCGAGAAGGAGGCGATGGGCGACCACCGGCGCGGCCACGGCCTTAATATCGTCGGGAACGCAGTAGTCCCTGCCCGCCACCAAAGCGTGGGCGCGGGCGGCCCGGGCCAGAGCCAGGGCTCCGCGCGGGCTCAGCCCCAGGCGAATGGAAGGGACCGAGCGGCTGGCCTCGGATATCCTCACGATGTAGTCGAGGATATCCTCGTCCACCTTGACCGCGTCGGCCTGCTGCTGCAAAGACAGGACATCGTCCTTGCCGAGGGCGGGCTTGAGGCTTCTAAGCTGGACGGACAGGTCCTTCTCCCTTAATATTTTTTTTGCGTCCTCGGGCGAGGGATAGCCGATTTGCAGGCGCATGAGAAAACGGTCGAGCTGGGCCTCGGGCAGGGGGAAGGTGCCGTGGTACTCCACGGGGTTTTGGGTCGCGATCACGAGGAATGGCGAGGGCAAAGCATGGGTCTTGCCGTCTATGGTCACCTGCAAATCGTTCATGGCCTCGAGCAGGGCCGATTGGGTTTTCGGGGTGGAGCGGTTGATCTCATCGGCCAGGACCACGTGGCTGAATATCGGCCCGGGCTTGAACTCGAACTGCGTGTCGCGCTGGTTGAAGACCGAGAGCCCCAGTATGTCGGAGGGCAGGAGGTCGTTGGTAAACTGGACTCGCCGGAAGGAAGCCTCGATGGAGTGCGCCAGGGCCACGCCGAGCAAGGTCTTGCCGATTCCCGGCACGTCCTCGATCAGGAGGTGCCCGCGCGCGACGAGAGCCGTGACGGTGAGCCTCACGACCTCCGGCTTGCTCACGAAGACCTGGGAGATGCAGCCCATGAGCCTTTGGATCTTCTCGGCGGCGGGCGCGGCAATGGTCCTTTCCGGCATTTCTAAAGTATGTGCCGAATCAAGATTTTTGTCAATGGAATTTACAAGAAATTAAGCCTGACACCGGTCTTTAGGCCTACGCCCGCATGAGACCCTTGCCTTGGAACTCCTGGGACCAAAGCCCCACTTGAAAGCCAGGCGCTTTTGGCAGAATTCCCCCGCGGAGGAATCCATGACGATGAAACTGACGAGAGTCTTTTTAGCTTTTCTGCTTCTTTCCCAGCCCCTTTCCGGCTGGGCCGGCCTGGCGGGACGCCCTGGCGCGCCGGGCCAACCCCGCAGTTTCGCCGAGATCACCGGAGCGGCTCTGCGCCACGCGCCGGACCCGGGGCCGGTACAAGGCACGATTTGGTACGTCTACTCGAGCCCCGCCGAGCTCAAGAGGGCCTCGGCCATGCTGGAGCGCGTCCAAAAGGACAATCCCAACGCCAAAATCGTGGCCTTGGAGCAGACGAGCGTCGTTCCCTTTACTTATTCCCGCAAGACCAAGCAAACTCACCCGAACACCACTCCCGCGGCCTATGAAGCCCTCTGGAAGCGAATGCAGGCGGAGCAAGTGGACGGCGTGCTGGGCTCCAACCTCGACATTTACGAGTACTTCGACGGCTTGAGGGACAAGGAAAAGGAAATAGCCTTCGACATTCCTTTCGGCATCGTCGGCCGCCGTTTCGTCTCCATAGACCGCCCCCGAACGTCCCTCGACCCCAAGAAATTGAGCGACCCGAAAAGCCTTCCTCATGAAAAAGCCCTCCATCTCACCGCGCGCCCCGAGGCCTTGGTCGGCCGGCTGGGCGGGCTGGAGGTCCGCGGGTCCAGCCTCAAACAGGTGGCCTCCGAGGCGGCCGGAATCAAGGGCGAGGGAGACGCCTACGCCGATCTCTCCGGCTTGAAGGCGGCTCTGTCCAACATCAGCCTGGCGCTGGCCGGGCAGGTGGACCCAAAGCATGTCAGGACCATCCGCGAGAAGGCGCATCTCTTGGCAAAGTACATCGACCACCATAACATAGACGTCCTGGTCATCGAAACCCAGGAAGACTCCGAGATCGTGGGGCTCATGAAGAAGATGGGCTACCACACGGGCATGCCGGTGATCTGGAACCACACCAACGCCCCGGCCGACCCCAGCGGATTGAACATGGCGGCCTATCCCGGAGCCTGGCTCGGCCAGGCTCCTTACGTCCAGGCCGCGTCACGGCCCACCCTCGAGGCGGCGCTCAAGGAAGCGCCCTTGGTCGAGCGCCTTCCCTACAATTTCATGGACGTCGGGGGAACGTCCATCGAGGATTTCGAACACCAGCTTAACGGCATTCTTGACCGAATCATCCCGCCTTCGCGCAAGTCCGGAACCTACGATATCCACCTGATGCTCACCAACGGCAACGGCCAAAAGAAGAAGGGAGACCTCAACGCCTACGGCCACTTCGCCATGGCCGTGAGAGGTCCGGACGGCAAGATTTGGGTGTGGACCGTGCAGTACAACGATGGGGGCTCCTTCACCGGCGGCCTGGGGCCCATACAGCAGATGAGCTTGGCGGAGTACCTCTACGCCATGTGGCGCCTGCCCGGAGCCACGGGGCAGCCTCCCGCCTTCGGCCAGACTTCGACGGCGGACGTGCTCGACTTCATCCTGCACGGCATCACCGAGTCCCAATACGCAGCCCTGCTGAATATGGCCATGAACCTCAACTCCCGCCATTTATCAGGAAAGGCCCATTACGACTTCACGGGATTCGACAACTGCATTGGCATCATCACCCAGCTCCTGCGGGCGGCGGGATTCGCCATCGTGGAATCCGGCACGCAAACCCCGGCCGACAAGACCGTGGAATTGATGCGGGGATTCACGAGGCGGCTCCTCGACAACCTCATCGGGCCCATGGACTTCAGCTTCATCGTGTTCGAGCGCCCGACCCACGCCAGCCCCAGCGGCTGGCGAATACAGAACACGCCCCTGGGCACTCCCTACCTTTATTTTGATAAGCCCTGGAAAAACATGACCTGGTGGGAGCGCGTCAAGACCGTGGCGAGGATCGCCGTCAATCCCCTGGGATTTACCAAGGTCCCCGCCATGATAGAGGCCTTCGCCGGCATGGCCCCGCACCGCGTCGTGGTGGGCCCGCAGAGCCGCACGCTCGAGGTCAAGGACAATCCAAGCTCCCCCATCGTCCTCCTCCAACGCACCCAGGCCGAGCTCGAGGGCTTGGAGCCGGAGATGGCCGACGTGGGCCGGCGCTTCTATGCGGCCCAGCAAGCCATACTCAAGCGCCTACGGGAAGATACCTGGAAGCACTGGCGCTACATGGGCATCTCGGCTGAGAAGCTGCGGGATCTCGTCCCCGCTGAGGAGCAAGCCGACCTCGACCGGGAGCTCGCCGATTACGATAGGCTGCGCGCCGAGCAGGGTCTCAAGCTCCTCGACCAGCAGATCGCCCTGCGAAAGATAGACTTCCTGAGGCTCGAGATCGCCGACCCCATGCGCTGGCACTCAAGCGAGATGGAGCCCGTCCGACGCGCCGCCGCCGAGGCCGCCCGCCTGCGCGAGACTTTGGCCCGCGCCCGGCGCGCTCCGACCCGGGCCGAGGTCAAACGCCTCGACGACATCAACGCCATGGTGCACAACCGCCTGGAGAGGCTGCGCCGCAAAATTCTCCAAGAAGTCGGGACCGTGCCGCCCAATGACCTCATCCGCGCCTTCAGGCCGGTGTCCAACGACCTGCTCCGACAGTTGAGCAATATGCGGTTGAAGTAGCCCTGGCGGTGTTGGCCACCGTCACTGCAGGTTCTGAATAAAGAACCTCGCCAGGCGCTGGTTGAGGAGGACGATCACCTGCGGGTCGGGGACCATGTGGGTGAAGCTCGCCAAGGGCAGGAACTCGTGGTCCCTCCCGGCGCGGAACAGGGCGTCGGAGAGCTTCAGGCTGTGCATGAAGTAGACATTGTCGTCGGTGGTGCCGTGGATGAGCAAAAGGGGCCGGTTCAAGTCCTTGGCGTAGCTCAAGGCCGAGCTTTTGGCGTAGCCCTCGGCATTCTCCTCGGGCAGGCCCAGGTAGCGCTCGGTGTAATGGGTGTCGTAGTCGAGCCAGTCGGCCACCGGGGCCCCCGCCGCCGCGGCCTGGTACACCTCGGGGCGCTGCATCGCGGCCATGGCCGCCATGTACCCGCCGAAGGACCAGCCCATGATCCCCACCCGCGAGCAATCAAGCTCGGGGTAGCGCTCGCATAGGCCGCGCAGACCCTGCACCTGGTCCTCCAGGGGAACTTGGATGAAATTGCCCTTTATCGCGCGCTCCCAGTCGCGGCCGCGGCCGGGAGTCCCCCTCCCGTCCAGGGAAACCACCACGAAGCCCTGGTCGGCGAACCACTGCGGGAGGAGATAGCGGTCCTGGGCCGCCAAGACCATCGCCCCCCCGGGGCCGCCGTAAACCTGCACCAGAACGGGGTAGCGGCGGCTCGAATCGAAATTCTCAGGCCTGACCAAGGCCGCCCGGAAATTCTGGGGCGCGGCCGCCTCGGTCAGCTCCACGTTGGGAGGGTAGGGCGGGTTCTCCGCCAAGGAGTGTAGTTCGGCCAAGGCCTTGCCGTCCTTGTCGTGGACCGTGTACTGGGGCCCCTGGAAAAGCCCGCGCGAAATCAAGACATGGCGCCCGCCGTTCTCGGCGAAAACCGCGTCGTGGAGCCCCGGCTCCTGGGTGAGGCGCAGGACCTCTCCCTTGTTCGGCGGCAGGGAAACGCGGTAGAGGTGCCCCTCCAAGGGCTCGGTGCTGGCTTGGACGTAGACAAAGCCGTCCTGGGCGTCCACGCCCGCCACCTTGCGAAAGCCGAAACCCTTCTTCGCCAAAGTCCGCTCCAGATCCCCCTTGGCCGAGCGCAGCTCGAGCTCCCACTCCCCCCGGCGCTCGGAGGCCCACAGAAATCCCGTGCCGTCCGCCAGCCAGCGCGGCATCCCGGGGGCGAGGTTGAGCCAGGTCTTGTCCGTCTCCTTGAGGAGAACTCGGGTGGTTCCGCCGGGAAGATCCACCGCCAAGAGCTGTTCCTCGGTCTGGGGCCGGTTCTGCACCAGAATCGTGAGGGGAGCTTGGCCCTCCCACTCGACGGCGGCGAGATACGGAAATTTCTCGCGGTCCCAGTCTATCCAAACCGTGGGTCCGCCGGTGACCGCGATGAGGCCCAGGCGCACCTTGGCGTTCTTCCTGCCCGTTCTAGGGTAGAACCAAGATTGGACCGCCTTCTCTGGATTCTTCAGGTCGGCGATATGGAACTCCTCCAACCCCTCGCAGTCGGTTTGCTGGTAGGCGAGCCATTTGCCGTCCGGAGACCACCAGAAGCCCCGGCCGCGCCCCATCTCCTCCTGGGCCACGAACTCGGCCTCGGCGTTGGAGACGGTCTTGCCGGCGCCGAAGGTGATCTTCTTTTCGGCTCCCGAGGCGGGGTCGGCCACGTAAAGCTCTCCGTTCTTGGCGTAGGCCACCTTGGAGGCGTCCGGGGAGAACTGGGGATCTATGGGAGAGCCCGGGTCTCCCTTGAGTTCCAGTATCTTCCCAGAGGAGATCTCATAGACGAATAGCCTGCCCGAGAGCGGCACGAGAAGGCGCCTGCCGTCCTTGGAGAGCCGGTACGAGGCGATGCCCTTGGCGACCAGCCTTTGACGTTCCCGCCGGGCCGCTTCCTCGGCCGTCAGAGTCTCCTGCTGGCCGGCCAGAAGCTCCTCCGCGCTCAAAAGCCTGCGCTCCTGTCCCTTTTCGACGTCGAACTCGTAGAGATCGCGCGTGAAGCTCCGCGGCCCGGAGCGCAGGAAATAAACATGGCGGCCGTCCGGTGAGACCAGGATCTCGGCCGGACGGCCGAGCGCGAATCGGTAGGTAGCGGCGTACTGCTCCAAGTACTCGGCGTTCTCGAGAGTCCAAGCCCGCGCCGGGCTTAGGAACGGCAGGAGGACCAGGCCCGCCAGGAAACGGCGCCTTGCCAGCATCAAGCCGCCGCGTTTTAGAAGGAAACCGTGATCTGGCCGCCGCCGGGGCAGACGTACTTGACCTGATCGTAAGGGCTGTTGGGCAAGACCAGCTGTATCTCCCGCCGGACCTCGCGTCCGTCGCCGCAGCGGTAGACGCAATCATGGCCAACGATGTCCTTGAGAACGCAGACAGCGGATTGGGAGGCGGGGGCCGCCTGGTTGAGCGTCCTTCCCTCCTCGGAAAGGGCCACTTCCAAGGATACCTCGGGGCGGCTGTAAATAGAGGCGTCCCAATCCCGGGACATGCCCCAGACTTTCACCGGAACTGTGATCGCCGGGACCTGAAGTTTCCGCCCTTGGTAAAATAACTCTGGCTTTCCCGCGATCTCCTGGGTCTCCGGACCCGAGACTCCCCCGCTTCCGCGGTGCCCGAAGCCGGCCACGAAAACCTCTTGGTCCAGAACGACGAAGCCCTGGATGCTGTTGTCCGCGTTCTTGAGCTCGATCTTCCCGTAAAGGGGAAGCCAGCCGCTGAAGTACTGGCTGTCCGGGTTCGAGCTCGCGTACAGGCTGCCGTAGCCCTGGAGCTCCCCGGAGCCCGCGACCTTGACCACTTTTGCCACGGCGACGGCCTTGGGAGCCTCGATGCCGGCCTCATGGCGGCCCTCGCTTAGGATGTGGCGCAGTCGGGTCATTACATCCACGGCGGGCTCGGCGGCGGAAGCGATCGAAAGGCCCAGGCTCAGGACGGCGGAGAAAATCAAGGCTCGGCGCATAAAGATCCTCCTAAATATGCGGAATAATATCATATACCACTTTTGCGCCTCCCCAAGCGAATCCTCACCGCGGCGCCTCCGCCCTCGGCGCCGCGAACTTCCAGCTTCCCGCCCAAGGCCTCGATGGTTCTTCCGGCCAGGGCCAGGCCCAGGCCCAGGCCCTTGGGCTTGGTTGTGAAGAAAGGCTCGAACAGGGAGGCCTTGGCCTTTTCGGAGAACCCCGGCCCGGAGTCGCGTATCTCGATCACGGGCGCGGCTCTCTCTTGAAAGACGCTCACGCGCAGACGCCCCCCCTCCGGCATGGCCTCAACCGAGTTGTCAAGGATCCTGCGCAAGGCGTCCTCGAAAGCCATGGAGTCCATCGGGACCTCGCAGGCGCCCGCGCCGATCTTTTTCTCCACTCGAATGTTCTGAGGGAAATGATAACGGCTCAAGGCCTGCTCCACGCAGGGCTTGAGCGGCAGGGGGACGAGCTCGAACTGGACGGGCCTGGCCCAGGACACGATGTCCGATATTAGGGCGTCGGCGCGGGCCACTTCCGAAGCGATGATATCCAGATGCTTGCGGACCTTGGGGTCCAGGGATCCGCCCGCCTCCAGCTTCGCCTTCAGGAAATACCCAGAGTTGTTGATCACGGCCAAGGGGTTCCGGAGTTCATGGCCCACAGCGGAGGCCAGGCGCCGCAAAAGGGCTTCATCCATGGCTGCCATGGGAATATGATACAGAAAAGGCGTGGGCGGGTGCATGCCCCGCAAAAATGTTACACTCATCCCTCGGTCATGACCTTGAGCGTCTCTGCCGGAACCGCTTTTGCCGCCGGAATCGCATCCTTCCTTTCTCCCTGCGTCCTGCCCCTGGTGCCGGGCTATATTTCCTTCCTCTCTGGACTCTCCTTGGAGGAGCTTTCGCGCGGATCCGACCGCCGTCAAGCGCTGGCCAAGGCGGGCCTGGGCTCCGTTTTTTTCGTCCTCGGTTTCTCCCTCGTGTTCACCGCTCTGGGCGCCTCGGCCTCGGCCATCGGCCGAGTCCTCTCCCAGAACCTCCCCCTCTTGAGCAAGCTGGCGGGAGTCCTCATCATGGCCTTCGGTCTGCACATGACGGGACTCGTCCCGATCCGCTGGCTCTACTACGAGAAACGCCTTTCATTAGCCCGATTCCCCTCAGGCTATGGAGGATCTTTTCTCATGGGACTGGCCTTCGCCTGCGGCTGGACTCCCTGCATCGGGCCGATCCTTGCCTCGATCCTGGCGCTGGCCGCCACGCAGGAAACGGTCGGAAGGGGCATGCTTCTGCTTTTCGCCTATTCCCTGGGCTTGGGGATTCCATTCATCCTGACCGGCTTCATGGTCAACGCCTGCCTCCAGCTTTTCGCGCGCTACAAGCGCTATATCCGCTGGGGCGAGATCGCGGCCGGGGCCCTGCTCATCCTCGTGGGAGGGCTCGTGGCCGGCAACCGTCTGACCTGGCTCATCCAGTATCTGCCCAAGTCCCTCTCCCAATTCTCCCGATGAGCCGCCGCCTTCTGACGGCCTTGGCGCTCCTCGCCCTAGGCGCCGTTCTATTCGTGAGCCTCAAGGAAACGCGCCGCGAGAGCGAAAGCCTGGAAATCGCCCCGCCCTTGTCGCTTCCGGACCTGAACGGAAAAACGATCTCCCTGGAAAGCTTCAAGGGGAAGGTGGTCTTGCTGGATTTCTGGGCCACCTGGTGCGAGCCATGCCTCGAGGAGCTCCCGGACCTCATCGCCTTGCACGAGAAATTTCAGGAGAGAAGCTTCGCCCTCATCGGGGTTTCCCTGGATCCCTTGGGAGCCAAGGCCGTTCGCCCCTTCGCTCGAAAAAATAAAATCCCCTACCCGATCCTTCTGGGAGACGAGCTGCCGCCGGCCGGCTACTTCCTGCGCGGCATCCCCACAGCCTTCCTGATAAACCGGGAGGGCCGCATCGTCAAGCGCTATCTCGGCCCGCAGACCTTCGCGGACCTGGCCAAAGACATCGAGGAACTCCTTGACCGCTAGAAAAACGTTGTTGTCGCTTGCTTTCGCCCTCTCGTGGATCGCGGGCCCGGTCTCGGCGACCGTGGTCTCGGAAATGTTCCCCAACGCCAATGAGCTCTTCGCGCGCCTCCTGGCCGATCCTCGGCAAATCCAGCTCTCGGCCGCCTACTACAAGCTCAACGGCAACAACAGCGCCGACATTTCCCTCGGCCACAGCTGGGGCATGGCGCGCTGGCACAGCACGGACAGCCTGTGGTTCTGGCAGTGGAACATCGAGGGCATGGCCTTCTCTCGCTTCAAGCTCTCGGGGGCCGTCAATGAGTTCCAGACCGTGGACTTCTTCGCCAACGTCCCCCTCGAGGTCCGCCACGGCATCTATTCCGGAAAATTCATGCTCTTCCATGAAAGCTCGCATCTTGGCGATGACTACATCCGCCGCACCAGCAACACGGGATTTCGCTACAGCGTGGATGGACTGAGGGCCCTGTTCTCGGCGGAGCCATGGCAATTTCTAAGAGGCTACGGAGGCGCCACCTTCCTCATGCACAGCATCCCCTCGCCCAAGAGGGGGGCTTTGCAGTACGGCTTTGAGCTCTCCAGCCCCGAGTACAACGCGCTCAGGGACACCCCGGTAAAAGCATATCTTGCCCAGGATTTCCAGTTCCACGAGAACGTCTCCTGGAACATGAACTCGAGGACGGCCATCGGAATCAACATCGGGTTCAAGGAAGTGATCCGCTCCATGCGCCTTCAGATAGGATACTTCAAGGGCCACTCCCCCTACGGGCAATTCTTCGCCGTTCCAGAGCAATACACCGACATAGGCATCAGCTTCGACCTTTAGTACAATACACGCCATGCCGCAGCCGCAAACCCTGCCGGACACCCCCGTGATGCGCCAATACCAGGAGCTCAAAGCCCTCTACCCCGAGGCCATCCTGTTCTTCCGCCTGGGGGATTTCTACGAGATGTTCGCCGAGGACGCCCGGGATGCCTCGCCCCTTTTGGGTCTGGTGCTCACCTCGCGCCAGGGCGCGCCCATGTGCGGCGTGCCGGCGCACAACAGCCAACATTACATCGCCAAGCTCCTCAAGGCCGGGCGCAAGGTGGCCGTGGCCGAGCAGATGGAGGAGCCGGGCCTGGGCAAGAAGCTCGTGCGCCGCTCGGTTACCAGGCTCATCACCCCCGGAACCGTGATCGAGGACGAACTCCTGGAGCCGAGCTCCGCCAATTTTCTCGCCGCCATCGAGCTCGACGTGGTGGGCTGGGGCGCTGCTTGCCTAGACGTCTCCACGAGCGAGTTTTGGGCGACCCAGGCCCTGAACGACCGGGACTGCCGCAAGCTCATCGACCTCCTGGCGCGCCTGGGGCCGGCCGAGGTCGTGGCCTCGCCGGCCGCGGCCGCCCGGCTCAAGCTCAAGGAAATTCTTCCCGCCAAGGCCTGCCTCACGCCCTGGGAGATCGCCCCCGCCCCGACCAGGAAGGACTGGGCCCAGAATCCGGTCTGGGCCAACCACCCCCTCGCCCTCAAGGCGGCCCAGCTCGCCGCCCAGTACGTGCAGAAAACCCAGTTTCACCTGACCGATGTGCTGTCTCCCTTGTACCGCGAGTCCGGCTCAGAGATGCAGCTCGATGAGACCGCGATAAGGACGTTGGAGCTCGTGGAATCGGCCGACGGCGAGAAAAAGCGCAGCCTCTGGGGCCTGCTCGACTCCTGCCAGACCCCCATGGGCAGCCGCAAGCTCAAATCCTGGCTCCTGCATCCCTCGACCGACGTGGCGGAGATAGCGCTCCGCCAAAACTCCGTGGAGGAGCTTCTGGCCAATCCCGAGGCGAGGACGGGCCTGGCCCGGCTTTTGCGCGAGATCGCGGACCTGCCGCGGGTTTCGAGCCGTCTGAGCACCCGGCAGGCCTCCCCACGGAACCTGGGCGCCCTGCGCCATTCCCTCTCCCAGCTCCCGGCCATGGAAGCCCGGCTCTCCCAGATTCTCTTCACCTCCGGCTTGGCGGTCCTGGCGGCCAAGCTCAAGGACCTGGCCGCGCGCCTGGCCCCGTGCCGGGAGACCCTGGCCCGGGCCTTGGCCGACCATCCCCCGGCCCGGCTTTCCGATGGCCAGCTCATACGCGAGGGCTACCACGAGGAATTGGACGAACTCCGGTCCCTCAAAACAGACAGCCATGGGCACCTCTCGCGCCTCGAGGCCTCGGAGCGCCAGGCCACTGGGATAGGATCGCTCAAGGCCGGCTACAACTCCATTTTCGGCTATTACTTCGAGGTCACCAAGGCCCACCAAGACAAGATTCCGGCGCGCTACACCAGGAAGCAGACCTTGACCAACGCCGAGCGCTACATCACGCCGGAACTCAAAGAGCTCGAGAACAAGATACTGGGGGCCGAGGATAAGATCCTTCGCCTGGAGGCCAGGCTCTTCGAGGCCCTGCGCGGCGAGGTCCTCAAGTACCACGACCAAATCCTGGCCTTCGCCCAGCTCTTGGCCGAACTCGACGTGTTCCAGTCCCTGGCCCAAAGCGCCGCCATCCATGATTTCGTCAAGCCCCAAGTAGACCTCTCGCACGACCTCGACATATCGGAGGGAAGGCATCCAGTCCTCTGCGCCCTTCTTGCCTCGGGCACCTTCGTCCCCAACTCCCTGCGCTTGGACGGCCGGGATCCGCAAATCATGATCTTGACCGGGCCGAACATGTCGGGCAAAAGCACCTTCCTCAGGCAAAACGCCCTGATAGCGCTTCTGGCCCAAATCGGCTCCTTCGTTCCGGCCAAATCCGCCAAGATCGGCTTGGTGGACAAGATCCTCACCCGCATCGGCGCCCAGGACGCTTTGACCCAGGGCGCCTCAACCTTCATGGTGGAGATGACGGAAACCTCCCATATCCTCAGGACCGCGACTTCCCGCAGCCTCCTCATCCTCGATGAGGTCGGCCGCGGCACCTCCACCTTTGACGGGATCTCCATCGCCTGGGCCGTGATCGAGCACCTCCATGCGGCCTATAAGAGCGACGCTGAGGGCCCACGCGGTCCGAAAGTGCTCTTCGCCACGCATTATTTCGAACTCACCGAGCTCGGCCGGGAGAGGGAAGGCATCGTCAACGCCAACGTGGAGGCCAAGGAGTGGACCGGGGCCGAAGGCCGCAGCGAACTCGTTTTCCTGCACAAAATCTCCCCCGGGCCCGCGGACCGCTCCTACGGCATCCAAGTGGCGGCCCTGGCGGGACTTCCCGCCAGCCTGCTGACCCGCGCCCGAGAGATACTGACTTTCCTTGAAAACGAGTCCGCCGCCGGGCGGCTCACCGGAGCCCAAACCCCGGGGCGCGCCCCGGAGCTTCCCCTTTTCACCGGTCACCCCGTCCTCGAGGCCTTGCGCCTTATCAATCCCGAGAACATGACTCCGCTGGAGGCCTTGTCGGCGCTCTCGGAGCTCAAGAAAAGGATCTGATGCCGAGCATTCAACGCCTTTCCCCGGAAGTTTCGAGCCAAATCGCGGCCGGAGAGGTGGTGGAAAGACCGGCCTCCATGCTCAAGGAACTCATCGAGAACTCTTTGGACGCCGGGGCCTCGCGCATCGAAGTCGAAGTCGCGCAGGCCGGCAAGAAATCCCTGCGCGTGAGCGACGACGGGCACGGCATGGAGCCGGAGGACTGCGCCAGGAGCCTGGAGCGCCATGCCACGAGCAAAATCTCGTCCTTGGCCGACCTCGACCGCCTCGGCACTTTCGGCTTCCGCGGCGAAGCCCTTTTCGCCGTCGCGGCGGTCTCGCGCCTGAGCCTGGCGAGCTCCCAGAGGGGTGCTGCCGCGGGCTGGAAAGTGGAGGCCGCGGCGGGCCGAATATTGTCCTCCGGGCCCGCCCCGGCGGCGCCGGGGACCACGGTCGAAGCCCGCGATCTGTTTTTCAACACCCCGGCCCGGCTCAAGTTCCTAAAATCAGACTCCTACGAGAAGGGGCGCCTGATCTCCGTTCTCGAGGAGGCGGCTCTCGCCAACCCCGAGGTCCATTTCTCCTGCAAGTCCGAGGGGCGCAAGGCCCTCCTCTTCGCGGCGGAGAGATCCCCCGATCCCGTCGAGAGCCGCTTGAGGCGGGCCGCCGCCGTCCTCGGCCCGGACCTTTCCGATGGACTAATTCCCGCGGTCGCCGAAAGGCCGGGGCTCAAGCTCTGCCTTTTCCTCTCCCCGCCGGAAAGACCTTCCGCCTCGCGCTATTTCCAATTCTGGCTTCTCAACCGCAGGCCCATCGCCTCGCGCCTCCTTCAGCAGGCCCTTTACCGGGCCTACGAGGAGCATCGTCTGGCAGGCAAGCACCCGGTGTGCGTGGGGCATTTGGAACTCTGCCCCGACTCCTTCGACGTGAACGTGCATCCGGGCAAGCGCGAGGTGCGCTTCAAGTCCGACCGGGATATTTTCGAGGTCGTCTCGGGCCTGGCCCGCTCAGCGCTGTTGAAGGCCCAGCGCGCGGGGGCCCTTTGGGCCGGAGCGCCCGCGGCCCCGGCTTTGGAGGTGCGGGAAGCGCCGCCGGCCTACCGCGGCGGCCCGGCGGCCGCTTTGGAGCCCTTCCTGGGGCTCCAGACTGTACCCTCTCAGGCCTTGGCCGCCCCCGAGAGCGCCCCGGCGTGGTTCACGCCGCCCTACCGTTATCTGGGGCAGATCGAGAAGAGCTATCTTCTCTTCGAGGCGGCGGGCGGCCTCTTCATGCTGGACCAGCACGCGGCCGCCGAGCGAATCCTCTTCGAGAAACTGATGGCCGAGATCGAGGAGGGCCCGGCCCGGGCCCAGAATCTCATGCTCCCCCTCTGCGTGGAGCTCCCGGCCTCGGCCGTGCCCAAGGTCCTGTCCAAAAAGGAAAGGCTCGAGCGCCTGGGATTCACGGTGGAGCCCTTCGGAAAGACCGGCCTGCGCGTGTTGGCCGTGCCGGCGCTTATCGGCAAGGACTCGGAGCTCAAGGAAGTCCTCCACCGCCTCGTGGATTCCCTGGGCGACCCCGTAAACGCCGCCCAGGAGGCCCGCCACGACGCCTTGGCCACGGTCGCCTGCAAGGCCGCGGTCAAGGCCCACGATCCCCTGGGGCCGGAGCAGGCCTTGCGGCTTCTCGAGGACCTCAAGGACTGCCGGGACGGCTCCTGCTGCCCCCACGGCCGGCGCGCCATCCTGGCCATGAACCGGGAGGAGTTGGCCCGCCGCTTCCAGCGCCCCGGCGCTCCGCCGTTGTAGTTTCTCGACGACAAATAGGCCATTTTTGGGCCTTGACATCCCGGCTATTAGTGCTATACTGAACTTGGGGGTGCCAAGGCAGTCGAATTAAGCGACGCTTGCCTTGGCACCTCCGGCTTTTTAGGGGTCTCGAGAGAAGGCCCAGCCGGAGACGTACTTGTGGATGATGCTCGCGACCAAGCTTTGGTAGGGAATTCCTTCCTCGACCTGACGAGCTCTCAGTATGACAATCATCAGCGTTTAGGCTGGGGCGGGTTATGTCTAATGGACCCGTGATGAACCTCAAGGGCAAGACCGTCCTGGTCACCGGCGCGGCCTCCGGAATCGGGCGGCGCCTGGCCCGGGACCTCTTCTGGAACGAGGGCAGCCGCCTCATACTCGCCGACATCGACGCGGAGGGGCTGGAGGAGCTCGAAAACGAACTCGAGCCGCCGGGGGAGGGAGACCGCGTCGAGGCCGTCGTCTGCGATATCGCCTTGGAGGCGCACGTCGAAAGGCTCGCCCGCGCGGCCGGCGGCGGTCCGATAGACGTGCTGGTCAACAACGCGGGAGTAGCACGGCTGGGCTCCTTCGAGAACGGCGACTTTCGCGATTTCGAACGCGTTATCGCGGTCAATCTCCTGGGCACGGCCCGGGTGACCAAGGCCGTGCTGCCCCGACTGCTCAAAAGCCGCGAGCCCTTCATCGTCAACGTCGCCTCCATGGCGGGCTTGGTCGGGGCTCCGGGGATGAGCTCCTACGTAGCGTCGAAGTTCGCGATCGTGGGGCTTTCCGATGCCCTGCACGCCGAGCTCGAGGGGCGCGTAGGCGTCGGGGTTGTCTGCCCCACCTTCGTGCGCACCAACATCGCGCAAAACGCGCCGGGCAGGGCGGGCTCTTTTCTGGCCGCAGTCGGGTCCAAACCCGCGAAAGTCTCGACGGCGATCCTGCGGACGATCAAGGAGAATAAGAGGCTGGTCCTGGTCAATCCCGACGCATATTTCTTCTACTATCTTCACCGTTTCTTCCCGGGCTTGAGCGAGACCCTGGTGAGCGCGGGCTATAAAATGCTCCAGGCCGCCGGAGTCGTGGAGGCGTGAGCTCCCGGGATTTTTTCGGCCCTTACCTCCAGGAGGACATCTCCATCCGCGGCGCGGCCGCAAAATCCCCCCTGTTTTACCGAGACCTGCACATGATGGGAGCTGTTTTCACGGCGCCCCTCGGCCGCCTGAGCGCGGCTCTTCCCCGCGGGGGCCCCGCCCCTTTGAACGTTCTCGGGCGCGGGTTCGTCGCCGTCCATTGCCTGGAGTACAAGGACACCGACATCGGACCCTACAACGAGGTCTCTCTCTCTATCGCGGTGCGCCGCGGCTGGCTGCCGCTGGCCTCGCTTTTCCAGGCGGCCCGCTCGCTTTGGCGGCGGGAATTCCACGGCTACGTCTCGGCTCTGCCGGTGACGACGACGATAGCCCTGCACGGGGGCCTCGACTACTTCAATTATCCCAAGTACCTGGCAGACATCACCTTCAGGGAGACGGCCGGACATCGGGTCTGCACTTTGCGCGACAAAGAGAGCCTGGACGTCATCCTGGAGTTCGAGGGGCGAAGAATCCCGACCCGGAACCGCGCGCCCAGGGACCAGAACCTGACGGCGATGTTCTCTTATCCGGAAATCGCCGGACGCCCCCATCGGGCGACATTCCTGGTGAATCACATCGAGCGCGGCTCCCGTTTCTTGAGCGGCGCCAGACTGCGCCTGGGCAGCCACCCGCGATCCCAGGCCTTCGCGGAGTTGGGCCTGGGCCCCTTGGCGCACTACCTGTTCGCCCCCAGATGCCAGGCGATCCTGTTCAGGCCCGAGCCCCTGTGAACGATGGCAAACAGCGCGTCGCCGTAGTCGGGGGAGGCATCGCGGGCCTGGCCGCCGGCTATTACCTCTCTCGCAGGCATGAGGTCTCCCTCTTCGAGAAGTCCGGCCGCCTCGGCGGCAACGCCTACTCCTACAGAACCCCCGCGGGAGACTTCCTGGACGTCGCGGCGGCGGCGTTCGGCAAGGCCGGCTACAAGAACTTCTACGCCCTCCTGGATGAACTGGAAATACCCACCGAGCCCTGCCCGACCTCTTATTTAAGCTTCCACAACCTCGACACCGGGGAGGGGCTGTATCTCACCCCATCGGTGGAAGGAGCGCTCTGCCAGGGCCTGAAGCTCCTGCGCCCGGCCAACCTGGCGAGCCTCGCGAGGCTCTTCCTGGGCCTCAAGCGTGCCCAACTGCGGCGCTCTCGGGGCCGGCTTTCAGGCGAGACCCTCGGCGGCTGCCTGGAGGGACTGCCGGAATTCTCGGGAGACGCCGAGATCGCGTTTCTCTCGGCGCTGAGCCTTCTCTCCTCGATGGAAATCCACGAGCTTCTGGCCTCGCCCGCGGACTTTTTTCTCGACAAGCTGCGGACGCACCATGACGTGATTTCGCCCAAGGCCTTTTATTCCGTCCGCTGCGTGCGGGGAGGCACCCGGCGCTACGTCAATTCCCTGGCCGCGCCATACCGCAAGAGGATACGGTTCAACGCCAGTATCGCCGCCATCGAGCGCGGCGCGGGGGGCGGGACGACTCTGGTCCTGGAGGACGGCTCGCGGGAGGCCTTCGAGGCGGTGGTTATGGCCTGCAACCCGGACCAAGCCCTGGCGCTCCTGGCGCGGCCGACCGCTCTCGAGCAGGAACTATTGGGCGCTTGGCGCTACAAAGAAGGTCGGGTCGTGGTCCATCGCGACCATTCCTCCTTCCCTCCCCGGCCCTTGATAGGAGCCTACACCTTCCTCTACACGCTCAGGGCCGGGACAATGCGGACTTCGGTCAACGGCGCCCTCTGGCACGAGCCCCAAGCTCCCAAGGATTGCGACTTCATCAGCGCCCAGCATCCCAACTATCCCATCCGGCCCGATCTCATCGCCCTCGATACCAGGCTGCGCACTCCCCTCTTCGACTTCGCGTCCTGCGCGACCATTCCCCTCCTGCCGCGCCTCAATGACGGAGGCCCCGTCTACTACTGCGGCAGCTACTTCGGCCACGGGCTCCACGAGGACGCCGTGGCCTCGGCCAAGCAGGTCGCCCGGCGCTTGTATTGCCTTTAGCCGCTTAAGGCAGTCCCCAAACCGGATGCCACTGGGGAATGATCCGGACATCCTTGAGGAGGGCCCGAGCCTGGCGCAGGAACCGGATGGCGAGCTCGGGCGCCACGGGCTCGACCCCTAAGCGTGGGGTGGCGGGCTGGAGGACAAGCGTGACATCGGGCGAGCCTTCCTGCATCAGGCGGATGACTTGCCGCCACTCGGCCGGAGTGGAGCGGGATGTCAGGACCACCTTCACGAAAGTATTCTTGGGCGCGATCCGCAGGAATTCCAGATGCTCGGACCACGTCTGCCTCCCCGTGGCCGAGGGAAGCTTCACATCCATGGCCACGACGTCGCAAAGCCCCGCCACCTGGCGCAGGGCACCGACGCGGGTGCCGTTGGTCTCCAAATAATTCCGAAAGCCCTTTCCCCGCGCCCAGGCCATCATGGGCTTTAGAAAAGGGACATGCAGCAAAGGCTCCCCTCCGGTCCAAGAGACGGCCTCCGGCCTCTTCTCCTTGGCCAAGGCCGCGATTTTCTCCTCCACTTGAGACCGGCTCCACAAGGCTCCCGAGGGAATGGGAATGGTCTCTGGCTCGTCGCAGTAGTCGCAATGGAGGTTGCAGCCGCCAAAGCGCACGAATATCTGCCTTTGCCCAAGATAGAGCCCTTCCCCCTGGAGGGAAGAGAATATTCGCACGATGCGGGCTGCATTTGAATTAGCGAGCTTGGCTGTCTCGGCCATTTTTAGCTCAGAGCGGGATCGGCGACGCCGACCTCGTAAAATCCCTTGGCCCTGAGCTTGCAGGAGTCGCATTTCCCGCAGGGACGCTGCCCGCCTCTATAGCAAGACCAGGTGAGGGCAAGCGGGGCATTCACCTTCAAGGCGAGCTTGATGATGCCCTTCTTATCAAGACGGATAAGAGGTGCTAGGACCTCGAATTCCCGCCCCGCGGAACCCGAACGGCTTCCCAGCCTCGCCGCTTTCTCGAAAGCGGCGAGGTACCGGGGCCGGCAGTCGGGGTAGCCCGAGTAGTCAAGGGCATTGGCGCCGATCACGATGGCTTGAGCTCCCACCGCGTCGGCCAAGGACAGGGCCAAGGACAGGAAAACGGTGTTTCGTCCGGGAACGTAGGTGCTCGGCAACTCCCTGCCGATCTTCGGGAGGGGCAGATCGGGAAGAGCAAGCCCCTTGTTTATCAGCGAGCTGACCTTCAACCACGGGAGGGCGAGCTTTATCTCATGGAATTCAGCCCCGGCGCGCTTGGCCGCCTCTCGCGCCGCGTCGAGCTCCCGCCGGTGCCTCTGCCCATAGTCTATGGAGAGGGCCGAGAGGCCATAACCGCGCTTCTTGGCCCAAAACAAAGCCGTGGTGGAATCAAGGCCGCCGGAAAGAAGGACCACCGCTTTCATGAAAAGAGCCGGCCTATCGCCGGACCGGGAATTTCCCGGCAAGGGCGTCGCGGCAGATCTGGGCCAGCTCCTGGGTGGTCTTCTCGGCCCTCATCAGCCATTCCAAATAGGACCGCTCCTTCTGCACCACCTCGCGCAAGGTCAAGGTCCTGTGCTTGCCGAAATTGAAGCTCGCCTCGCCGTTGCGCCAGACGAATTTCCCTTCGGAGTCCACGTTCCTGTCGTCGCGCTCCTGGCAGAGCGCGCTCAAGGCCCCCAGGTCCCGCGGGAGGGCCTCGTAGCGCTGGACCTGGCCCCAAAAAACCTCGAAGGAGGCCCGAGCGTCGGGCTCGGCGCGGTGGGCGTCGGTCAGCTCCTTGCCGCAGTAGAATTTATAGGCCGCGGTGAGGTTGCGGGGCTCCATCTTGCGGAAGATATGGAGCGAGTCCACGAGCTTGCGCCCGTTGGTGGGAAAATCGAAGCCCGCGCGCTTGATCTCGGCCTGGAGGATGGGCACGTCGAACTTGAGTATGCCGAAGCCCCCCAGGTCGGCCTCCCCGATGAACTCCAGTATCCGGGGCGCCACGTCCTTGAAGAAGGGCTGGTCTCGCACCATCTCATCTGTGATGTGGTGCACCGCCACGGCCTCTATCGGGATGGGCATGCCTGGATTGACCAAGGAGGAGAAGCTCTGTTCGGCGCCGTCGGGCAGGCGCTTGACGAGGGCTATGTCCACGATCCTGTCGTGCGCGGGGGACACGCCCGTGGCCTCTATGTCGAAGAAAACCAGGGGCTTTTCGAGCTTAAGCATGGGAGATAGAGAATTATAGCATTCCGGAAGCGGCACGACGCCGAACCGCCCTTGAGACCGGGAGCGGCCTCGGAGTCCAGCGCAGCAACAGATAAAACAGAACCGCTAAGAATGCCAGGCTGGGCCAGCCCATCGCGGGGCTGATGCCGTATAGAATCCCAAAAAGCGATATCTCGTTTACCCCGCAGAACTCGATCAACAGGTTCAATGCCGTATGCGCCGCGACCGCGGGAGCCAAGCCTCCCTTATGATAGAGGAGGGCAAAAACCAGCCCGCCAAGCACCCTGGACACGAATATGCGGCCTACAAATCCGTAGGCGAAAATGTGCCTGGCGCTAAATACCAGCGAGGACACGATGAAAGCCGCCCATAGGCCGGCTTTCGAGGCGCCGTATTTCTCTCGAAGACCGCCAAAAAGAAAGCGGCGGAATAAGATTTCCTCTCCCAAAGCGCTCAAAAATATATTGGCACTATAAGAAAACAGAGGACCCAAAACCATCTCCCCAACAACCAGATGAAGACCCGTGACCGCGGCTGCGTAAACAAACGTGAGAACATGCTTATTCGTTAAACGGAGGAACTTTACAATCTCTCGGGCGGTTAAAACTTTCAGCGTTGTCGTCAAGGCCTGGTAAATTAAGAACGCCGCGAACCCAGCCCAAGGAGAAACCTGCTGGAGCATGGCCATGAGATCCATATCGAGAGCATCCTGCGCATGGTCCACCGGCCCAATGGCAAAGGCCGCGGCCAATACAGATCCCGGAACGGCCAAAGCACCGATCAAGGCCCCAAAAAACGTGGTGCCCGCCGGACGGCTCTCCAAGAATACGGGAAAACCGATCCGCGAATTTGCTCGGTCGGGCGCGCTGGCCGGATTGGCGGGCGGCAGCCGAGCCGCCCCGCCGCCGCTTCTTTCCGGCACGACTACGGCAGGGCTGGACTCCCCTTGGCCCGCGATCCGAAGACCGTCAAAAAACCCCTCGATGGCCCCAAGGCGTCCCAGGAGGTCGCTGGAAAATGCGTCCCGGGCCATGCCGGCCTCGCTCCGGGTAATCCTCGAAAGAAGGCTTTGCGCCTCGGGATGGGCGGCAATGACGCGGGCCATTTCCGCGAGGACTTTCAGATTCGCGGGCCCGATCAGCCGCCGCATGCGCTCCCGAACCTCGGGATTGACGCCGGCGTTCTCCTTGAGCATTGCCGGACGTCCTAGGAGAGAGAAGACGACGCTCCCCAATTCATCGTGGTGGGCCAACTCTTCCCCTTGGGCATTGACCACCTCGGCCGGAAGATGTCCGCTATTCAGGAAGCTCTCAAGGACTTGCGGCTGGCTCAAGGCCGATAAGGAAGGCCGAAAAACGCGCCCGGCTGTCGCCTGGATTCTCATTGATCCCTTGCCTGATTAAAGCCTGCGAGGCAAGGGCAAGACCGCGCGGCAATAACAGCGGCCCCGAGCGGGACCGACCCCTCCCGGCCATGGCCGAGGAAGGGAACACGGACCAGGCAAGAGACACAGCCGCCGCGCAAGCGGTCGCCCTACGCGCGAAAGATCGCATGGCACAGGATGACCCGATCCGGAAGTTCTTTCCAGGGGCTTTATGCCCAGCGAGCACTAGGCCGAAAGGCCTAGATTCTCGGCGCAGCGCTTGCCGTCCAGGACGGCCTCCTCCATGAAGGAATACTTCCAGGCGCCGTAGCGGCCGATGGAATCGGCACCCATTCTTTTGAGGTGGGCGAAAATCGCCTCCACGGCCCGAGTGCGGTCGAAGTCGTAGACCACGTACGCGCAAGGAATGGGGGTCCAGAGCTTGGCGATGATCTTGTCGGAGGACTTGAGCAGGCCCGAGCCGCGCAGGCCGCGCAAGATCGCGTTTTCCATGCGCTTGAGGTCTATCCTCTCCCCGGGCTTGCGCGAGAGCTCGATGTAAAGGGAGCTAGCGCCTTTTGGCGCGGCGAGCTTGGAAAAATTATTGTAAAAGCCCACCCGATAGAACGGATACTTCTTCTCCGGGAAATAGATCCAATGCTTCTCGGAGACATCCGGGCGCCCCACCCCCAAATTGAGGCAATACACCGTATTCCAGCGAAGCTTGCGCCGCGCCTCCAGGACGGAAGCCGGCAAGGGCGAGGCCAGGTCGAGGAATTGGGGCAAGGGCACGGTGTTGACCAGGCGCTTGTAGGAGATCTCCCCCACCCCCCGCGCCACCGCCACGCGCTCGCGCAAATCCACGGAAACGACGGCATGCCCTGCCAGGAACTGGCCGGCCTCAAGCCTGGCCGCCAAGGCGTCCGGCAAGGCCTGGATCCCGCCGCGGACGGGGTAGCGGAACGCCGCGTTGTAGCCGAAAAGCTCCTTCTGCTCCATCAAGGCCCCGCGCAGGACCTCGGAGGTCTTGGGTCTCGGGATAAAGCGCCCCTGCCATTGGGTGGTGAGCTTCGCGAGAGGCATCCTCCAGAGTTTCTCATTATAAGGGAACATGAAATGCCGGCATATCCCCTCCCCGAACTGGCGCAGGCACCAGTCCTTGAAGGAGGGGTCCGACCCCAAGCCCCGCTTGGGCGGCCGGTGGATCGTCTTCAAGAAGCCCAGCACGCACTCCTCGATCACGCGATCTGGCAGGCCGTAGGTGTTGGCTTGGAAGGGATAGCGCGCGTAGCGGCCGGCAAGATAAATCCAGGATTTCCTCTGGTGCGAGGCGACATTCCCGGCGAGAAGCTCCATGACGAGCTTCTCGCCATAGGAGTCATGCAGATGCAGGAGATGGCCGGTATGGTCGAAGACAAAGCCCTCGTGGTTGATGGAACCGGCCAAGCCTCCGGGGCGCGGGTTCTTCTCCAGCACCAAGGAGCCGAGCCGGCCTCCTTGGTTTAGATGGTAGGCGGCCGACAATCCGGCCAGCCCCCCGCCCAGGATCAAGACGTCGGTTTTTATCACGGGCGCATCACGACCTGGGCCAAGGCCTTGGAGAGGAGCAGAAGCTCGGCCAGGATCACGGCGTAAATGCACAGGGCGAACCCCAAGGGCAGCACAGTCACGAGAAACGCGCAGAAGGCAAGGAAGAGCCCCGCGCCCGCGGCCAGGCAGACGATACGGCCGCGGGAGTAGCCGAGCTTCTCCAGGCGTAAGGCAAAATGATCCTTGGAGCCGAGGAACGGTGACTCTCCCTGGCGGATCCTCAGGATCATGACGAAGAAGGTGTCGTACATGGGGATGAGGAGGATCAAAAGCGGGGCGAAAACCCCCAAAGGATTGATCTCGCTGTATTTGGTCCCCAAGGCCAAAGCCGAGAGGACGAAGCCCAGGAAAAGGCTGCCGCAGTCTCCCATGAATATCTTGCGGCGAGGGGAGATGTTCCAGGGAATGAACCCCAGCGCGGCCCCGGCCAAGGCCGCGGAGGCGAAGTTGACGTAAAGCTCCTCGGAGGGAAGCGAAATCATCAAGAAGCCCAAGGCCGCGATGGCGGCTTGGCTGGCGCTCAAGCCGTCCATGATGTCTATGATGTTGAAGGCGTTGGTGATCCCGACCACCCAAAGCACGGTCAGGCCCACGGCCAAATAATCCGGGCTCAGGAAGCGGATGCGGATCCCGAAATAGAGAAGGAGGAAAGCGGCCGCCATCTGCACCGTGAATTTGGGCTTAAAGTGGAGGCCGTAGGGCTTTTTCAAGTCGTCCACGACGCCTAGAAGGAAGACCAAGGTCCCCCCGACAATCAAGGCGCGCAGGGTCCGAAGCGTCCCGGTCGGGAAATTGGTGAGGAGGCGAAGCATCACCAAGGTCCCGACGAAGCCGCAGTAAATGGCTATGCCCCCCAAGGACGGGGTCGAGGTCTTGTGGGTCTTGATCGCGGAGGAGGGCTGATCCATCCAGCCCCGGCGCAGGGCGAGGGCTCTGACCAGCGGGGTCAAGGCGAAGGAGAGGACCCAGGAAGCTCCCAAGGCGTACAGGTAGAGCCTCACAGCACCTTCACTTTGTACAAGGCGCAAGCGGGACCCTGGAAAACCGGCTCCAAGTACTGGTCAAGGCCCGCCCAGTTCCGGGCGGCGCGCGCGCTCGCCGGGCCCAGGGCCGGGGCCAGGCGGGCGGCCTCGCGGGGGACGTAGAGGACGGTCGAGAATCCCTCCCCGCGAATCCTCCTAGCCAGAGCCGCGGGATCCGAGGCTTCAGCGCCCCAGGACAGGTAGCGGTTGGGAGCATTCACCGTCGCTGCCTCGTGCTCGCCCTTGACGTAATAGCCGCGCTGCTCGCCCACCACGAGGACGGCGCCGCCGTTCCCCGCGGAATCCGCCCGGCGGGCGCAGGGATAATAGTCGAGGCGACGCGATAGGAACTCCTCGCGGCTTTGCAGCCCGAAAAGAAGCTCGGGAACCCTCAAAAGCCCGGCCTCCACGTAGCCGAATAGGAAGAGATGGGCCCCTATGAAGAAACCCATGGCCGAAGCCAAAGCTCTCCGCCCCCAGGCCTCGAGCCCGTCCCACAATTTATGAAGACCGCTTCCCGCCAAAAGGCATAAAAGAGGAAGAATCGCCGCCAAAAAGCGCAGGACCTCGGCCGTGAAAAACCACACGCCGAAATAGGCCAGGCAGAACCAAGAAAGGCCCCTCAAGAATTGATTTTTCCACCCGGCCCAGATTCCAACCGGCAAGAGCCAAAACACCGCTTCCCAGCCGAGCCCCCCTAATACGTCGGCTCCCCCTCCAAAACGGGGGTCGTTGGTCAGCAGCCTCAAGGGCAGGAGGAGAAGGTCCTTCCCAAGGGATCCGACGTGCCCGTATTCGGTGAAGACGTGGAAATACGCTTCGGACGACCGGGAGCTCCAGCCCGTGCGGGTCATGGGAAACCAGCGGTAGAAAAACGGAAACACGGGATTGCCCACGGCCAGGAAGTTCTTGGCGAGCCACGGGATAAATAGAGCCGTCACAATCCCGACGAATACGCCCAAGTCCGCGGCCGCGGCGCGCCTTTGGGCCCGATGCGCGCGCAAAGCCGCCGCGGCCAGCGGAACCGCCAGGAGTGCTGCAGTGGCGCCGGCGTAGTACTTGGTGCCCAAGGCCAGGCCCGTGAAAAGGGCGGAAAGGCAGAGCCAGGAGCGAGGCCCCGCGCCGGGGCTGAGCTGCCTCCAGCGCAGATAAGAGAAAACCGCTGCCGTGCTCCAAAGCATGGCCAAGGGCTCCACGTAGGTGGTGGCCGAGAGGAGCATGGCGCTCGTGTGCGTGGCCAAGAGAAGGCAGGAGAGAAGCACCGCGTTCATCGGGGCTTCGCGCTTTCCCATCTCGAATATCCAGCACAGGCTCAAGGCCGTGGCCAGCCACATGAGCATTTGGGCCATGAGATCCGATTTCAGGACCAAGGCCAAGGCGAAGAGCATTTCCCCGTTCTGGGGAAAGTGCGAAAAAATCAAATGCGGGGGATAGGAGAATCCCCCGGCCCGGACATAGGCCTGGGGTAGGGCCAGGTGGTAGACCAAGGAGTCGTACTGATGGGGAGGAACCCAGGTCATCCAGAAGCACAGGAGCAGGGGCAGGAAAATCGCGACCGAGGCCAGAGGCCTCTCGCGCAAGAGATTGCGGTCCGCCGCCAGTGAAGCGAGCATGGGCCGCATCTCGGTGAAGCCGACCACCCATAGCAGGGAAAGCAACAGGATCACGGCCCAAAGATTGAGGAGCCCGCAGGCGGCCAGCATGAAGGACCCAAGGCTTAAGACCCCGAGGCCGAGGCTTGCGCCGATCAAGGTTTTCTGGGAATCGCTGACGTCCGCGAGATTCAAGAAGCCCGCGAAAACCCGCCCGCTTCCGGCCGCAGTCAAGGCGACGAGGCTGAAGAGCAAGGTCGCCCAGAGTCCCTCCTCCGCCGCCGGCCCGCAATAGCGCGCCACGGTCGTTACCGCCAGGAGGAGGCTCGCGGCCGCGGCAAAGCCCGAAGGCCGGCTCATTATCCCCGCGTGGCGCCGTGTTTCGGAGTGAGGAGGGCTAAGGAAACAAGGCCCAGGCGATGGACCAAGAACTGGGCCAGCACCCAAAGAGCGGAAAGGCCGTAAACCACGCTGCGCCTAAAATTGATGGAGGACGCTTCGGGGAAATAACGCGCAGCCACCGGCACGTCTCCCACGCGGAACTGGCAGGCCGCGGCTTGGATCAAGAATTGCTGATCGAAGACGAAGTCGTCGGAGTTCATCTCCCAGGGCAAGGTCTCGAGGACTTGCCGAGAATAGGCCCTAAGCCCCGAGTGCCATTCCCCCAGATTTTGCCCGGTCAGGAAATTCTCAAGTCCCGTCAGCAGGCGGTTGAAGACGTACTTGTAGAGCGGCATCCCCCCCTTCAAGGCCTCCCAGCGGGTGCGGATGCGGTTGCCCAGGACCACGTCGCAGACCCCGGCCGAGATGAGCCCGCTCATGATCGGGGCCAGGCGCGCGTCGTACTGGTAGTCGGGGTGGATCATGATGACGATGTCGGCCCCGCGCTTCAAGGCCTCGGCATAGCAGGTCTTCTGGTTGCCGCCGTAGCCGAGGTTTTTTTCATGGATGATGGTCGTCAGGCCCAGGCGCCTGGCCGCCGCGACCGTGCCGTCCTTGGAGCAGTCGTCCACCAGGATAATCTCGGAGACGGCCCCGGGCGGGATGTCGCGCACCGTTTTCTCAAGCGTTTTCTCCGCGTTGTAAGCGGGCAAAACCGCGATGACCTTGAGCTTGGCTCCTGGCATATGCGTACTATTAAACTACAATTTGCTCAAAAAGTTAAAAAGTTAGCGCATGATTCCGTACACTTGGAGGACCGGGCCGTTGAGGCGGCCTGGGACCGGGGAGAAGGTCCGCAGAAGCCGCCCATCCCGGGCCAGCTCCTCGAAGAACATCGCGTACTCGGGCTCGCGGTCGGGGCGCGCCCCGTAGCTCGAGGTGACGACGTACCGGATGCGCAGGGCCTTGGCCACGTCGAGACCCGGGCGCACGTCCGCGTACGAGGAATCGGCCTGGGAGAGGGCCACGTGGCGGGGGGACGCGTCCATACCCCGGGCGGAGTGCTGGATGCGGTAGATGCGGTAGCCGCCTCCGGGGTGGAAGTCGGCCATGGCGCGGTAAAGCCTCGCCCGTGGGGAGCCCAGCCGCCGCGTCCTTTCCCATAGCTCGAGGGCTTGCTCCCGCGCCATGGGAAGGCCCGGAGAGGCGTCCGGCTGGTCGAGAAGAACAGCCTCCCCGGCTGGAATGTTCTCCCGGATCCAGCGGGCCGCTTCCTGACGAGTATCCGCACGCCTCATCTCGCGGTCGAGGCTGAGGCAGGACAAAAATCCCGGGAGCACCACGATCAAGGCCGCCGCGGCCGCAAGCCAAGCCTTTCTTGGACGCTCGATCCAAGAGAGCCCCCGAGAGGCCAGGAAAGCCAAGCCCGGGTAGCCTCCCGCCAAATAGCGCGGCCAGCCCCCGTCGGGATTGCCGCTCAAGGCAAGTATGTAGAAAAGAAGCGGGCCGGCCGAAAGAAGGGCGAGTCTCGACCGCCCCGCGGCCAGAAGGAAAAATCCCAGGAGACACGCCGCTCCCCCCGCCAGGCCGGAGCCGGAAAAACCCGCCATGTTGGCGAGGATGGACTTGAGGAGCTCCCGGCGGTTGACGGGATAGAGCGCGGCCTGCTCCATGTGATCCCGTATCCCGGCCCAGAAGCCCGGGAAATCGAGGAGGGCGTAGGGCGTGCCCGCGAGAAACCCCAAGCCCAGGGCCGCCAAGCCCTCGAGAAGGAAGCGGTGCGGCCTCTCGGAGAGCCTCAGCACATGGGCCAAGGGAAGAAGGGACCAAAGCGGCAGGGCGGTGTACTGGGCGGAGAATGCGAGCCCCAAGAAAAACCCGCAGGCCCAGTAAGAAAGGCGACCGCCCTCGCGCTGGAGGCGGAAAGCCCAATACCAGCCCGCGGCCGCCAGAAAAAACATCAGGGAGTCTGGCTTGGCGGCATGGCCGAGCTCGGATAAAACGGGCGAGAAGGCCAGCAGGATGGCTCCCCAGGCAAGGCCCTCTCCGCCCGGGCGGGCCTCCCGCTCCATTTTCCAGACCCAAGCAAGTCCGGCCACGCTGAAAAAGGCGGAGAGGACTCTTCCCATCAAATAAAAGGGCGCGGGATGCCAGGCGAAATGCCCCACGAAGGCGCCCAAGCCGCGGCAAAGGCCGAGGCATGACCAAAGTAGGAAGTATAGGCCGTAAAGGATGAAAAGAAGGTATGGCCATAGCGTCGGGTACTTGAAGGCATAGGGCCTGAGGCTTCCCCCGCCGAAAGAAACGGCCAAATTGACCAGGTGCGGCTCGTCGCCGTTGAAGGTATGAGGAAGGCCCCAAGCAATCCCTACAAGACGAACCAGCAAGGCCGAGAAGAGCAACGCCGAAAGGCCGGCGAGGCCTCGCCGGCTCATGGCGCGCCGCGGCAGAACACGCGCGCCGCCTCGGCCACGCGCGAAAGCTGCGGGGCCTCAAGCTCGGGATACAAGGGAAGCGACAATATCTCGGAGGCGGCCTTTTCCGCCTCGGGAAAATCGCCCTCTCGGCCGAGCCAGGGACCGAGGGCCGGCTGAAGATGCGCGGGCCGAGGATAATGCACGTCGGCTTGTATCCCCAGGGCCTGGAGCTTGGCCAACAGCGCGTCGCGACGCGCGTGACGCACCACGAAAAGATGGCAGTTGGAAATTCGATCTTGCTCTTCCTCGACGAAAGAGAGGCCCGCAAGTCCGGCGAGGGCCTGGCGGTACGTTTGGGCGTGCCGGCGCCGGGCCGCGTTCCAAAGGTCCAAATGCGCAAGCTTGGCCGAGAGCACCGCGGCCTGCACATCCGCCATTCTCTCGTTTCCCGCCAGGGCGTCGTGGTAGTTTTTCTTCTCGGAGCCGTGATTGCGCAAGGCGCGCAAAGCCCGGGCCAAGGCCTCGTCGTCGGTCGCCACGGCCCCCGCGTCCCCATAGGCCCCCAGGTTTTTCCCGGGGTAGAAGCTGAAGGCCGCGGCCCGGGCCAAAGACCCGGCCTTGCGGCCCTTATAAAGGGAGCCCGCGGCCTGGGCCGCGTCTTCGAGCAGTATGAGACCTCTCCTCCTGGAGAGGTCTCGGAAGTTTGCCATGTCCGCCGGCTGCCCGTAGAGATGCACCGGCAAGATGACCTTGGTCTTCGAGGTGAGGACTTTTTCCACCTGGACGGGGTCCAGGTTTAGCGTGCGCGGCTCCACGTCCGCGAAGACAGGCTTGGCCCCGCAAAGGAGGATCGCCTCGACCGTGGCGAAAAAGGTGAGCGGGGTCGTCACCACCTCGTCGCCCGGCCCCACCCCGCAGGCCTTGAGCAGGAGCCAAAGGGCCGAGGTCCCCGAGGAGACTCCCACGCAATATTTGACGCCGAGGTAAGCGGCGAACTCCCGCTCGAAACTTTCCACGGCCGGGCCCAGGACGAAGTGCTGGCTTGCCAGCACTGGGGCGAGGGCTTGGCCGATCTCGGCGCGGATGGACTGGTCCTGGGCCTTGAGGTCAACTAAGGGGATGGTCTCCACAGCCAGGAGATTCTACCCTCTTTAAGAAGACTTTTGCACCGTGGTACAATGCGTCATGGCTCCCTCCCCGCCGCTCTCGCGCCTGCTGCGCTACGCCTCCAAGCACCGGCGCCGGGTGCGGCTCGCCTCGGCCTGCTCGGCCGCCAACAAATTCTTCGACATCGCGCCCGAGCTCCTCATCGGCATGGCCGTGGACGTCGTGGTCAAGGGCCGACGATCGCTGATGGCCGGCTGGGGGCTCGCAGACCCCATGGCCCAGCTCGCGGTCCTGGCTGGGCTCACGCTGGCCATCTGGGTGCTCGAGTCCCTGTTCGAGTACTTCTACCAAATCCTTTGGAGGAATCTCGCGCAGACGATCCAGCACGAGCTCCGTATGGACGCCTACTCCCATGTCCAGCGCCTCGACATGGCCTATTTCGAGGAGCAGAGCACGGGAAGCCTCGTGGCCACGCTCAACGACGATATCAACCAGCTCGAGCGCTTCTTGAACGGCGGGGCCAACGACCTCATCCAGGTCTTCTTCTCCGCGGCCCTAATAGGGGCCATCTTCTTCTACCTGGCCCCGCTCGTGGCCTTCTTCGCCATGCTGCCGATCCCGGCGATTCTGGCCGGGGCCTTCTGGTACCAGAAGCGCGCCGAGCCCCTCTACGCCGCGGTGCGCGACCAGGCCGCGGCGATCTCGGCGCGGCTCTCCAACAGCATCTCCGGCATCGCCACGATCAAGAGCTACACCGCCGAGGAGCGGGAGCTGGAGCGCCTTCGGGCCGAGAGCCTCGAATACACCCGCGCCAACGCCCGGGCCATACGCATGAGCTCGGCCTTCATCCCCATCATACGCATGGCGATATTGGCCGGGTTTCTCGCGACCTTGGTCCTAGGAGGAAGAATGGCGCTCCAGGGAACCTTGGCCGTAGGCTCCTACAGCGTCCTGGTTTTCCTCACCCAGCGCCTCCTTTGGCCCCTCACGGGGCTGGCGGAGACCGTGGATCTCTACCAGCGCGCCATGGCCTCGGCGCGGCGGGTGCTGGACTTGATCGGAACCCCGGTCGCGCTCGTCCATGGGGGCAAGCCTCTTTTAAGGAAGGACGTCCGGGGCGAGCTCCGCTTCACGAATGTTTCCTTCTCCTACCGCGGAAGAGCCCCGGCTCTGCGGAACATTTCCCTCGCCATCCCGGCCGGGAGCACCGCCGCCTTCGTAGGGCCGACGGGCTCTGGAAAAACCACCTTGACCAAGCTCCTCCTGCGCTTCCACGACCCCAATGAAGGCCGCATCACTCTCGATGGGACCGACATCACCGAGTTCGACCCGCGGGCCCTCAGGCAAGCCATCGGCTTTGTGAGCCAGGATATCTTCCTTTTCCACGGCAGCGCCCGGGAGAACATCGCCTACGGCGGCGCGGAGGGAGGAAACGGCAAGGTAGAAAGCGCCGCGAAAGCGGCCGAAGCCCACGAGTTCCTGGTCCAGTTGCCCCAGGGCTACGACACGGTGGTGGGCGAGCGCGGCCAAAAGCTCTCCGGCGGCCAGCGCCAGCGCCTGGCCATCGCGCGCGCCGTGCTCAAGGATCCGCCCATTTTGGTCCTGGACGAGGCGACCTCCGCGGTGGACAACGAGACCGAAGCCGCCATCCAGAAGTCTTTGGATCGCATCGTGGTCGGCCGCACCACCATCATGGTCGCCCACCGCCTCTCCACCATCGTCAAGGCCGACCGCATCTTCGTCCTGGACAAGGGCCGGATCGCCGAGTCCGGCAGCCATCCTCAACTCCTAGCCCTTCGCGGCATTTACGCCGGGCTCTGGCACGTGCAGACGGGCGCCTAGAAGCAGTCGGTATGCGCCGGATTACGTCTTGACCCACGATCCCAAAGCCTCGAGCGCCGAGCCCTCGCTGAGTTTTCGGTATTGCTTCAACACCTCAGTCGGAACCCATTTTGGGAACGCGACATCGCGGCTGATGTGGCGACCGGAGGAGGTATGCTCCTGGCGGACCCGCGCCAACTGCTTGGCCGAGAAGCGGTAGCCTAGCCGGACCAAGGCGGGCCAAAGCCTTTTATGGACCAAGGTGATCTTGCCGCCTACGAGCCGGCAAACCAGAACATCGGGCGACTCCGTCACGTTTCCGAGAATCGCGAATATCGCCTGACCCTTGGGATGGCCCCACCAGCTGCCCTTGATAGACTCGCCCGCGATGAAATCAACCAGGCTCGGGACGGGGCCTTTCGCCGAGACCAGAACCACCCCCTGCTTGCGGACAAAATCCAGCGCCTTGTCGGCGGTCATGGCTCAAGTGTCATAGACTTCCCGGCGATGGCCGACCGTCAAAACCAATACGACCAGCTCTGCCTTCCGAACCTTGTATAAGATGCGCCAGTCTCCGACCCGATAGGACCATCTGTCGCTGAGCAGTCCCGTCAGGCGTTTGCCGAGCTCCGGGTGCTGGGAGAGCCTTATTATGGCTTTTTCGACGCGCTCCTTGACGGCGCGATCGAGCTTTCGAATGCGGCGGGCCGCCTCCTCGGTGTAGAGGACGCGGTAGGTCATTTGAATATGTCTTCGTGCTCCACGAGGCGCCGCGCCCTCTCGTCTTCCTCCGCTTTAAGCAAGGACAGCATCAGCTTCTTGTCGGCCAGGATCTCCAAGGTTTCGAGCTCCTCCGGAGACACGAGAACCGCCGAAGGGGTTCCATTCCTGGTGATGACGACGCGCTCGCGCTTTTTCCTGCCGATGGAGGCCACCATCTCGGGCAGATGCGCCCGGACATAGGAGACTGGAGCGATTTTTGTCATTGTTTCACCTCCGGCCATATTGTACATTATTCTGTACAATTATGCCACTGCCGACACGACCTCAACGCCGTCTCGCTCCACGACGCCTAAGAAAACGGCTTCTTGGAGCGCGACCAAGCGGTGAACCTCTCCGGGGCCGGCAAACACATGATCGCCCGGGCCCAGGATTTGCGAGCAATACTCGACGCTCCCTTCGATTAAAAATATCTGTTCCCACCCCGGGTGCTTGTGAAACGGAAATGAAGACCCCCTCGCGAGCTTGAGAAGGGCCGTGCCTCCCCCGGCATCATTGCGCCATAGCCAACAGAAGGCGATGCCCTCGTACACGGTGGGGTTCCACTGCCTATCCTTGGCTAACGAGAAAATCATGACTGAACCTCCCTTGCGAACGCGACGACATGCCCATCGGGGTCGAGGCTGTACGCCGCCTCATGGCCCCAGTCCCGCATCAATAGAGGGCTCAACTCCCGCGCCCTCGCTCAAGCGGAACTCGGTCATTCCCGGAACGTCGAGCTGGGGCTTCAGGCCCAAGACGCGCCCGTAAAAGGCCGCGCTTCTATTCTGGTCCGAGACGTATAAAATGAAATGCGCTTTCACGCCGCGTTCTCCCGACGGCTGTACCCCGCCCCGGCCAATACGGCCAGGAATGGGATTAGGGGCAGACGGTAGCGCAGGTTGCTCGCGAAAACGGAATGAAGCAAGGTGAGGTGAAAAACCCAAGCAATAAAAAATAGAAGAACAGGTTTTTCATGCATGAATCTCCAACTCCCCATCAGGGCTCCGGCAAATAAGAGCAACGAAAAGACTCCCGCTCCCCAGCGCGCCAGCGCAGAATGGGGCGGGCCGGGGCTCAAGCGCCAGAACTTGAGGGCTTTGCGCCAACAAAGCCTCAGGAACTCTCCCGGATGAGCCCCGATCCAGGCCTTGGCCTTGGCCGCGAAGTGCGCGTCCACGGCAAAGGGATCGGAAAGCCCCAGGGCCTTGGCCTCCGCCCCCATGGCGGCGGGCCTTTTGTGATGGACCTCGTCGGGGTCCACGGTCAATCCTTCGTAAAGATTCCATCCACCTTGGACCGAGACGGGGACAAAGCGCCCGTAGCGCAGGTAATTGCGCGCGGTCCAGGGGACCAGCGAGAGAGCCCAGACGACCCCGCATAGCCCGATCAGCCGCACCCAGCGCGGCTGGAAGCGGCGTAGGAAAAAAGCCGCAACAGCGAGAACCGCACCGAAAGGAAGAAGCACCCCTCGCACCACGGTGGCGAGTCCCCCGGCCAGGCCGGCCAGCGCGGCCTCGAAATCGCTCCCCTTTTGCCAAGCCTCGCTCCAGTGCAGGAAGAACCCCGTCACGAGAAAGAGAAAAAGAGTTTCCGGCATGAACCGGGCGTTAAAATACACGAGCATGGGATCAAAAGCCGTGAAGAGGCCCGCCAGCAAAGTGGCTTGCCGGTTAAAGCCGAGCCGCCTGGAGAGTCGCGAGCTTAAGGGTGCGAGGCTCGCGCCGAGACCGAACTGGACCCAGCGCGCCGCGGTAAGCCCCCAATCCCCGGCCCGCAGAAATGGGGCCAAGAAAATGGAATAGCCCGGTGGGTGCGTAAGAAAGGGCTCAGGCCCGTGGCCCAGAAAGGAGCGGGCCATGGCGATATAGACCCCGTCGTCGTATAGTCCGTCGTCGGAGTAGCCAAACAATCTTCCGGAAAAGGCCGCCCAAGCCAAACGCAGGCCCAAGGCCAGGAAAAAAAGCGCCAGCTCGTCCCGGGGAAGGCCCAGGGCCTCGTCAGGTTCGGACAAAATCGCTCCACTCCCGGCAGGCCCTCTCGTAGCTCTCGAGCGTTCCGATGTCCAGGACTCGCTCCAGGGGGAATCCGAAACACTCCCCGCTCCATTTTGGGAAAACGTCAAGACCTAGGTCCCCCCGGGCAGGCAAACGGTCCAGAAATTCCGAGCCGGCCAAATAAACTCCGGCCGCGGCCAGATCGGACTTGGGTCGGGCGGGCTTTTCCTCGAAGCGCAGCACGCGCCCACCCGGCCCCAGCTCCACGATACCGGCACTCCGAGGATCGGGAGCCTGGAACAGGCCCAAGGTGAGCTTGGAACGGCTCTCTCGATGAAACGCGGCCATGCTCGAGAGATCGTCTCCAACCACGGTATCGGCGTAGAGAATCCAATACGCGGATTCGCCCCGCACGAAGGTCTTGTTGGCGGCCAAGGTACCGGCGGAACCTAGTAGTTCCGTTTCGTGGAACAAATGGACCTTAACCGCGTAGCGGTTGGCGTCGAAGAATCCCCTCACCTGTTCGGCTTTGTAATGCGTATTGATCAGGACCTCCTCGACGCCGAGGCGTTCGAGGAAGTTCATCTGCCAATGCAGAAGAGGCCGCCCGCCCAGGGGCGCTAAGCACTTGGGCAAGGACTTGGTGACGGAGGGAAGCCTTGTCCCCAGGCCCGCGGCCAGGAGAAAGGCCCTCACTTCCAGATGCGGCGCTTCATGTTGAACACGATCTTGCTGCCGTCGGGCTCAAGGGCGATGGGGAGCTCCCGGCGGCCGTCCAACGCGGCGCGGACCGCGGCCCTCTTCATCTCCGGAACGAAAAGAAGGAAAAAGCCCCCGCCCCCGGCCCCGGTGATCTTGCCTCCCTCGGCCCCGCTGGCCTTGGCCGCGGCATAGAATTCATCGATCAAGGGATCACTGACACCCTCGGCCAAAGACTTCTTGAGGAGCCAATTCTCATCGAGGATTTTCCCCAAAACGTCCACATCTCCAGACTCCAAGGCTCGCCGCGCGCGCGCGGCCAGCGCTGCGATTCGGTCAAGGTTCGCGCTGTTAGCGCGAGCCTGGAAGCGCTCTTGCTTTAAGATGTCATGGGCGCTTCGGGTCTTGCCGGTGTAATAAAGGAGAAGACTGCTCTCGAGCTTTCTCAGGATTCTAGTGTCTGCCGCGGGACTTGCGACCTCCACGGCACCGCCTTCCCTGAAGGTGAAAAACCGTACTCCCCCGTAGGCCGCGATGTACTGATCCTGGCGGCCGATGGGCCTGCCGCAGCGCTCGAGCTCTACCTCGCAGGCCTGCCGAGCCAAGGTCTCGGCATCCACTTGGCGGCCCTGGAAGGCGTGGAAGGCGTTCAAAAGGCCCACGGTCAGGGCCGAGGAGGAGCCCAGGCCCGAGCCCTCCGACGGGATGTCGGCCAAGGTCGTGACCTCGAAGCCTCGCTCGAGGCCCGCGATTTTCATGGCCTCGCGCGCAAGCTCGTGCTGGACCTTGCCGACCGTGGAGACCCTCTCCTTGCGCCGGCCGTAATTGACGTGGATCTCGTCGTCGAAGCGCTCCTGGATGATGACGTGCACGTACTTGTCTATGGCGCAGGAAAGAACTCGCCCAGGCTTCTTGTCGCAGTAGAAAGGAATGTCCGTTCCGCCCCCGGCCAGGCTCACGCGTAAAGGCGTTTGGGAGATAATCATTTGAAAGGAATAGTCTTGCCGCCGCCCGCCGCCGAACGGCAGGCGGCCTCCAATATCTCGACCACCCGGACCCCGATCTCGGGGCCGCTCAAGGGCTGGCGCTTGGCGCGGATGGCGTCCAGGAAATCCATCGCCTCTTTCCTCAACGGCTCATCGGGCAGAAGGGCGGGGATCGAAATATCCCCGGCCCCGTAATAAAGCGTCTTTTTCCCCCGCGCCGCCGCGCCCACCCGGGTGTCCTTGCCGGGAAACACCAGTCTTACCTTCTCGAAGGGCTCCACGTCGTCGTAAAAGGCCGAGCCCTTCTCGGCGTAAACCTCGACGCGTCTGATCCTGCGGCTGGAAAGCCAGCTCACGTGGATGCGGGCCACGACCCCGCGCGTAAAGGCGATCTCGATGAAAGCCGCCTCGTCCAAGCGTTCCTGGAGGTAGCGCCGCCCCGTAGCCCGCACCGACAGCGGGCGCGACCCCGCCAAGGCCAAGGCCAAGGCCGCGTCATGGGGGGCCATGTCCCAGATCACGTCATGCTTGGGCTCCGGCGGGCCGGGATTGACCCGGACCATGTCCATGTAAAGCGGCCGGCCAAGCTTGCTCGGAACTAAAGACTCCTGCAGGACCTTCACGGCAGGGTGATAGAGGAATACGTGCCCCACCCCCAGGCAGAGCTTCTTCTGCGCGGCAAGCCGCGCAAGTTCCCGGGCCTCGGCCGAGGAATGGGCCATGGGCTTCTCTATGAAAACGTGCTTGCCCGCCTTAAGCGCGGCGCGGGCTATGGGGAAATGGGTCACCACCTCGGTGGCCACGATCACAGCGTCCACCTCGGGGTCGCGCAGAGCGGCCTCGGCGCTTTCCGAGGCCTTGAGATGGGGATAGCGCTCCAAGGCCCAGGCCCGTCGGCCGGGCTTCAAGTCGCAGAGCCACTTCACTTTGGAGCCCGGTATCTCCTGGAACACCCGGAGAAGGTTCGGCCCCCAATAGCCGCAGCCGATTTGCGCTAGTAGGACCTCTCTCCTTTCGAGAGAGGTCCTGGGTGAGTGTTTTTTCTTGCCGTTCATGACTTGATGTCGAAAGTCAGGTAGACAATCGGCCTCAAATTGCCGATCCAATCCACCACAGGACGTATCTTAGTATAACGGCGGTAGGCGCTCAAATCGGGATATATCTTGGTCACCGGCACCTCGCAGACCTTGTAGCCCAGAAAGAGCGCTTTGAGCTGAAGATAGTATTCCAGCTCCCCTCTATTAAGCCATTCCTGGTCGAGATTGATCCGCTGGTCCTTGAGGAGGGAGGCCCGGATCGCGCGGAATCCGTTGGTGGCGTCGGTGATGGGAAATCCCGTGGCCAGGCGCACGAGCCAGGGATAGGCCCGCGTCAATATCACGCGGTGAAGGGGCATCTTGCCGTAGGCCCCGCCCCGAGCGTAGCGCGAGCCCTGCACGTAGTCGTAGCCTCGGCTGGCGATGGGCTCGATGAGCCGGGGGATCTCGGCGGGATCGTCCTTGTCGTTTCCGGCCATGACGACGAGAATTCCGTAGCCCTTCTTGAGCCCGTAGCGGAGCCCCGTGCGGATGGCGGCCCCCACCCCCACGGTCTTCTCATGGCGCAGGACCGTGGCCCCGGCGGCGGCGGCCTCCTCGTCGCTGCCATCGTAGGAGGCGTCGGAAACCGCCACCACCTCGGCCACCACCCCGGGGGGAATGCGCGAGAGCGCCCGCCCGATCTTGCCTTTTTCGTTGTAGACCGGGACTATGACCGCGATCCCGTCTTTCACGCCTTCTGCTTCAAGTAGAACGTGATGATGTGGGCCAGGCTCATGTGCATGTCCTCGATCACCCCGTACTGGTCCGAGGGGACGAGCAAGGCCAAATCGGCCAAGGACTTGAGCTTGCCGCCGTCAAAGCCGAGCCAGGCGAGGGTCTTGGCCCGGCGCGCCTTGGCGAACTTGGCGGCCGAGATGAGGTTGGGGGAATTTCCGGAGCCGCTCAGCATCAAGACCACGTCGCCGGGCTTCAAGATGTTCTCCAACTGACGGGAGAACACCGCGTCAAAGGAGATATCGTTTCCCACCGCCGTGATAAAGGCGTTATTGTCGCACAAGGACAGGCAGCGCACCAAGGGCTGGTCGGTCCGGGCCGCGGTTTTCGAGAAATCCACGGCGATGTGGGAGGCGCTCGCGGCCGAGCCCCCATCGCCGATCACGTAAATCGTCCGCCCCTTGGCCTGGGCCTCGACGATCACGGCCGCCATGCGCCCCACGAGCTCCAGGTCCAAGCCCTCCCACTGGGCCGTGATCTGCCCGCGGTACCAGCGCGCGAACCCCCGGGCGTCGAGCCCACCCGGCCCCACGGCATAAGTCCGGCCGGGAAGAGTGCCTTTTATTTTCTTGCCCGCCATGTTCGCCCAGTATAGCAAAAGCGTTTCCCCTGGTCCCAATTCCACCTGGGCCGAATGCCCTTCGGATTCTAGGCCCTTTGGCTCATGACCCTCCTAAAAGTGATCGTTTAGAATCATCAAATGAGACTCGTATTCGCCCTCCTTGGCAGCATCGGTCTTTTCTCCGCCACCGCGCGGGCCGCCGGGCCGGCGCCCGCGGCCCGGGCGCTGATTCCGCCAAAACCCGCCGCTCTGTGGCGGCCGCTGGAGATGAAAATCCCTTCTCCAGGGAAGAGAAATACGCTGTCCTTCCTTGACCAAGCCTCGACTCCGAGAGACTCCACGGCCCTGGCCGCCGGCCTAGAGGCGATGTATGACGCCTCGAGAACCGCGCCCCTCATCCTAGATTCGCAAGGGGACTTTTGCTCCGGAGGAGGATTCCATTCCGGCTTCGGCGGAGGCTCGGCCGGCGGCAGGGGAGGTCCTGGCGGCGGCGGATTCGGAGGCCCTCCGGATAGAAGTGGAGGTTCCGAACCGGGCGCAAGCCCCGGGGAGCCGAATGATGGGAGTCGTTTTTTTTGGCTGTCGCCCGCCGATATGATCGCAAATGGCAGCCGTTTGATTCTCCCGGATCGCGCGCCGGCTCGGACCCCGCGGCAGGCGAGTGCTGCGCCCACCGAGGGAATTGAAAAAATCTCCCTGAAGCCCGTCCTGGAAGCGCTTTCCATCGAGGACATGGATTGGGGAGGGATACCGCTGCGTTCAGCGCGCGACATCGCCCTGACACCGGGAGAGGCGCAGGCTTCCAACTATCACAGGAGAATGCCCAGCAATACCTACCCCATCGAAAAATTCGCCGCGGATTCCTCGGGAGAATTCCTGGCTTTGTCCTTTCACCAGGCCGTGGTGCCTAAGGACAGCCAGGCGGACCGCGGCGCGGTCGTCGTGAAGATCGAGGATGGAGCGCCGAGAATCGCCCACGTAATCAAGCCAGGAAACGGCTGGAACCGCGTCAGCGGGCTTCGATTCGTCCCCGGGCCTTTTCTAAGGGTCGAGGGATTTAACCCCGCCAAGGACTCTCATCGATATTCTTTGAGCTACGAATTCTTAAATCCCGCGACCGGAGCCAGGTCCAAGCTCGGGGATTATTTGCCTTTCGAACACGTCGTCACGGCCAGGGCCTTCTCGGATCATTTCTACTTGGTGGTCCACGACGAGGCGGGCCAAACGCGCCATTCGCTGGTCTACTTCGACCCCAGGGAGCGCGCCGCCGGCGTTTTGCCCTTGTTGAATTCCGATGAAGCCGGCCTAAGACATTTTCTCCACAATGTCGTCGATGAAAGAGACGTCTGGAGCCGCGGGGATAGTTCCGTCTGGGTTCGAGCCACTGTCCATATCCAGCAGCATCCGCATCAAGCCAGCTGGATTTTGAAAATTACATCCCAGGGAGCCTCACTGGAAGAGGATGAGGTAGGCCCAGGCGTGGTGTCGCACGCATATCGCGTCGAGGGCGCGCCGACTTTGGTTTCGCGCAGGAGGGATTCCACCGTCTCGCTGCATGAGATCGCCTCGGATCGTCTCGTCCAGGAGTGGACCTTGAAGGGAACGGCGAAGGAATCAGTCTGGGGGACGCTCAGGAAGGCCCCGGGCGGGTACGTCGCCCAAGGCGGCAATCATCCCTATTACGGCTTCTATCTCTTGAAGGACGACGGGACCATCGAAGCACTGACGCCGGCGAAGCTGCGCCTCATCCACTTCGACGCCTATCCCGGCCTGATCACGGGCGTCGGGAACCTCAAGCGCGAGAACTACAGCGTGGATTTCTACCGGATCCGCTACTGATATGATTCGCGCGCTTTTAATTGTCTCCTCCTTGGCGCTCGGCCGCTCCAGGCCATGCTGGGCAAGCCAGTCCACGAGAAATCCCGGGGCCGAGTCCTTGCTGATCAGCCTGCCGGCACTCCATTCAGCCCCAATTTCCGAGGGGATGAGCGCCGTTTTCCCTTCTCGGCCCTCCGTCCGGGTAAGCGACGCGGTATCCATTCAAGCTCCAGTTCCTCGTTCAGGCATTGACAAGAAAGCCGACCAAGCCGTCCAAGCGGGAGTCAGGTATCTGCAAGGCCGGACCCTATCGGATCATGCCTGGGCGGTCTATCTATTCGATCAGGCTCAGACCCATTACGAATATCGAAACCTCCCTCAAGCGGCCCGGGAAACCCAGCTCCTCTATCTCAATTCACTGCTGCGCTTCTTGCGCTCAGTCTTAAAAGAGAAGGGACAAGAAGACGCCTTGGAAAAATTGGCTGACGCCGTCTACACCTCAGAATTCAAGCCTATTCCCGCTTTGGAAGACGCGGAATTTAGATCGCACCTTGTATCTATTGTCGAGAGTTTAGACGCGGGCGGCAAGCCCTCGGAAGTGAGAACCGCTCGCCAGAGGCTCAAGAACTTCCTGGAAAACGGGAGAAATCCGCCCGCTTTCGGAATGTCCTTCACCATGCTCCTGCCGGCAATCGAAGTGGAGATCGGCAGGCTCCATCGCGAGGGCGTCCTGGCTCACGGCCAGGAGCTCGACTCCAGCATCACGGAAAGGATTGGAGCCGCGCCGAGCCTGCAGGGATGGGACGCCACGCCGAAGCGCGTCCAGGGAGTCTTGGTCCATCTTGGAAAGAGCAATCAGAAAATCGTCACGGTCGGAGACGGAACCCTTCTCTATACCGGAGCGTGGAACAGGGCCATGCCCGGATCAGGGGAAAACGACGACCCCTCCATGCTGGTTTTGTCGGCCCTGCGGGATTTCAAGGATCCGACCGCTTTGGGCAAGGCCCGAAGCGTAACGAGGCTCCACGGGGCCATAAAGGCTTACAGGCAAGCCGGCAGCGATCCGCGCGATAAGACCAGCTCTCATTTCGACGTCTACTTGCTTTATCGCAACGCCCTTGTGGGCTTTCTCAGCCATTTATTGCGCCATCCTGCTGAGACGCTGCCCAAGGGCATTGTTGAAGCAAACGCCAAAAAGATCCTTGCCTATCTGCGCGGCGCCAATCCCCGAGGCCTCTATTACGCCCTCGGCCACAAGCCCCAAGGCTTGACCAGAAAAGCCAGGCGGCGGATCCTGGCCTTTCTTAAGAAAATGCGACCAACGACGATGGACCCGAACTTCACCGAAGCGCTTAAGCTGTTGAAGAATTCCCTGCGCGGCGGAGCCCGTCAAGGGAGAAAAACCCAACCGAGCATCCCGTTGCCTGAAGGGCCCCTGCCGGATCATCCGGATTTCAAACTGAATTAGCCAAAATCCTCTACTGCTCGAGCGCTTCGAGGAAGCGCTCGAGGGCCCGGGGCATGTCCTCGCGGCCGAAGCCTATTTCTCGGAAAGAATCCAAAGTGCCGCGGAGGCGAGGTCGCGGAAGGTGGCGTGGGGCTTGATCCGGTAGGCGCCGTCGCGGCCCGCGTGCCCGGTGTGGACGAGAAGCCCCTTGCAGCCGGCGTTATAGGCGGCTCGCATGTCGGTGGTGGTGTCTCCGACCAGATAGCAGCTCTTCATCTCCAGGTCGAATTTCTTGGCCGCCTTCTCGAGCATTTCCGTGCCGGGCTTGCGGCAGAGGCAGGCTTGGCGCCGCCCGAACTCGGGATGGTGGGGGCAGAAATAGACGGCGTCCAGGCCCGCCCCCTGCTTGTGCAGAAGGCTTTCCAGGCGCCGGTGGATTTGCTCAAGGCGGGCCAAGCTCAAGAACCCCCGGGCCACCCCGGATTGGTTGCTCACCACGATGACCTTGAAGCCGGCCTTCCTTAATCGGGCGATGGCCTTGGCGGCGCCGGGCAGGAGCTTAAGCTCTCTGGGGTCGCAGAGGTAATTGACTTCCTCGACGATCACCCCGTCCCGGTCCAGGAATACCGCTCGATTCATGCAATTAAGTATACTGTCACCGAATTATGCCTTTTTTCTCCATCATACTGCCGACTTATAATCGCGCGCGCATGCTGCCGAGCGCGCTCTCAACCGTGAAAAGGCAGAGCTTCCAGGACTTCGAGGTGCTCATCGTGGACGACGGCTCCACGGACGACACCCCGCGGATGATCGAGGAGTGGACCCGCGATTCCCGCTTCAAGTACCATCGCCTCGAGAAAAACATCGGGAACATGCACTGCCGCAACCTCGCCCTCGGCATGGCCTCGGGGGCCTGGATCACCAACATAGACTCCGACGACTTCTGGACCTTGGACCGGCTGGAGGTTTTTGCCCGGCATATCCAGGCCCGCCCTCAGGCGGGCTTTGTCTTCTCGAACGGCTATCTGTACCGCTACGGCCGGATCATCGGAATGGCCTTCGATCCCAGTCACTCAATAAAGGAAGGTAAAGTCCCAGGCTACTACGCCGTAGGCGAGGAGTTTCTGCCTTACCTCACCACCAATTTAGCCATCCCGCGCGAGCTGTACCTCAAATACGGCAATTACCGCAAGGACATGATAATCCTCGACAACGAGCTTTACGCCCGGATGCTGGAGGACGGGGTGGAGATCGCCGTGATCCGCGAGCCTTTGGCCGTGCGCCGCATCCACGAGGGACAGGTTACCCACAAGTGGATCGAGGAGTATCCCGAGGCCGTGGAGGCCCTGAAGGCTTGCGGCACCCCTGCCGAAATCCTGCGGCAGGAAAAGGAAAAGCTGGTTTACGAAGTGGCCGATTACCTTTGGCGGGCTTTAAAGCCCAAAGAGGCCCGGGACTTCATGCTCAGAGAGCTCGGAAACCAGGCCAAGGACTCCCCGCTTTATTTCAAAACCTTCGTGCCCCCGGGCGCTTTGGCCTGGGCCAAGAGCGCCCGCCGGTTCTATCTCATGCTCCGCCACCACCCGGTCTGGGCTTCTCCCGAGGTCCGGGAAGTCTACGCCCTCATCAATCCCCTGCTGGCCAAGGAAGCCCGGGACCCCAAAAATGCATGAAGCGGGCCGCGGCGTTATGGACCGGGGGAAAGGACTGCTCTCTGGCGCTGCATGAGGCGCGCGGCCTCGGCGCCGAGGTAGTCGAGTTGGTCACCTTCGTTCCCGAATCCCCGTCCTTCCTGGCCCACCCCCTGCCATTTCTCAAGCGCCAAGCGCAGGCTCTAGGCCTTCCCCACCGCGCAATCCAAGTCAAACCGCCCCTCGACGCCGGCTACGCGGTAGCCATTCGGACTCTGAGGCGGGAGGGCATTGACGCCCTGGTGACGGGAGACATCGCCGAGGTGGACGGCCATCCGAATTGGATAAAGGAGATGAGCCGGGGCTCGGAGGTCGAGGTCCTGACCCCGCTTTGGGGCCGGGACCGACGCGGCCTGCTCAAGGACCTCCTGGACCGCGGCTTTAAGGCAACGTTCTCTTTGGTGAAAAAGCCGTGGTTCACGCGCCAGTGGGTCGGCCGGCCCCTAGACCATAAAGCCATAAGCGACATGGAAGCTTTAGCGTCCGCCACCGGGCTCGACATTTGCGGGGAGAACGGAGAATACCATACCCTCGTCCTGAACGGCCCTAATTTCAGAATGGGGCTTCAAATCTCCGCTTTCGACGTGCGTGAAAGAGCGGAGATGCTGTACATGGATATTCGGGAGATTAAACCTCTAGGACCTTCGTCCTAACAACCGTTGCCCGGATGGCCCAGGCGCTCCCTGGCAGCTTCTGGTACACTACCTAAGTGCTTGTTTGGGCCATCCCGGCGCTCTTTTTCCCCTCCCCGGCCATTTCCGCCGCTCCATCGGTCTCGCCGAGAACCGTGGCGGAGATGCGACTGCCTCAACAGAGCGCCGCTCTAGTGTCCGTGCTGGAAACGGTGAACCGCGCCGCGCATAAGCTTTTAAGCTTGGAGTCCCAACTGACGAAGGCGGAGTTGCTGGAGCTTGCCGGGCAAATGAAAATCTTCGCCGCTCTTCCAGAAACTGAAATAGATAAAATTTACCATGAAAACCGTCTCCGCCTAAAGCAGCAAATCGTTCTCATATACAAGTCTCTTTCAAAAGAAGGGGTGCCGCCGCCCGGAAGAGCCGGCGTCTTGACGGTCATGGAGCCCTTTCTGGCCCGCCTGAGCTGGCAAACCTCGCGAGAACACGCTGGGCGACCCAGGCGACTCATAAGAGATTGCTTGAAGAGATTGTCGCTTTGCGCTTGGCTCGAAAGAGAAAAGGAAGCCCTGACCCAAGACGAGCTGGAGAAATTGAACGGGCAGCTCGAACTCGTCCTCAATATTCCAACCCAAGAACTGGAGGAAGACGCCCGAACCCCAGCGGCTTGGGCCGCGGCCTCCGTCAAACAGCTCGCCGGCGAGCTTACGGGGCATCTCGCGAAGAGTTCGCGCGATCGGAACGGGCAGAAGCGCGACGCATCTCAAACCCTTAATTGGGCGCGCCAAGTGAAGAGAAAGCTCGCCTCCATCGGCCCGAAAGTGACCAGACGGGAAGCTCATGCGCGCGTTCTGCAGGAGCTTATACAGCTCCATGGCAAAAAGTATAAAACCGAGAATTTCGCTCCCGACCGGGCCTCTTTTCAAGAGATCACCGCCTTCCTGAAAAAGCTCGACAAAACACCCGGAGTAAGCTCAATCAGAACCCGCACATTCGCCTCGTCCGGGAAAACAATACTGGTGCTGACGGTTGCCTCGACAAAACCAAAAACAGTGAGGAACCGCCTGGTCAGGACATTAAGCCCGGAAGACGCCGTTTTTTCAAGCGCTTGCTGTCGAATAAGCAGGTCTCTTGGGAAACATCAAGGCGCTCTCCGGCCGCTCCAGCCTCAAGGCTGCCGCAGGAAGACGCCTCAATGGACCCGCCTCCCGATGAGCCGCGCTTTCCCGCGGACCAGCTTGAACGGGAAGAGGAGCTGGCCTGCGCTTATTTCCCGGCCGGCGGCAGCGCAAAAAACAAACTGGAACGGCGGATCGCCTTGCTGGCGGCCAGGCACGTGCTCAACCGGCGCGCCGACTTCGGCCTGCCGCCCGGCGCGGTGCCTCTGGTCAAGACCATCCACTTCCTCGCGGATGGAAAAGCTCGTATTATTTTCGCGCCCCAAGAGGTCCAATCCAAAACACAAGAAGACGAAGAAAAGCGGCCGCCCTCCCGCATCCCCATGATCGGAACGGAGATCATAATGGTGGTGGATCCAACCGCCGAGGAAGCCATCTCGGCCCAAGGACATTGGCTAGAGCCTGCGGCGGAATTTATGCTGGTTGACAGGGCATTGCTTCAAAGCCAGGCCCGCAAGATTTTAGAGGACATCTTGAGGCCTGGCGAAAACATCCTGGGGCAAGGAAGATTGGTTCTTCTTAGAGGAAAAATTCTCGCCTGGGAATTCCAAGTCATGGGAGACGACAGGCTCAGCACGCGGCTCGGCGGGGGCTTTCACTATTTTTACATTGACGCCGCCAAGGGGAACCCCGTCAGGGTTGATGTCCAGAAGGAAGGGGCCAGGCATGTCCTATTTGACTTTCTTGACGACCTTCACTTAGGCCAGCCGGAACCATAAAGCGACTCATAAGACGACCGCGTCATGGCCGGGGCCATGGTCTCTTTCTCCAGGGACGGGCCCGCCAGGCTCCTGAGGGCCGCCTCAAGCCGCCGCAAGGACTCCCCCAAGGCCGGCAGGCTGGGGCCCAGGACCTTCACCTCAATGATCATGTCCGGACCTTGTTTGAGCGCTCGCACCGCCGCCACCTCCTTAAAGGGCAGAGGCGGCGGCTCCCTACGCCAGCCTTTGAGAATGTACCGCTCCACCTGGACATGGGGAACCCGGGGAATGGTCGGGATGCGCCGGCCGCGCTCCCGGGAATCGCCCGGGGGCGGGGACAGGACCGGCGCGGTCTCGGGCCTGGCGCTCGAGCGCTGGGCCTCGGCGTCGGCCAAAAGCAGGCTCGGGGAAATGACGGAAAGCGGGACGTTGAGGGAAACGTTTTCGGCCCGGGCGTCGCCGCCCGCGGCCAAAGCGTTGTTCATAAGAGCCAAGGGAGTGCCCACGAGATCCAGGTGGCGCACCATGGTCATTTTCCCGGTCTCGGCCTCCACGAGATAGACCAGGCGCGGGATGAGGCGGATAGAGACCTGCCCCCGGCTCTCCTGATTCTGCACCACCGCCTGGAGCTTTCGCACCCAAATGCCGTACGGCTTTCCTTGGAGCCTGCACTGCCGCCTCAGCTCGGCCAGCAGCTCCTCCTGGGATAAAGGCTTGGCGGAGCTGAATATCAAAGTCCCCGGAGACCCGCCGACCCAATATCCCGGAGAGGCCCGGCCGTGCCCGTTGGAGCGGGGAAACCCCTTCACCGAATAGCGGGAAGTCAGGAACCCCTTGAGGGTTCCTCGAGAGATAAGCTGGACCTTCTGCGCCGGGACGCCCTGGTCGTCATAGTCGTAATGCCCCGCCAAGGCGAGGCCTCCGAAGGAGGGAACCGTGGGATCGTCCTCCAGGCTGAACTCGGAAGCGAGAATCCGAGAGCCAAGCTTGCCGCGAAAGGTCTGGGCGCCTCCCGGGTTGCGCAGCTCCTCGCCGGAGAGCCTTAGGCCCCAGGCCAGGACAACGCCGGCCGCGACCGAGGGATCAAGAAGGGCCGGGGCGCTGAACGGGGAGGTGCTGGGGGCCGTCTTGAGGGCGCTCAAATCGCTCAATATGTCCCTGGCCGCCCCCTCGATCTCAGCGGAGGACGGCAAAGCGGAGGGAGAGACCGCCGCGAACTGGCGGCTCGCGGAAATTCTGAGGCCGTCCTCCGCCAAGGCCACGGCCTCGAGCTCGATCTCGGCCACATCGCGGCCCGAGTCCACTCGCCCGCCCTCGCTGCTCCTCAAGCGCGACCACTGCCGGTCGAGGCGCACCTTGACCTGGGCGGAAAGAAGTCCGGAGTTCTCCCGAAAAATCCGACTGCCCCGGCGGCAAAGCTCAGACAGGGCCGGAACGCTCCAGGACGAGGCGGGCCGGTCCATGAGCCTCTGGCGGGCGGGCTCTTGAGAAAGATCGCCGGCGTCGTACTCGGCCGGGCCGCGCTGGACGCGCAGGGCCTGCTTTCTCAAAAAATCCCCGACCGCGCCCGTGTACATCCCGTCGAAAAGCCTCCACAGCCCGTGCCGGAGTGCTAAGGAGTCGTCCTCCATGGAGAACTCCCCGCCGATGAAAATATTCGGAAGCCCGAGAGGATGGTTGTCGAGGCCGGGGGAGCCCACGCGCAGGTCCGGGGTGACCAAGCGCTGGCGGACCGTGGCCTCGAGCTCGGGGGCTCCCATGGCGCAGCGCTGCCACCACATCTCCTGGTCCGTAACCGTCACGCTCGCGAAATAGGGCTTGGGATACCCCTCGGCCTGCATGGCCATGGCGCGGGAGAGCTCCGTGTCTAAGGCGGCCTCCAACATCTCGGAGGCCGCCGCCTGGGAATATCCCGCCAGTATACAAGCAAAAATCAGAAGTAGTCTCATCTTCATGCCTTGAGGCGCCTCAGACATCGCTCGAGACCCACACTGGCGTACAGGATGAAAAAGGGCATCATGGCCAGGCGATACCGGATCATGGTGAATATCATGGCATAGACCAGGCTTTCCGATAAAAGGAAAAGATAGACCCAGGCCGATCCCGGAGGCTTGAGGAAAGCCCATATCAAGCCCAGAAACCCCAGGGGAATGATCCAGCCGTCGCTCAAGAGGCTGGCCCAGAAAACATGGCGGTAGGCGATATCGTAGCCTCGGTCCCGCGGCGCCAACCGCCATTCGTCCCAAAACAGGCGCCAGGCGGCCAGGCGCAGGAAGGCGGCCGGGTGATCCCGGACGCGCTTGAGGCCCTGCCTCCAAAAGTAGCGGTCGCGGGCGACGTCGTCCAGGTCCCGCCCGCCTTGGTAGCCCGGGTCCAGACTTAGGATTTTCGTCTGCTCGAGGGTTCCCCCGAGCTCCTGGGGCACCACCTGGTAAATGTAGAAGTTCGTTCCCCCGCCCTCGGTGTTGCCGAGGATCAAGCGGTTAAAGCTTATCCAATTGCGCAGCGGCCAAAGCCCATAAATGGCCGAAAAAACGGCAAGATAGATGGCCACGAGCCTCAGGCCGCGCTGGCCCGTCCCGCGCAGAGTCCATAGAAATCCGGCGGGAACGAGGATCAACGCGAAAGGAAGGACGGTGGCCTTGGTGAGAACCGCAGCCGCGGCCGCGGCTCCGGCGGCGGCGAAAAGAAACGGCCGTCTCTCCCGCGAGGCCCGTTCCAGCCAATACAGGCAGAAAACCGCCCAAAAGCAGAGAAAAGTCTCGCGCAGGGGCTTGGCCGCGTAATATATAAAAGGGGGATAAACGGCGGCCAGGAAGGCGGCGCCTAGCGCTGTCCGCTCTCCATGAAGGGAGCGGGCCAGGGCGTGCAAGTAGAATATCATCCCCACGCCAAAGCAGGAGTGGACGATCAGGAGAATCCAATAGCTCGCGCCGAAGAGCCTGAAGAACGCGGCCAGCACGATCGGATAACCCGGCTCTCGCGCGGCCGTGGGCCGGCCGTCCTCTCCGAGAAGCGCGCCGCGCTCGGCCAGGGAGCGCGCCAAGTCCACGTAGCTGTCCGTGTTGTAGAGAACGGGGGGTGCTGCGCGCAGGCCGTAACCCAGGCGCAGGGCCAGGGCCCCCGCTAGGACCAGCCACAGCCGGCGGTCAGTCATGCAGGGGCGAGGGAAGAAGCGGCGGCCGGCTGCGATCCTCGGGAATCCTTTGGAGCTCCACCTCTGAGACGAGCACGCTCGGGGCGATCTGGCTCACGGGAATGGAGCCCGACTCGGCGCCGCAAAAGTAGCCGCTGGAAAGCCTCGGGTCGTTTCCCGCGGCCGTGATGCGGTTTAAGATCACCAAGGGAGTGCCCACCAGGCTCACGCCGCGCACCAAAGTCATTTCTCCCGTCTTGCCGTCCACCCGGTAGACAAATTGCGGCCGCACCTCCAAGGTTTGCGCGGCCTGGCGGGAATTGGGGTTTTCCCCTCCAGAGGAGCCCACCAGCCAAAAGCCGTAGGGCTTGCCCGACTTGCGTATGAGGGCCAGGAGTTCGGCCTTCAAGGCCTCAGGGCTTCGAACTCCCTCGGCGCGCACGATGAGGTTGGCCATGCGTCCCGTGGGCCGCTTGTGGAAGTCCGAGCGGCCGTGCCCGTTGGAACGCTTGAAGCCCTTGGCCGGCCAGCGCGACATCAGGAAGTTTCTCAGGACCCCGCGCTCCACCAAGGCCACGCTTCGCGCCGCGACTCCCTCGGAGTCGTATTGATAGAAGCCGGGCAGGGGGCGGCCCTCGAAGCTCTCCAAAGTCGGGTCGTCCCAGAGGCTCAAGAACTCGGGAATGATTCTCTTACCGACCGAGTCCTTGAAGACCTGGCTCTGCTGGGGGTCCCGCTGGCGCTGGCCCTCGAGCTTGTGGCCGAGGGCCTCATGGAATAGAACGCCGGTGAACTCCGGGTCCAGTATCGCGGGGGCCGCCATGGGCTCCTGCACCGGGGCCCGGCGCAGCTCCAGGAGCTTCTCGGCCAGGGCCTTTATCTCGCCCTTGAGCTCCCGCTCCGGGGGAAGCTCGCTTAAATCCCTCATGGTCCAGGTTTTGAAGACCCCCATTTTCATGCCGTCCTCGGCTCGCGTGCTGGCCCAGAAGCTGAGGGCGTTGGGCACGCTCTCGGCCGGGGTGGAAAGGAAAGTCCCCTCGCTCGTGACGAGATAGCGCCAGGGCGAGCGCAGGCGCACCGACACTTGGGAATCGTAGATTTTCGGATAAGGCTTCAGGGAGAGGCTCACGTCCTTGGCGAGTTTCTCGGCCCGGGCCAAGTCGAAGGCGGCCGGGGTTCTGTCCAGGACCAGAACGGCGGGAGGCTCCTGGGTGAAATCCGCCAGAGGCTCCTCCACGTACTCGACGGCCCTTTTGGCCTTTTTCTCGAGATAGCCGGAGATGGCACCCTTATAGGCGTCGTCCGTCAGCCGCCAAAGGGCCTGGCGCAAGGCCTGCGGATCGGCCCCGACGGTAGCCTGCCAGCCTTGGAAGGCAAGATCGGTGTTGTCGAGCTCGGTCGAGCCGAAGCGCGCCTCCACGTAAAGGCTCTGGAAGCTCTCATGCTCGCGACGCAGGATGGAGCCCAGGGAGGCAACCCACTCCCAGCGAGTCTGGTCCACCAGGCGGTAGGCCATGAAATACGGCGGGCCGAAGCTTTCGTGCCTCAGACCCTTGAGAGAGCGCTCCATTTCCGCCCGCATCGGGCTGAAAACCGCGGGTCCAGACGCCGCCGCGTCTGGATGACAGGCGAAAAGCAAGAAAGCGAGAGCCCATCGAGCTCGCCCCATCCTACTTTTTCGAAGGAACGATTTCATAACCGGAAGAGACAGGGCTGCCCACTCCAAGGGAAAACGGCGCCGGCGCGACGCGCAGAAGGCCCAAGGATTGCGCCTTCTGGTAGAGGGCCGACAGATTTCTCTTGGCCTGCTCGTAATGGGAATCCAGTGAGAGGGCTTTGCGGTAGGCCCTCTCGGCGCCTTGGAGGTTATCCATGAGGAAGTAGGCGTTGGCCAGATTAGTGTAGGCCTCGGCCGATTCGTGCCGGTGGACGGAAAGCTCGCGCCCGGATTCTTGAACATAACCTTGGTACGCGAGCAGCGTGCTCCTCAGGAAAGTATTCCTGAGGAGCACTGCATCAATCTCGCACTTCTCGGCCGTGATGGCCGCCTCGAACACTCGCGCGGCCTCGGCGAAGCGCTTCTGGACCATGAATATCTGCCCCATGCGGAAGTAGTTCGGAGCGTAGACGGGATCTATCGCCTCGTAGAGCTTGAAGCGGTTCAAGGCCCTTTCCAAGTACTTCGGAACCTCCTCGGGATGGCCGTGGCCCATGGCCCATTCCGCCCGGCGCATGTGCAAGGTCCCCACCTGATGGTGCATCTGGACGTAGTTGGGAGCCAGGCGCCGGACCTCGTTGAAGACGTCCAAGGCCCTCTCGTAGTCGTCGCGGGGCTGGTTGTCCCTGTCCCCCCAGGCCGGATTGTACTGCTTGTCCATGTTGAAGCGGTCGAAGAAGACGTTGCCCATGAAGTAGAGGGACATCACGAAGTTGGGATTGTTCTCCTGGACGATCTGGTAATGATGCAGGGCTTGGTCCCATTGCCGCTGCTTCGAGAAGAAAATGCCGACGTTGTGGTGCACGTCGGCCTTGAAATAGCCCCAGAATATCCTCAGGGGATAGAGGGCCGCCAGCACGGCCAAGGCCACGGCCGGCTTCTCGGAAAGGTAAACCAGCTTGACGAAGAGAAACGTCATCGCGAGCACGCAGGCAGAGAGCACCGCCCAGGCCAGCCACCACTGGAGCACATCGCCCTGGTAGACGATGCGTTCGACCGGGCCCTGAAGATCGGCGAAGTCCCTGAAAAGGAAGAAGGCGGCCCAGGCCAAGCCGCCCCAGGCCGCGAGACGCGCCGGCCATACTAGAAATTCCGAAAAAGTTTGGACGAGAGAGGCCTCGCCTGGGACAGGCGCGGTCTTAACCTCGCGCCTGTCATTCATCTCATACAGCCCACTTCCCCTTGCCAAAAACACGATCATCCCGCAGAGAAGCCCCAAGTACACCCCAGAGGACACGAAGCGCAGGCTCACGTCGAAGCAGTTATGCCCGAGCATCCCCATCAAGGCCACGAGATACCCCGTCAGGTCGTAGGCGCGCGGGGGCGGCCGGCCGTCCTTGAGGCTTAAGGTGGTGGTCAGCTGCCCAAGAGAGCGGAAGCCCACCACCATGGTGCTGAGCATCATCCAGATGAAGATGCCGAACCCCAGGAGGCCGTTGTCTAGAATCTGCTCCAAGTACTCGTTTTCCGAGTGGTCGGTCTCGGTGTTGTGCTTGCCCTCGATGTGGAATATGGGCGGTCGGCGAAAGGCCGGATAGGCCGGCGGGAAGCTCCCGATGCCGGTTCCGATCCAGGGCTGGGTCATGATCAGCTCCCAGGTCGCCTCCCAGGTGAACAGCCTGAAATTGACCGAGACGATGCGGGCGCTCAAGTCCTTGGCCACGAAACCCACCAGCCCCAGGATGCCCGCGGCCGCGACTCCCAGGATCCATTTGCGGTAAGGAGCGGCCTGCTCCTTGAAATAAGTGAAGGCGATCGCTCCGAAAAGAAAAATCACCATGGCGAAACCCACCCAGGCCCCCTTGGTGCCGGTCATGATGAGGTCTATTAGCAGCAGCGTCATGAGGGGGAGCAGCCTTTTTTTCCTGGTCTTGAGGTATTGCGTGAAAAGAATGGGAAACAGAATGACCAGAAAGTCCGCGAAGAAATTGGGATTCCCGTAGGTCGAGAATATGCGCTGGCCGAAGGCCCCGCGCCAAATGAAGGGGTCTATGCCCTTGCCCACGCCGGGGGGAAACCAAGTGTTGTCGATGATCTGCCAGAAGCCGTAGACCACGGCCACCCAGCCGGTCATGACGAGGATCCTCGTCAGCCTATCGGCCGCGGCGGCGTTGAACTCGCAGATGACGATCAAGGCCACGGTCATGAAGAAAAAGTGCCGGATGAAGAAATCCACGCTCGCCATGGCGTAGGGGGAATGGGTGAAGGAGAGCACTCCCACCGCCAAATAGGCCAGGAAGGGGGAGATGCAGACGAGGTCGCTGCGGCTTAAAGGGGCTCCGCGCGCCTCGATGAGGCGGGCCACCCAGAATACCAGCAGGGCCAAGCCCCCCATCTGCATGACCGTGATCTTGACCTGGGCGGAGTCGTAGGTGCGCAAATAGAACAGGGAGGAGATCAGGAAATACAGGATGGGAAGCCACCAGGCGATGATTTTCCTGGCGAAGAGTTCCACCTCCTGGGATCGGCCGTTGGCCTGTCCGGCTGCGGATTTCATTGCCCCACCCCCAGCATCTCGCGGGCCAACTGCCGAATGAAAACCATTCCAGTGGGCAAAGACTTGGCCGTGCTCTTTCCCCCCAGGCGCTGGCCTTCCCGCGTCGCGATCTCGGCCACGCGCAGGCCCTCCTTCATCGCCCGTATGGACATTTGATATTCGATCACGAAGCCGTCGGCGTCGCAGGCCATCTTGGCGAAGGCCGAGCGCCGCACCGCCCTGAACCCGTTGATGGCGTCGGTGATGTACGATCCCCTATTCCAAAGGATGTTCGCGATCAAGGTGAAGGCCTGGTTCACCCATTTGCGCGGCCGCAGGCACTGCGCGTCCTCCTCGTTGAAGGCCCCCTTCATCATGCGCGAGGCGATGGCCATGTCATAGCCTTCCTCGAGCTTCTCGAAAAGGCGCGGGATGTCCGCGGGATCCTCGTTGCCATCGGGGCTAAAGAAAACCAAGGCCTCCGCCGAGGTCGCCTCGGCCGCGACCCGGAAGGCCACCCCCCTGCCGCGGCGGGGCTGATCCAGCACGCGCAGGCCCTTGCCTTCCAGGAACTGCCGCGTGCCGTCCAAGGAGCCTCCGTCCACCGCGAAGAACTCCTGGGCCGAGTGGCGCGGAATCTCGTCGAAAATCTTGGGCAGGGCCTCGATCTCGTTGAAAGTAAGAAGAACCAGGGCCCTTCTCATCTCGCGAGCCCCAAGACCTCTTGGTTTTCCCGGCACCAGGCGATCGTCCGCGCAAGTCCTTCCTCGAGGCCTACCTGGGCCAAGAAGCCCATCTTCTGCCTGGCCTTGCTGGTATCGCAATTGCGCCGGGGCTGGCCAGAGGGCTTGGCCGCGTCGAAAATGAGCTTGGCCCGAGAGCCGGAGACCTTCAGTATCAGCTCGGCCAAATCGCGGATCTTGATCTCCTCGTCGGTTCCGATATTAACGGGATCGCACTCGGCGCAGCGCTCGGCCGAGTCCAGAAGCCCGCGCGCCAAGTCCTCGACGTAGAGGAAAGCCCGGCTCTGCGATCCGTCCCCCCAAACCAGGACGGGATCCTCGCCCCCGAGAATCCGGCCGATCAAGGCCGCGATCACATGGCAGTCCTGGGAGCCGAAATGGTCCCGCGGGCCGTAGGCGTTGTAGGGCCTGGCGATGGCCACCGTCATGCCGTGCTCCTGGTGGTAGGCTCGGCCCAGGTACTCGGCCATGCGCTTGGCCCAGCCGTAGCCCTCATTGGTGATCTCGGGGCTGCCTTTGAAGCCCTCGCCCTCGGGCGTGGGAATCATCGCCTCCCGGGGATAGACGCAGGCGGAGCTCACGGCCAGGAATCTCTCGACCCCGGCCAGGCGCGCGGCCTCCATCATGTGGCAGGCCATGAGCATGTTCTCCCGGAACATGGTCGCGGGATGTTCGGCGTTATAGGCGACCCCGGCCACGCGCGCGGCGAGATTGAGCACGACCTCGGCTCCCTGGCAGGCCTTGCGGCAGTCCTCCGGAGAGCGGAAATCGGCCCGCAGAAGCGAGATGTCGCTCCTCACGGCCTCGAGGTTGGCCTCCCGGCCATGGGAGAAATTGTCGGCCACTGTCACGCGCACGCCTTTGCCCCGGCGCAGGAGCTCCTCCACCAGGTGGCTCCCGATAAAGCCCGCCCCGCCCGTCACCAAGACTTTTTTATTGTCCCAAAACCCCATCCTTTAATCCTCCGGCTTTTCCTCCAAAGCCTTGGGCAGGTGCGCCACGATGTCCAAGGTCGTCCCGAAGCAAAACAGCACCGTGCCTAGGATCACGGCTAGGCCCCCGGCCAGGACGTAGATCCAATGCAAGGTGATCCGCCCGCTCGAAACATACTCAAGGATCGTATCCGAGTTGAGCAGTATCCCGCCCAAGGCGAGCCCAAAGCCCAAGAGGACCGCTCCCTCGCGCAGGCGAGGATATTCAAGCCACCCCGCCGGCCGGCGCACCGCGATGTTCGAGGCCGTTTGAGCCACCATCCCGAAGGCGAGAGAGATCATGGAGCAGACCATCAAGGTCAAAATCGTGAGCAGGCGGTAAATCATGTCCTCGCGGAGTTCGCGGTGGTCCCAATAATACTTGACCGGACCCGCGCCGTAGCCCAAGGCGACCAGGCCGAAGGCGACGCCCAGGGAACCGAAGATCTTCAAGGGATGGTATGAAAAAATGATGCCCAGGATCACCCTGAGAAAGCGCAAGCCGTCGGCCAGCACGTTGAGCTTGGAGCGGCCCCGCCGCTCGAAGTAGGGGATGGGAGCCTCCACGATGCGCAACCCCAGGCAGGCGGCGCGCGCGGTCATGGCCGGCGTGAAATGCAGGCCGGAGGGCAGGGGCTTGAGCCGGCGCAGGAGCTGGCGCTTAAAAAGGCGCATGCCGCTGGCCGAGTCGGAAACCTCAACCCCGGTCAGCCTCGAGATGAGCCAGCCGTAGAAGAGGTTGCCGGCGTAGCGCAAGCCGGGCATCTGGGACTCCTCGTGCAGACGATTTCCCACGGCCAGATCCGCGTGGGCCCGCACCAAGGCTTGGTAAAGGTCCGCGAAAGCCGCCGGGTCGCAGGTGCCGTCGGCGTCGAGGAAGGCCAGATAATCCCCCGAGGCCCTCTCGAACCCGCTCAAAAGGGCCCGGCCGTAGCCCAGGTTCCTGGGGTGCGCCACGAGCCGCACCTCGGAGAACTTGGCGATCAAGGCCTTGGTCCGGTCGGCCGAGCCGTCGTCCACGGCGATCACCTCCACGCGGGAAAGCCCCGTCCTCCGGCAGAGAGGCTCGCGCGCGGCCAGGCAGCGAGACAGAATATCCTCGATCGCCTGCTCCTCGTTGTAGGCGGGGACGACGATGGAGAGGCTTTTGCCTCGGCTCATGGCGCTCCCAGGCGCGCGGCCAAGCGGTCGGCGACCTCGTAGCCCATTTTCATGGCCACGTGGGTGTTGACGTACTGGAACCGCCCCTGCCTGCCCGCGGTCTCGACGTTCTCAAGCCCCGCGAGCGCCGCCAGCAAAGTCCTCAACGCGTCCTCGTAGCCCAAGGTGTACATGGGATGGGCGTGGCGCGCCCGGAAAACGTGAGACTCCTCGATCTCGGCCCGAGTCAGAAGGTTCTCGCGCACCAGATCCGCGACCACGGCTTGGGTCGCGGCCGAGTCGTCGCTCCAGAACCGGTCCCGAGGATCGCAAGCGATCTCGGCCACGAGCAAGGTGCGGCCCGCCGGCTCGATCTTGAAGGCGAAATGCGCGAGATCGGTGATTCTGTTGAAGGAATGCTCCCTAAAATACATGAACGAGGCCGGAAGAACCTTGGGGCGGCGCACCTTGAGCCCCACGAAGACGATGGCGCGAAAGCGCAGTTGGGCGGCGGCGGCCTCGACCTCGGCGCCCAAGCCGGGGCTTATGGCCCCCGCGAACTCGTTGACGGGCAAGGTGTTGACCACACCTCGGCAGGCGAGCGCCTCCTTGCCCCGCGGGCCCAGCGACAGGACCTCGGCCAGGCGCTTGCCTTCGCGCCTCAAGCCCGAGACCTCCGTTGCCAGGCGTATCTCGGCCCCGGCGGCCGCCAAGCGCTCCCCCATCCTGCGGGTGATCAGGGAAAAGCCCTCCTCGGTCGTGTAAAGAGGCCCCTCCACTTTCTCGACGTAGCCCCGCGTCGACAGCGATGGACGCGCTCGCGCGAGCCCGCGCCGGGCAAAGGCCGAGAAGCCTTCAAGCCATTCTAGGATATTGAGGCGCGGAATGCGCTCGCGGGCGAACGCCGGGGAAAACTGCGCGGGCGGGATTCCCCACACCCGCAGGATGTAGTCCTTGAAAAAAATCTTGTAGAGGACGTCTCCATAATAGCGCAGCAGCACCGTCTCCGAGTTCTCGACCTTGGGCTTGACCAGAGCGCCCTCCACGAAGCGGTAGGCAAAGCTCGCCCCCGCCATGACGATGGTCCAGGGAGGAAGCTTGAAGAGGACGTCCGAGACCCTGAGGGGAAACTGGAAGTAGTTGCCGAGAAACTTGATCTGGATGGTGCGCCGGTAGGGGCGCAGTTCATCGCCCATGATGGACTTGATGTCGGCCAGGATTTGAGGGTCCGTGGTGTGGAAAACGTGCGGGCCGTATTCGTAGACGCTCCCGCCGATGCGGATCCCGCCGGCCAATCCCCCGACGTGGTCCTCCCTCTCCAGGAGGATCACCGAAAATCCCAAGGATTTGAGCCGCCATGCCGCGCAAAGCCCCGCGCAGCCTCCTCCCAAGACGACGACGGGGGGGGCGGTCATGCCCTGAACTTCTTGACCATCTCGACGACCTTCGAGATGTCGGAACCGCTCAAGGCGGGATGAAGGGGGATGCTCAGGCCTTCCTCGTTCAAGCGCTCGCAGACGGGAAGCTTGGCCCGGGATTCATAGATGGGATTCAAATGCAGGGGATGGTAGCGCAAGGTGGTGTAAACGCCGTTCTGATAGAGATATTTGGCCAAGGCGTCGCGCCTTCCGCCCAAGACGCGCAGGCAGTAGGTGAAATAGGAGTGCCGGTCGCCTTGAGGCGCCTCCTGGGGACGCAGGAGCCAGGAGATTTCCCTGAACTCCTGTTGGTAATCGTCCCAGATGCGCCTGCGCCTGGTCTGCATGGCCTTAAGCTTGCGCAGTTGGGCAAGGCCAATCGAGGCCGCGATGTCGGAGGGCAGCATTTTTGGAAAAAAATCCGCCACCTGGTATTCCCACCAGCGCTCCTTGTTGGCCGAGGCCTCGAAGCCCGACTTGCCGATGCCGCAGTAGCGCAGCTGCCGCGCCCTTTGGACGAGGGCCGAGTCCCGGGCCGTGAGGCCCCCTCCCTCCCCCATGGCCAGGTTCTTGACGGCGTCGAAGCTGTAGATGCCGATGTCCCCGAGGCCGCCGCAGGAGCGGCCGCGCCTGGCCGAATCCACGGCGTGGGCTGCGTCCTCCACGATGGGCAGGCCGAGCTTGGCCAGCTCCTCGATACGGGCGGGAAGCCCCGCGTAGTGCACGACCATCACGGCCCGAGTCCGGGGAGTCATGGCGCGGGAGACCGTCTCCACGGTCAGGTTATGCGTGTCGTAGTCCACGTCGCAAAAAACCGGGACGCAGCCCGCGAGAACCACGGCGTGGGCGCAGGCGATCCAGGTAAAGGAGGGCACGATCACCTCGGAGCCCGGCGGCAGGTTCAGGAGTTTGACCGCCATGTAGAGGCTGTTGGAGCCCGAGTCGAGGAGCACAAAGCCGGGCAGGCCCAATCTTTGCGCAAAGGCCTTCTCGAAGGCCGCAGTCTTGGGACCTATCCCCATCCATTGGGCCTCGAGGCTCTGGCGGACCTCCGCCAGCTCCTCGGGACCCACCAAGGAACCGAAAACGTTGATCATGCGGTGGCTTGCCTCCGGTAACGGCAGGGGGAGAAGCTCCCGAGCTCGAGCTCGAGGTGATTTTCGGCCTCGCGCGCGACACGGTAGCCGCATTTCTCATACCAACCCAAGGCAGGATTGCCCTTGAGCACCAGGCAGCCGATGCGCGGGCAGCGCTCGGCCAATATGTGGCTGCACAGCAAAATCATGGCCGAACGCATGAGCCCCCGCCCGGAGGCCTGGGGAGCGGCCATGACATTGTAGACGTCGGCGGCTCCCTTGACGAGCCTAAACCCCAGGCAGCCGAGCGACTCGTTGACCATGAACATGAAATCATCCGGCCGCGCGAGGTAGCCCTCGAACCACTCTCTCTGGCCCCGCTCGGTAATCTCGCCCTGGAAGAAGAAAGCCGAGCGGTTGGCGTTCTTCCACAGCCTGAGCCGCTCGAGGTCGCCAGTGTCAATGGCGCGCAAGGCCGCGGGGGGTACCAGCCCTTCCGAGGACAGTCGAAGGCTTTTGGGGGTCGTCATGGCGGCCGTGGCGATGATAGATATAAATGGCTTGATTGGCGAAAAAAGCGCTGTCCCGCGGCCGGGACCAAAGCGCCCGCCACGGCGAGAACGCCCGGGCCCCATCATAATTTTTTTGCGCCCAGTTGTCTATCGCGGCTTTTCCTATTTCATCGAGCAACAGGTAGTTGGGAAGTTTTCCTTTAGGCAGCTCCTCCGGCCGCGAGAAAATGGAGAGGGCGTAGCGGTCGTAGCGCAGCGCCGGGGCGTGGGCCGGTTCGGGGTAGCGGGCAAGTCCCAGGCTTTCGCCCGCGGGAACATGGGCCTCCAGCCAATCCGCGGCCTGGGCCCAGGTCGAGCCCGGCCCACCGTCGCGGCGCATGTTTTCAAGAAGAACGAGGCTTTCCAGGCCGCTCGTGAAAAAAATCAGCGCCAAGGCCCCGGCCCGAATCCCCCGCGGCGCGCGCCACAAGAGAGCCGCGGCCAAGGCGGAGCCCAGGCCCATCAGGGGATAGAGAAGACGCAGGAAGGACGAGTCCAAGGGAACCCCGCCCAAGCGCAGCCATATCAATGCGAAACTCCCCAGAAAAAAGCAGGAGAGGATTCTTCCGGGGCCTTTCCTGCTCGCTCCCCAAAAGACGCCCAAGCCCATGGCCGCGGCTAATACCGGCCCCAGGCCCTCGGCCGCGGCCTTGGGAAGCCTAGCTAACGCGGTTAAGTGGAGGCCCAGCCGCGTGGGAGAGTAGACTTCCAGCTCCCAAGCAAAGTCTTTATAGGAGGAAATCAGGTAGGGGTTAAAGAGGACGAAGAGGCAGAGCCCCAGGGCCAAGCCGCCCAACGCCCACGGCCGCTCTTCGGCTTGGTTTTTCCGGGCCCAAGCCCGGAAAAACCAAGCGACTGCAGGCCCTCCCGCGAAAAAAACCAAGGCCATGTTGGAGCCCACCGCCATGCCGCCGCATACCCCGCAGGCCAGGTAACGCGCCGCGGACGCGCGGCTTTGAATGAGAGCCGCGGCGTAGGAAGCGGCCAAAGCCCAGAAAGCCGCGTAGGGGTGGGGCTTGAGAACATGCGAGTTGTGGACGACCGCGGGGCTCAGCAGGAAAAATAGAGCGGCGGCCAGCCCCGCCCCTCTGCCGGAGAGCTCGCGGCCCATGTGGTAGACGATCAGAAGGCTCGCCAATTGGAAAATAAGTATGAAAAGGCGGCCGCAGAGGTACAGCCGTCCCATTTGCTCCGGGTTCCGGAGATAGAAGCTTAGGTCCGGGGTCAGGACCGCGGCTTTGGTCCAGGACAAGACCTGCAGGAACAGGCCCAAGGGATAGACGAAGGCCCCTCCGTATTGGGCATACAAGGGCTTGAACTCGAGCCTCCAAGGCCGCATTTGGGACAGGATGATGAAGGATTTTTTCTCATCTGGATTGGCGGACTGCACCAGAAAGGACCTGTAGGAGTTGATGAGCGGCGGAGGCGGGAAATCCCAGCCCGGTGGGATCTCCACCAAGCCTTTGACGTAGGTGACGGGCTCCTCACGGCGCATCTCCCGGTGCGAACGTCGGATCTCCCGATAGAGGCCCGCCCAATGCTCGGCCATTTTATCGGCGGCTTCCTGGGAGAGGGGCCTTCCCCCGGGCAGAATCCTCAGCCGCTCCTTTCCAGGAAGACCCCAGCGCAAGCCCCAAAGCCCGGCGCCCAACCCCAGGAGCAGGACCGCCGCCGGGGCCGCGAGCGCGAAAACGCCCGAAAGCAGGATTTTGAGCTCCCACATCATGCGCAGGTAGGACTTGGCCAAGGAAGCCACGCGGGCCTTGGAGGCGCCCCCGCGGCGCGCGTGGTAATGGAAGGGAATTTCGCGGACCTTGCCGCCGTTCTTGATTATTTTGGCGAGAATCTCCTGTTGGACGGAAAAATCCCCATAGTGAAGACTCAACCCTTTCAGGGCCGAGGACTTGTAAAGCCGAAATCCCGAGGAGGCGTCACGGATGGGAAACTCCAAAAGCCAGCTCGTGGCCCAGTTGAGCGCCCGGCTCAAGAGCCAGCGCGACCAGGAGAGCTCGGCCGAGCCTCCGGGGGCGAAGCGCGAGGCCGCCACGAGATCCCAGCCCTCCCGACTCTTCCACAGCTCCCGGATTTCGGAGCAGGGATGCGAGCTGTCCCCGTCCATGGCCAAAATGTATTCCCCCCGCGCCGCCTCGAAGCCCTCGGCCAGGGCCATGCCGAAGCCAGGTTTTTTTTGGGGCAAAACGACGGCCCCCCCTTCCCGGGCCGCGGCCGCGGTTTGGTCGCGCGAGCCTCCCTCCACGACCAGTATCTCGTGGGACTCCACGAGCCCGGCCAAGGTCGCATGGATCTCGGGAAGGAGGACGCGCAGGCTCTCCTCCTCGTTGATCGCTGGGATGAGGACAGTAAGACTAACGGCGGAAGAAGGCATGAAGCTGGTCTAGGATGTGCTCGATGTCGGCGGCGGAAAGATACTGGTGGGAGCCGATGTAGAAGCCCGCGCGGTTGAGCCTGGCGGCCACCGGATACTCTGGCTCTAGGTCTCCGAACATCTTCTTGTAGATGGGCTGGCAAATCAATGGAAAAAGGTCGCGGGTCTCGATGCCGCGCTCCTCGAGAAAATTCACGAGCTCGGTTTTGTCGCCCTGGCGCGCGACCAAGGGATACATCATGAACATGTGCTCCCGGTCGGCCGGGGTCGCGGGCAGCTGGAGGAACTCCTCCAGGTCCTTCAAGCCCTCGCTCAGAAGCCGGGCGTTCCTGCGCCGGGCCTTGATGATTTTATCCTTTTCCTCTATCTGGGCCAGCCCCAAGGCCGCCTCGAACTCTGTCCCGCGGAAACTGTGCCCCACGGAAACGAAGGAGAATCTCTTGGCCACCACCTCCCGGAGCTTGCCGCCGGATAGTCCGTTGTCATCATCTATGCTGAGGTAGATGGAGTCCCGGCCGTGGTTCATGAGGGAGCGCAGGCGCACGGCCAAATCCGGGTCGTTAGTCAGGGTAAAGCCCCCCACCCCGGTGACGATGTAATGGGCCACGTAGGTCGAGAAACAGCTCACGTCCCCCCAGGAACCGACAACCTTGCCCTGGCAGGATGCGAACAAGGTCTCGCAGGAGTCCTCAATGATCTTGAGGCCCCTCTTGCGGGCGATAGCCGATATGGCCTTCATGTCCGCGGGAAGGCCGGTCAAGTGCACCGGAATGACGGCGCGGGTCCTGGGCGTGATCCGGGCCTCGATGAGGGCGGGGTCCATGTTGTAGGTAAACGGGTCCACGTCCACGAACACCGGCCTCATGCGGTTGTGCAGTACGATGTTGGAGGTGGCCACGAAAGTTACGGCGGGAACCAGGACCTCGTCCTCGTCGGTCCAGCCGTATTTCTCCTTGAGCGCGGCCAAGGCCACGTGCAGTGCGCTGGTGCCGGAATTGCAGAAGGCCGCGAAGCGGCAGCCGTGGGCCCGGGCGAAGGACTCCTCGAAACGCCGGGAAAAAGGGCCGTAGGAGATGCGGTTGGACCTGACGACTTGGGAGAGGTACTTTTTTCCCCGGGGGCCGATCTTAAAGTCGCCGACCGTCACCGCGCGCCGAGACGGCGCGGCCTTGCTGGCTTTCAATGTCGTCGCCACAAGCCTATCGTATTAAATATAATCCCCCACGTGCCAGAGCGCCAAAAAACACGGCCGATGCTCCTTCCTTTTTTTATTTTTCTGACCCTTCTCGTCCTTGCTTGGAGAAAACTGCTGCTCGAAGGACTGCTCCCCATAGACGGGAACATGATCGCGGTCTCCTACCCGAATTGGCGGCTCGCCCGCTCTCTCTGGGAAAACCCCAGGCTTCCCCTATGGAATTCTTGGCGCAACATGGGCACCCTCCATTCAGCCGATCCCATCACCTCGGCGCTCTATCCGCTCCAATGGATTTTCAGCGCTTCCGGGGATTTCCCGGAATACGTGAGGCTCTGGGTCGTCTTTCACTCTTTACTGGCCGCGGGATTTGCCGCAGCCCTCGCCTGGCGTTGGACCAAGCGGCCTTCTTCCTGCATCGGCGCGGCCTTTACATCGGCCCTCAACGGCTTCTTCATGGCCCGGATCGTCTTCCCCCATCACCTGGCCTCGGCCTCATGGCTCATGCCCGTGCTTTACGCCGTGGAAACCCAGTCTTGCGCGGGCATCGGCGCCGGCCTGGCCATGCAATGGCTGGCCGGCTACCCCACCTTCAGCCTATTGACCGTTCTGGCGGCCGGGATTTTGGCTTTTGCCAAGGGCGGCAAATCGCTCAAAGCGTTGGCCAAAGGAGGACTGTGGGCGGCGGGGCTTTCCGCGGTCCAGCTCCTGCCTTTCCTGGAGCTTCTGTCCCTCTCGAGCCGCGGCTGGCAGCTCAACGCCTCCATGGCGACGCAATTCTCCATCCCTGCGTTACAGCTCTTTAAGGAGCTGGCTCTCCCCCAATGGATGGCCGCAAGCCCCAGGCTCGCGGGCGATCCCGCCATGGTTTCGTTTTACATCGGCTTGCCGGCCCTAATATTGGCCGGCCTGGGCGCGGCCAAAGGCGGCCGGCTCGGAAAATTCCTGCTCTTGGGCTCGGCCTCCTGCCTTCTTCTCAGCCTCGGACGGCACATCCCAGGCTACGCCGCCTGCGGGCTGACCCGCCTCTTCCGCTATCCCGCCAATTGGCTTTTCCCCGCCTCTGGGTTTCTGGCCTTGCTGGCGGCTTTGGGCCTTTCCCACCTGAAAAGCCGCTGGGCTTGGGGAGCCGCCCTTTTGATAGGAGCCGACCTCGTCCTATTCGCGCAATATCCTAAATCCGCCTGGGGCAAGCCGGAATTCTTGAGCGCTCCTCCGGCCTTGGCCCGAACGATCCAAGGCCTGCCTCGGCCCTGCCGAGTCTACCATGAGGAAGGCCTCATGCGGGCCTGGGCCCAAGGGACGCTGGAGGCCGAGGAGGATTACCTCCTCATGAGGGATTTTTTGGCGCCCTCCTACGGCATGGCCTTCGGAATCGAAGACATCTCCAATTACCAGACCTTGCGGCTCAAGAAGTCCGATGAGTACCGGGCCCAACTCGCCTCCGTGAAAACCCAGGAGCTTTTGGACCGGGCCGGAGCATGCCTCGTGATCGGGCTCAAGAGCCCGGCCGCAAAAGTGGAAAGGTCCAACGTCCTGGTCCGCTTCAATCCCCGCGCCCGGCCCCGCGTTTTCATACAGGACGGAGAGGGAAAAGCGGCCGTGGCGCGGCATGCGCCGGGCAAAGTCGAGGCCGAAGTCGAGGCTCGCGGACCCGTCACTCTGGTCTTCGCGGAAATGAACTACCCGGGCTGGAAGGCCGAGGTGGACGGGGGAAAAGCCAAAATCGGCGAGGACGCCGAGCCTTTTCTATCCCTGCGCCTGCCCCCGGGCAAGCACCGGGTGATTTTCAGGTTCAGCCCGGCATCGTTCTGGCTGGGGCTTCTCGCGAGCGCGCTAAGCTTGGCCGGCCTGGCCTTATCCTGCGCCCAAGATATCCGGGTATTTCTTAAGCACGGCCTCAAGCGCGAAGCCCACTTCTAACTTCCCCAGGCAGTCGCGATGGCCGCAGTTGAGATAATTATAGGGCCGGGCCGGCATGCCCTGGGCCGTGCAAGGGCTGCAGGCGATCCCCGTGCGCAGATCCAAATGCTTCTCGGTGTCCCAAACGGCGCCGTACTCGGCGGGATTGGAAGGACCCCACCAGGTGACCGTGGGAACGCCGAGAAGCATGGACGCCTTGGCAAGCCCCGTGTCGTTGCTTAAAAACAGGGAGCAGGTTTCAATGGCGGCGAAGCTTTCGAGAAGGGAGAGCCGCCCTACCATAGAAAGCATCCCGGGAAAACTCTCCAGCGCTCTTCGAGCGCTATTCTTTTCCTCGGGGCCGCCGATCAAGACGAATTCCAGGGAGGCTTTCTGCGAAAGCCTCCGGCATACCTCTGCGAAGCGCTCCGGAGGCCACATCTTCCCGTAAGGGTTTCCGGGATCTCCCAAATGCACCCCCACCCTACGGCGCGGCAATGGGACGCCCATAAGGTCCAGGACCTTGCGGCGATGCTTGTCGGAGATGGGAAGGCGGGGCCGGGGGAAGGCGGAGCCGGCCGTCATCCCCAGGGCTTCCAAAAGCCTCAAATTCCGGGCCAGGACATGCTCAAAATCCCCAGCGACGCGGGCCACGCGAGTGATCAAGGCCCGGCGCGAAATATCCCCCGTGATCAGAGCTCTTTTAAGTCTCCCCCAGGGCCGAATATGTCCGACTATCTCGGGAACGGCCTCAAGCCCTTGCTGAAAGTAATGCGCCGGCGCCGATAAGGTCAAAACCGCCAGGTCAAAGCCGCCATCCGCTATCCTGCGGTTGATCTCGCCGCGGCCCTCCCGGCCCTGAGGCCCTTCCCAGTCATGGAGCCAAACCTCGTCGACCAGGTTCGTTTCCGGGATTAGCTCCCGCGTCGTGGGATAGGGGTTGGAAAGGAAAACGATCTCGGCTTCTGGATGCTCCCGGCGCAGAACCTCCAGCACGGGCAGGAAAAAAAGCAAATCCCCGATCGCGGCGTAGCCCAGCACCAGGACGCGCTTGACCGGCCGCGGGGAAACGCCCGTCAGGCGCCTCTTAAGCCCGATCCAAGCCGCGCCGAGGCACGCTCGGGCGTGGAATAATGCGCGCATTCTTGAAAGGATTATAAGGGAACTTTTTCGGGGGGTCAATCGTATATAATAGTGAGCGTTTTATCGCCAGCCCATGCCTAAGAGAAGAAGACCTCCGCCCGCCTCGAAAGCCGATCTTGAATCGACGCGCGGCGCCCTGGCGGAGCAAATCGGAACTGTTGAATTTACGCTCAAAGGCGAAATGCGGGCCGTCCAGTCAGGGCTTAAAGGCGAAATCCAAGATGTCCGCTTCGAGCTTACCAAAGTGGACAACAAAGTGGATCGTATCGCTATTGAATTGATAAAGACCAGGGAAGAAATGGCCACAAAAACGGATTTCACCTATATTAAAACCCAACTCAGCCAAATCATCGCCAATTTGGATGGGCTCGCGGGAGAAACTGCAGACAACAGACGAACTCTGCTGGTTTACGACAAAATCATTGGTGAGCACGGACGCCAGCTCAACGCTCACGAGACCCGCATATCCTCCCTGGAAAATCGCTCGTAGTCAAAGCCTTGCCCTGCGCCGTTTCTCGCTCTATACTTATTGCCAATGCTGGAATACGCGCTCTTGACCTTCGCCTCGCTTTTCGCCATCGTGGATCCCTTCGCGGCGATCCCGGCGTTCTTGGCCATGACCGCGCAGGACACCGTGGCCCAGCGCCGCCGCATCGCCCAGACCGCCTCCTGCACCTGTGCCGCGGTGATGATGGTCTTCGCCGCGATCGGGCCTGCCATATTCCGGACCTTCGGGATCACCTTGCCGGCCTTCCAGATCGCGGGGGGACTCATCCTCCTCCTCTCGGCCTTGGACATGCTCAGAGCCAAGAGATCACCCCTCCAGGAAACCGCGGAGGAAACCGAGGAAGGGCGCAGCAAGCAGGACATCGCCATCACGCCGCTCGCCATCCCCATGCTTTCCGGGCCCGGCGCCATCACCACGGCCATCGTCTTGGCCGAGAAGGCCCACGGCTGGGGGCATCGGGCCATCTTCTACCTGTGCATCGCGGCCGTGGCCTATTCCACTTATTGGATATTGGACGCGGCCGCCTCCGGCGCGAAAAAACTCGGGCCCACCGTCCTCAACATCATCACCCGCCTCATGGGGCTGCTACTGGCCGCCATCGGCGTGCAGTTCATTTTGACCGCCTTAAAAATGGGATAATCTCTCGTGCTTCGGCTTTTCTTTTTCTCCATCATGGAAAAGATTTGGCAAGCCTTGCGCCCCTTGGCCAGGACTTTATTAGGCCCCCGGCTCTTCCACGGCGCCATGGAATTTTCCGGCCTGCGCCGTCTTAAGAGCCGGTTTTGGCTCCTCGAGACGCGTCTGCCCGACGGAGGCCGCCTCCGGTACCGCCCGCATGACCAATGCGTCATCTCTGAGATTTACGAGCAAGGAATTTACAGGGGAAGCCGCCCTTATCTGGCGGGTCAGACCGTGGTGGACGTCGGCGCCCATATCGGGGTTTTCACGCTTTACGCGGCCCGGCAAGTGGGGCCGAGCGGCCGGGTGGTCTCGGTGGAGCCTGATCCCAAGAACCTCGAACTTCTCAAGGCGAACATCGCCCTGAACGATTGCGGGAATGTCCAAGTCCTTCCGGCGGCTCTCTCGTCCCGGGCGGGGAGTGGCAAGCTCTTCGTGGCGGACAAAAGCTCGGACAACCCCGCGGCCAACACCTTGCATGAAACGCCGGGCAGGCGGGCCATCATGGTGGACGTGCGAACCTTGGACGACACCTTGGAGGGCGTGCCTCGAATAGACCACCTAAAGCTGGACGTGGAAGGCGCCGAGCTCGCCGTCCTGGAAGGAGGGGAAAGGGCCCTCGCCAGGACTTCCCGCGTCATCATGGAGCTTCACCCGAGCCGCGTAGCACCCGACCGAGTCCTGGACTGGCTCACGGCCCGGGGCTTCGACTGCCAAACTCTATGCAAAGAACCCCTTATCGCCGAGGCGCTGAGAAAAGTCCCGGCGGGGCAAAACCAGTGAAAGTCCCCTTGCTCGACCTCAAGTCCCATCATGAGCCAATTCAAGGGGAGCTTCTGGAGGCCGTCCGGCGCATCGTTGGAACCGGGCAATTCATCCTAGGCCCAGAGGTCGTCCGCTTCGAGGAAGCTTTAGCCGACTACTGCGGAGCCCGCCACGCGATCGGGGTCTCTTCCGGAAGCGACGCGCTCCTTCTATGCCTCATGGCCTTGGGCATCGGGCCCGGCGACGAGGTGGTCACCTCGCCCTACTCCTTCTTCGCCACCGCCGGAGTCGTCGCCCGGCTCGGCGCCAAGCCCGTGTTCGCGGACATCGAGCCGGAAAGCTGCAACATGGACCCGAAAAAAATAGAGAAAGCACTCTCCCCAAAAACAAGGGCGCTCATACCGGTACATCTCTACGGTCAATGCGCGGACATGGCCCCAATTATTGAACTCGCCCGGAAGCGGAATATCCCGGTGATCGAGGACGCGGCTCAAGCCGTCGGGGCCGAGCACCCCGCCGGACGCGCGGCAAGCATGGGCTTGGCCGGCTGCCTCTCGTTTTTCCCCACCAAGAACCTGGGAGCCCTGGGAGACGCCGGGGCCGTGCTCACAAACGACCCGGCCTTCGCCGAGAAGGCCCGCCTTTTGCGCGTGCACGGCTCCCAGCCCAAGTATTACCACAAGCTCGTGGGAGGGAATTTCCGCATCGACGCCCTCCAGGCCGCCCTACTGGGCGTGAAGCTGAAATATTTGGATTCTTGGACCCGGAAGCGCCGGGAGAACGCCGAACGTTATCGCCGGCTTTTCTCGGCCGGCGGCTTGGTCAACAAGGGCCCCACCCTACCGCGAGAGGTCCATGCCGCAAAAGGCCTGGTCCTCCCGCATATCTACCATCAATTCGTCATCCGCGCCCCGCGCCGGGACGCCCTGCGGGAATTCTTGCGCGAGAAAGAGGTTGAAACCGAGGTGTATTACCCAATCCCTCTGCATCTGCAGGAGTGCTTCCGCTCCTTGGGATACAAACCGGGGGACTTCCCGGAGGCCGAGAAAGCCGCGGCAGAGACCTTGGCCTTGCCCATCTATCCCGAGCTGTCGGCCAAGCAGCAGGAGTACGTGGTGGAGTCTATCGCGAAGTTCTACCGCTAAGGCCGGCCCTTCAACACATCCTCGATCCTGGGGGTAATCGCGTCCCAGTTCCGCAAGCGCGTCCGTTCCGGGGGCATAAAGCTCTGTTCGTGGGGAATATAGACCAGATAGGCGTCATAATGGCGGTCCCTGGATGGCTTATAAAACATGCCCGACCTCGCCGCGGCGTCGCGCCAGGATCTGCCTTTGATGGCGAAGGAATCGATTCGAGGGTTTCTGCGCCTTAAGAATGAGGGAATGCGCGACTTGTGCGCGTGCATGGCTCCCACCAGGGCCACAGTTTTTCCGTCCAGATTGTGCGTCCAAATCTCGGCGATGCGCTCGGCCATGTACTCCGCCCTTTTGAGATAAAAATCGTGGTCCGTGGAGGAGCGCCTGAGCTCGTCCTTTCCCTTGTCGGCCATGTCTATGAACGTGATTCTGATCCCCTGATCGGCCGCCGCTTTAAGCAAATCCACCCAGATCTTGGTGGAACGCTTGCTGAACTCGATTTTGAAGGGACTGTCGGAAGAAGTCAAATACCAGGACATTTCATTCAGCCCTTTGATGTCGCCCCCGTACTGGTATCTATCAATGAAGCGCTGCCAATCGCGCGGAGCCTCTATAGCCAGATAGGTCAGGCCACCCTCTTTGAGGCGAGGCAAAAGCGCGGTCAGACCCTTGCGGAAACCGTCGTCTTCATGGGTTTCTCCGATGATGACGACGCGGCGCCGCGCCAATATTTTGGCCAACTCGGCATCGGCCGGGACGGCTCTTCCGGCGGGAAACGGATCATCCTCAAAAACCCCGGGAGGGGCGGGATCGGGGCCCCCAGGGAGCCCGACAGGGTCGCGATCGCCCCGGCTGAAGGAATTGGCGCCGGCTGGAGCTTGGAATAGGAATAAAATACAGGAATAGATGAGACAGGCCAGGCTCTTTCGTTTCATTGTGCGCGATCCCCCTATTCTATCGAGCATAACTGAGCATAACGGCGCCGGCTCGGAAATATCAGGGCCATAAGTCCTATTAACGCTTGGGTCTTTAGACCTAAAATCCCGGCCGCCAACGGGTGGAAACTCGCGCATTGACGGCGGCCAAGCCGCGGGATATACTCCCCGGGATGCGGTGGAAAACAGCGATTATCGCGGCTTCCTGCCTGCTGGGAGCGAACCTCCCCCATGCCATGCAGACGGCGTCTGGGATCGCCGAGGCCCGATCAAGCCCCTCTCCTCGCTTCGTCAACGACGTCGTCAAGGCCAACGCCTGGCTGCGCCTGGCGGGCAAGCCTCCTCTCAGCATTCCCAAGCTTATGGCACAATCGCAGCCGGATGCGGCTCTGCGGGCGGCCCTGCTTGGAGCGGCGGCGGAGGTCTCGGGCCGAGCGAGCGCGAACCCCGGACAGGGGCCGTGGGATGCCGGGGCTTTAGCCCTGTTCTCTCCCGAACAGATAAACGCCTTGGCGGCAGAGGCCAAAGCCTTGATCCTGAGCGCACCCGCCGATGATGTCTCCAAGCACCACGAGCAGACCGCGCAAGCGATGGCGGGCAAGTTCGACGGCGCGGTTTCCCGGCACGCCCTCAATGGACCAGGAACAGCGTCTTCCCCGCGCGAGGCGATTCCGGCTTCGGCCATCGAGTTTGCCGCGAAAATCGAGACCGCCCGCCAGAAAATGCTCCGCAATTGGGAAGGGAACCCTGAAAGCGCCCAAGGGCGATACATCACGCCGGATATTCCCCACCCCCGCTCCAAGCTGCTGGAAGAGAACGTGGATTTTATTCAAGCCGGCGGCACCATGCCCAGGACCATACGAACCAGGAATAACGCCTATCTGCATTTCGAGACCGGCACCCCCGGGGTCATCTTGGCCTGGACCACGGACGGCCAACGCCGAGATTATGTCCTGCGCGCCATGGGCGACAGTTACTACGAGGTTTTTCTTCCGCCTGACATAGAAATATTCGCCTTCGCCGCCTATATCTCAGGCTCTCGCGCATTCGGCTGGGGAGAAATCGAGGACGGCCAAAAGCATGTGCAAATTATTCGCGCCGCGGACGACCCATCGGCCTGGCGGAAATGGCTAGAGGAAAAGCTGCGCCCGGAATCGGTCGCCGTCAAGCGGCGAAACTTCCTCTATGGAGCTATGCACGGCCTTTTTCATATCAGGAGAAAGGCCAAGGCCTCAAAAGATCCGGAGGCATTGAAAGAGATGCCTCCCGTGCCCCCCGGCTCGGCGCAGGCCAAAGACGTCATAAAAATATTGGCGCGGTTCTGGGAAGAACAGGGCTTGGAGGAGGTTCACGGCTCCTTCGATTATTGGCTGGTGATGGCCGCCCTATCCGACTTTCAAAGCCCGGCGGTTCTTTGGAAAAATGTCCATCTGCTGATTGCGCTTGATCGCCCGCGGGCCTTCCTTTACATGGCCAAGACCTTGGCCATGCATCTAAGAGCCTTCCCAGGCCATCCTCTCGAGTATTTCGGAGACCCCGGCCGGCCCCAAGTAGGCTTGGTGGACTTGGCGAATTTGGCCGAAATCCTTCCCCGTTTGGTCTCCACCTGCCTTGAAAAGTTCCCGCGGCCCCATACCCCGGGAGAACACGATCCATCACGGGTGGGCGAAAGGGTCCTCTATTTGTGGGTGATCGCCACCTCGTTAGACCCGGCCATATACTTGGAAAGAATGGCCTGGGTTCGCTTCGGCATAGAGCTCCCCTATCGCCAGAATATCATCGAAGGCCTCAAGGCCCTCGGGCGGCCACGGGAGACCGAGGCCCTGCTCCGTGAAATATACGAAACCCGCTGGGAAGACTACGGCTTGGAAAACCCCTGGTCCGCCCTATCGCTTGCCGATGCATCGGACAACTCCGCGGGCAGGTCCAAATTCTACGCTTTATTTCAAGATTCCCGTCCCATCAAATTCCTCGTTCTTCCACCCTCCAGCAGCGAAAAGGAAAAACCATCCTGGCTGGGAGACCCGGGGCTTTCCAACATGAAGCGCAGAAAAAAAGCCCTCACCCACATAACGAGCGATGACCCCGATGGATTCAATTTGCCCGATACCGTGGATGAAAGGCACGCGAATTTCCTTCAGGCTCTGGCCCAGACCGCCGACTCTTTATAACCGACACCAGAGCTCGAGCATGAGCAGGGCCCAGAGGCGGTAGCCGTGGTCGCGGCGGCCTGACTGGTGCTCGACCCAGATCCGGCGCAAGGCCTCCTCGCGGAAATAGCCGCGGGAGAGGGCCTCTGGGGAGATGACATGGCTTTCCCAGTAGCCCTTGAGGGGGCCGCGGAACCAGCTTCCAAGGGGAATGCCGAAGCCCATTTTCCCGCGATTGCAGATCGCGGGCGGGAGCTTGTCCCCAAACGCCTCCTTAAGCAGCCATTTATGCCCTTTAAGTCCCTTGAGCTTCCACTCCCCGGGCAGGCTATAAACCAACTCCACGAACTCGTGGTCCAGAAACGGCGAACGGCCTTCCAGGCCGTTGGCCATAGAGGCGATGTCCACCTTGGCCATCAAGCACTCCGGAAGATAGCTCTTGAAGTCCACGTAAAGCAGGCGATTGACGAAATCTTCCTGCGCGCAGGCTTTAAAGAAGCCTGCGAGATATTCTTGCGCGGACTCAAAGTTCTCTCCCAATCTCTCTCGGAACTCGCTGGTATAGAGGTCGTCCTTATCTTCACTGGAAAAATACCCCACCATCTTGAGATGCCGGCGCGGCAGCTCCGTAAAAAGGGCCGAGCGCAGGAAGCGCTTGAGCTTCCAGGTGAATCCATAGGGGGCCTGGTATTCCGGCAAGCGCTCGGCCCCGGCCTTGAGGGCGGCCCGGACCGGGCCAGGGAGGGCATCGAAAAGCCGGGCGAGCTTCATGGCCCGGTAGCGGACATAGCCCCCGAAGTTCTCATCTCCCCCGTCGCCGTTCAAGGCCACGGTCACGTGCTTGCGAGTCTCGCGGGCCACGTAGTAGGTGGGCAAAGCCGAGGCGTCGGCGTAGGGCTCCCCGTAATGCCAGGCGAGCTTCGGAAGGACCTCGGCCATCTCGGGCTTGACGATGAACTCGGTGTGCCGGCAGCCGTAGCGCTCGGCCACCTCCCTGGCGAAATGGAGCTCCGAAAAGGCCTCCTCCTCGAAGCCGATGGAGAAGGTCTTGACCGGAGCCGGGGAAAGCTCGCTCATGAGGGCCACGATGATGGAGGAGTCTATCCCCCCGGACAAGAACGCCCCGAGAGGAACGTCGGAGATCAGGCGCAGGCGCACGGCTTCCTTAAGCTTCTCCACCACCAGTCTCTTGGCCTCCTCAGGATCCCGGGTGGCCGGAGCCTTGCCCAAAGGCAGATCCCAATAGCGCTCGACATGGGCTTCCCCGTTCTCGTAAACCAGGAAATGCCCGGGAGGAAGCTTCTTCACCCCGCGGTAGATGGTGTGGGGCGAGGGGATGTACTGCAGGGAGAGAAATTGGTCGAGAGCCTCGGGCAGAACCTCCCTCGAAATGTCCGGCCAAACGAAAAGCGAGCGCAATTCCGAGGCGAAGGCCAGAAAGCCCCGGCCCTGGGCATAGACCAAGGGCTTCTTGCCGATGCGGTCGCGGGCCAAAAACAGCCTCTTGCGGCGCTTGTCCCAAATCGCGAGCGCGAACATGCCCCGGAGCTTCCCGAGGCACGCGGGCCCCAGCTCCTGGTAAAGGGCGAGTATCGCCTCGGTGTCGGTCTTTGTCTTGAAACGGCGGCCGCGAGCCTCCAGCTCACGGCGCAGTTCCTGGTAGTTGTATATCTCGCCGTTGAAGACGATCCAGAAATCGCCCTCGGCGTAGGAGAGGGGCTGGTGCCCCGTGTTCAAGTCTATGATGGCCAGCCTTCGCATGGCCAATCCTGCGGGCCCATCCACATAAAAGCCCTCGTCGTCGGGCCCGCGGTGGGCGAGGAGGTCGTTAGCGGTTTTGAGAAGCCCGGGATCCGGGCTTCTCGAGTCGCTGTAGACTATCCCGCAAATGCCGCACATATCGGCGTCACTCCCCCCGGTGCCAGGCACCGGCCGTTCCGGTGCCTGGCACCGGGTGCAGATAATCCCTAATCCAGCGCCGATCCGCGTCTCCCATGAGGCGCCAGAGGCAGGCCCCGTAGAGAGCGCTCCCTCCACTGGCCAGGAGAACGAGCTTGGCCCAACTCGTGGCCCAGGCGTGGAACGGGAACACGGCCGCCAAAAGCACGGCCGCGCTCGCGGCGGGAGCCGAGAGGGCTTCACCGCCGTAACGCCCCAATGAGATTCCCAAGAACTCTCGGTGCACCACGGCCAAATAGACGGCCATAGGAAGGGCCTGGGCCAACAACGAGCCCAAGGCCACGCCCAAGAGGCCAAGGCGCGGAATCAATATTATCCAGGCTGTTACGCTCAAAAGGGCCTGGGCCCAGGTCACGGCGGAGGCGTAGCCGGGCCGGCCGCGGCTCGTCACCACGGAATTTGGAATATACACCAGGATGAAGAAGCCCTGGACCAGCACCAGGATCCGGGCCGGCCAAACCCCAGGACCGGCGAAGTCCCCGCCCAGCCACAGCCCCAAAAACTGCGGCATGAGCGCGAAAAGAAGGGCCAGGACCGGTAAAACGGTGGCCAAAAGCAGCCTCACCGACCTCAAATACATGCGCGCCAAGGTCTCCCGAGCCTCGGGGCCCTGCTCTTGGCTCATCATGGGGATGAGCACGGTCGAGATCACGGCCGGTACTATCTGCAGGCGCTGGAGGAGGCCCGAAGGCACCCCGTAAAGGGTGAGCTCCGCCAGGGAAAGTCGCCGGGCGATCAGAATCTTGTCGAAATGGAAGGTCACGATCCAGGCCAGGCTTCCGAGCCAACCCGCCAGGGCGAAAGACAAAAAAGGCTTGAATCCAAGCCCGGGGCCTTCGGGGAAAGCCCGGAACTTCCTCCAGGTCGGAATCATCAGAAGGACGCCCAGAAGGAAAGCCAGCGCCTGAACCGCGGCATAGCCGAGCCCGACGGCCGAGAGCCCGCCCCCAGCGCGCACAAGCGCAACCGCGGCCAAGGGGAATATCCCCGCCTGAAAGAAGAGTAAGAGGTTTTGCGCGCCGAAGCGCTGGAAGCCCTGCAGGGCGGAGCTCGCCCATTGCGCGCCGAAGAGGCCGAGCCCGGCCGCGGCAGCGCAGCGTAGTATGCGGGCTCCGGCTTCAACGGAGCCCGCGGGAAGATTAAAGATTTTTTCTGCGCAAAACCGCGCGCCCAGGAACAGCCCGGTCGAGCCGGCCGCAGCGCCCAAAGCGCAGATACCGCCGGAATAGGCCAGGACGCGCGACAGGCCCCGCCGGTCCCCGGCGGCCTGGAACTGCGCCAGGTACTTCATGTTGGCCGTGCCGCAGCCCAAGGACAGGAGCAGGAGATAGCTCGCCGCCGCGTGCATCAGGATGTAAAGGCCGTAGGCCTCGACCCCCAAGCGCCAGACCAGATAAGGAACGCAGAAGAAATTGACCCCAGCCACCGCGACCTGGCCCAGGAAATTCCAGCTCAAGTGCCTCGCGAACAGAAGAGATCTCCCTTGGGCCGTCACCGGGCGCGCCCCCCGGCCGCTTCCCGGTAGACCGAGAGGACCTGCCGCGCGGTATTCTCCCATTGGAAGTCCATGGTCCTGGCAAAACCCTTTTTCCGAAGCTCTTGCGCGAGAGCTTGATTCGTCAAGAGGCGACTCAGGCAATCCGCCATTTCCTCCGGGCTGCCTGGGTCGAAATAAAGGCAGGCATCCCGTCCCAACTCAGGAAGCACTCCAGCCCGCGACACGATCGCGGGCGCCCCGCAGGACATGGCCTCGAGCAGGGGCATATTATAGCCGTCGTACCATGAGGGATACGCGTAGGCCGCGGCCATGGTGTAGAGCCCGGCCAGCTCCTCCCGGGACACGTAGCCGGTCCAGATGACGCGCTCGCTAAGCCCGAGCTCGTGGACGCGACGCCTCAAGCCCTCGACGTAGGGGCCTTCCCCGGAGCCGACCAGGACCAAGGAGCATTCCTGGGTCTGAGGCCGGGAGACAAGAACGCGCAAGGCCTCGAGCTCGGTCTCGAGGTTGCGCCGCTCTTCCCATGGTCCGACCGAAATCAAATAGCGCCCGGGAAGGGCGAATTTCTTCCTCAAGCACTCCTGAATTTTCGGTTCTTCAACGGGCTTGAAGGCTTCGTGATCTATCCCGAGATAAACCCGGCGGATCTTCTCCTCGGCGGTTCCGAACCTCTCCATCAAGTCGCGCTTGGTGCATTCCGAGTCAACCATCACGAGATCGGCCCTGCTCACCTGCTCGCGCGAGAAGGCCGACCAGCCGGCGCGCGCCTGGGGCGCCAGGAATTCCGGATGGACCTCGCAGACGAGATCATGGACCGTGATGACGCCGGCCGCGCGGCTCAGATGCGGCAGCCTGGTCGCAGGGGAGTGATACACGGCAACGCCCTCTCCGCGGCAGAAGGAATCAATCACCGGCAGGCCCCACTCCCACTCTAGGCGAGTCACCCAAGATTCAGGCCAGCGCTTCAGCGCTGGCCTGAATCTTGGGTTTCTTGGATAATAGACTTGCTTGTTTTTGCTCTCGAAATCGCGAAAAAAGAACCCGAAGAGCAGGAACTCCTCATCGGCTCCGGAAATCTCGGCCAAGGCCTTGACCAGGCTCCTCACGTAGGTCCCCACCCCGCGCACGCCCCCGAGGTAAATGGCCTGTTCGATGGCGATCCTCATGGAGATTTCAAGGCGACGTAAAGGGAATAGAGCGAAAGATATAGGCTGGGCGACAGCGCGGCCAATAAAACCGTGGAGCGGCGAAATAGGGAGAAGGAAGATCTCCCGAGGCCGGGAGCGCCTGCGGCCCAGGTCCGCCAGGCGGCCGCGGGATCGCCCTTCAACGCGTGATACAGGACTTCGCGGCGCCACAGCTCGAGGCTCTCCAAGGCCTTGGCTCGCGGAGAAAACTCCAGCCCCCTCTCGGCGAGCCTCGGCTTCAAATGTTCTCGAAAAATTCGCCTCATCCTGAAGTCCATCTCTAGCTTGCGCGCGTCCGCGTAGCCGCCGGCGCAAAAATTGGCCCCATGAAGCCGGTGCCGGCCCAGGACCTTGGAAAGATTGGCCAATTCCTTCTGGAAGAGCACCCCGACGCTCAAGAAATCGTCCAAATAATAGAAGAGCTCGCCTGGGATGGGCAGGGCCTTGAGCAAATCCTGCCTGCGGAAGGCCAGGGCGCTGGTCGCGGTGAACTGCGTCCGGCCGTCCAAGAAATCGGCCAAGGCGTAGCGCGGCGGCCAACGCGGGAAGGTCTGGGGGAGGGGCTTGAGTTCACTGTCCGCGTCGCGCAGCCAATGTTGAGCGCCCCCCACCTGTTCGTCATCGAACAGGGGCGCGATGGCGGAGAGCTTCTCTCTCTCCCATGAATCGTCCGAGTCCAGGAGGCAAACCACCTCCCCCCGCGCCTCCTCGAAGCCCCGGTTGAAGGCCGAGGCCTGCCCTCGGCGCTCCTGGAAAACAGCTCTGATGCGCCCCCGAAAGCTCTCCAGAACCTGGCGAGAATTATCGTTGGAACCATCGTCCACGACGATGACCTCTATTTCCTTGGCGTTAAAATCCTGATCCAGCGCGCTTTGCACGGCCGCGTTTAAAAAGCGGCCATAGTTGTGGTTGTCGATGACTACGGAAAAGAAAGGCGCCATCAGGGCTTGCGCCCGCGCACGATCAAGTTGGGCGTGAGGAGGCACTCGCCATGCGCGTAAGATTCGGCGAAAAGGTAAGCCTTGAGCGCAATCTTGAACAAATTCCAGAGGATCACCCTCGCGGCGCTTCTGACTCCGGTGACCACCGGCTCCTCGGGGGAAATTTCCACGTCCGCGAAATCCGCGGCCGCCATCAGCTGCCAGGCGCTGGATTTGGTGAAGGAAATCTCATGGGTAAGATCCCCGTAGCGCAGCCGCCCCGCGAAAAGCCCGTCCGCGTTTGGCGCTCGCCAAACAAAAACGCCGCCGGGCTTGAGCGCGCCCATCACTGAGTCCAGAAGGCCGAAAAGCTCCTCTTTTTTGAAGTGCTCGACCACGTCGATGGCGATCACGCAGTCATACCTCTCCCGAACCCCACTCAAGTGCTTGAGCGCGTCGCCGCAGGCCGCCTCGGCAACACCGAACCTCCGGGCCGCCACGACATGCTCCGGATCCTGCTCGAGCCCGGCGACATTCTTATAGCCGCTTTCGCCCAGGAAATAAAGGAAAGAGCCCGAGCCGCAGCCGAGTTCGAAAATAGCGGCGTTTTTATCCGAGGGCAGGAGCGGGCCGAAAACCTTCCGGAAAACGCGGGCTTCGTAGCGCAGCCCCTCCAGGGTCAAGGGGGAAACGTCTTTGATATGCGTCGAGCGGTAGCGGCTATAGATGCGCTCTCGGTAATCCACCGAAAAGTATTTTACATATAATCCGGGCGCGCCCGCGCCGCGGCAGCCTTGACGCGCCATGCCCGGCGGGCTATACTCAATCAATTCCAATGTTCGCAGGGAGAAAGCCCTCATGTCCATAAATGCCCGCCTGGGCGCCGGTCTGTTGAGCCTGGTCGTCGCTCTTGCGCCGCCGCTGTGGGCGGCCGGCGCCGCGGAGGACTACGCGCAGGACAAGGCGGCCGACTACATGGTCGAGTCCGCGACCAAGATTGTGGGCGAGCTCGGAGGCCAAGTGATCGGCGCCGCCAAGACCGGCATCGATCAGGCCTCCGACCTGGCCGGCGAGTACGCAAAGGCGCCCGATGGACAGAAGGCCGCCGCCGTACTGAGCCGGCTGACGCAGATGGGTCTCACCTTCGCCTTCCCGGAGCTGGGCCTCACGCTGAAGGCGGGGAAACTGCTTTACAACGGAACGGCCTACGGCATCGAGGAGGCCCTCTCGCAGGCCCAGCGCCAGTCGCAGACCAACTTAATCTTCGGCAGCGGCTTCTCCTGGGGCTCCGGGATCAACTCCTTGTGCGACTCCTTCTTTGAGAGCGGCACGGCCGCGCATTCGGGGATCACCCCGGACAACATCGGCGAAAAGGTGAAGGACGTGCAGGAACTCGCCCGCCTTTGGGAGGCTTACAAACAGACCGCCATCCTCGGGATGTCCAGCGCGCTCGGACCGAAAGGAAAGCAGGAAGCGCTGCTGGACGCCAGCCGCGCCTACGACATCCTCCACGATTATTGGAGGAAGAGGCGCGCCGACGCGGTCTTGCGAAACTTGGACGCCCAAATCGCCTCCGCGGCGCAACGGCGGGCCGATGAGCTACGCGCGGCCCAAGCCAGGAAGGACTCGGAGAGTTTGGCTGGGATCGCCCCCGACGCAGTCTACATCTTCGTGACGGACGCTTCCTACGGGCTATATCTAGGGACGTCAAAGGAGTTGGAGAAGATCCCCAAGTGCAGATTCCCGGGCGGAGGGCTGGACTGCAGCGCCTTCGTGCGCCCCCACAAAACCCTCGCCGGACCCTTCAAGACCATGACCGAGGCGCGAGCGAAGCTCTGCGAGAGCATCTCGGAGCGAGCCGTCTGGCCCCTGGGCATAGGCCTCAAGGGCCAATGGCGAGGCGACAAGCACCAATGGTACGGACTGTGGCATGAATCGGTGACATTCGATTGTCCAGAGTCGGCCGCGACGCGATGATCCGGCCGCCGCGAGGAGGACGCATGAAAATCAGTCTTGGGCTTCTGTCGTTCCTATTGGCGGTGGCCGCGTCGCAAGCAACCGTGACGGTGCAGCTGCGCAACGGGGAGGTCCGCACCATCGACGTGAACAAGGACGACGTCGTCGGCATCAGCTTCGCGGACGCCGGCGCTTCGGCGCGCCCGGACGGACCGGCGGCCGCCTGCCGCGGCCGAAGCCTCAACACGGAGGTTCAGGCCGTGACGGGCAGCTCCGATGAGAGCAACGCCGGAAAACTGCTCGACGAACACGCGCCCAGCGGGAACTACAGCTTCCACACTGCGCGCGAACGCAACCCGTGGTGGGAAGTGGACCTGGGTGCGGTCTACCGCCTAGACCGGGTCAAGATATTCAACCGGACCCAGCCATATAGCTGCGGGGAAGGAACTTGCCGCGGCAGGGCGAAGACCCTGCAAGTCCTCGTCGCCAAGGATAAGCCGGAAAATCTAAACTCCTGGTATCAGGACGGCTGGACAAAGACGTACGACAACGTCTCGGACAACGGCGGCAGGGAATTCGGCGGCATGGACAGCGACGGCCCCCTCGTCGTCTCCCTCAAGTGCCGCCCCGCCCGTTGGCTGCGCCTCCAACTGGGTCAAACGGGCTACCTGCACCTCGACAAAGTGGATATCTTCGGGACCCCCGCGGCGGAATAGGAGAACGGCCCTTCTTGCCCCTCTTCCACGGCCGAGGCCGTCGACGCTGCCGTTTCCTGATTCAACAATAGCGCCGCCCCGCCCTCTGGGACTTATCCACCGAGACTTCCCGGGAAGTTTTGGTGGATAAGTTTCCGGTATAGCTCCTCGTAAATTCCGGCGATCGGAGCCATGGCGTATCTTCGACAGGCTTTTTGCCGGGCCGCTTGGCCCAAGATAAAAACAGGCTTTTCAAGGAGGCGTTCGATCCGGGACTTTAACTCGGCGCCATCTTTGGGATCAAAGAGAACACCCTCCCTCCCCTCTTCTACGACCTCGATGGTGCCCCCCACGCGGCTGGCCAGAATGGCCAGGCCGCTGGACATGGCTTCGAGAAGTGCGTTCGATAATCCTTCCGAAACTGATGGGAGAATGAATATATCGGCCGCTTGGTAAACCTTCTCCAAGCCTTCTCGGCGCCCGTGGAAGAAGACGCGGCCCGGGACGCCGAGATTCCTGGCCGCGGCGCGCATCGTCTCCTCTTGCTGGCCCTCGCCCACGAAGGCCAGAAAAGACCGCTCGGCGGCCCGGGACGCTCCCGCCCAGACTTCGATGAACCTAAGCAGGTTCTTCTCCCAGCTAAAGCGGCCCGTATATAGGAAGCACAGGCCCTCCTCGGGCCAGCCCAGCTCCCGCCGCAAAGCCGACTTCCCCTGGGGGGAAGCCGGCTGGTAGCGCTCAGAGTCCACGCCGTTCGGGATGACTGGAATAGGAACAGGCCCCAAATACCGTGCTCCCTCCTCCGCCAACTCCCGTGCCACGGCTATGACTTGGGGCTTAAGCCGCGCCAAGAGCCGGAGCTTGAGCCGCCCGCCGAAGGTGCGCGCCGAGGCGGCGAGCTCTCCGATCCCCTTGCCCCCTCCGAGTTTGACGACCACTGGCTTGCCGAGCAGGCGGCCCGCGAATGCCGCAGCTAAGGCGGGCGAGCCGGCTAAATGGACGTGAATTACGTCGTATAGAGGAGCCTGACGCCAAAGGTAGATGAACAGCGAGGCCATGAAACTAGCCGCATTTAAAAATCCGGCTCCCCTGCAGGGGAGCCGGATAACGGGAATCCCCCTCACGAATTCTCGACAAGAAAGGCCCGGAAGCTTTCTGGTCAGGACGCGCACTCCCAGCCCGCGGCGCTGAAGCGCCACGGACAATTCCAACGCCTGATTCTCCGCTCCCCCGATGGATGGATGGAAGCTCGCGCTCACCATCACGACGCGCAAGGCCGCTTCAGCCATGCTTGCGGCCGAGTATCCCGGGCTTGGGGACAAGCCCATGGGCCAAGATCTTGAGCGGGTCAAAGCCGGCCTCCACGAACCAGGAGGCGAGCTCCTCCTTGGTGTGGTGGTATTGGTAGGGAGGGGCCAGCCAATCGAAGTTTTCTATCAGCCTCACGCGAAAGCGGGGGTGAACGGAAAAAGTGAGATACTTGATTCCCGGCAGGGCCCCGGCAAGGGCCAGAGGAAAGCACAGGACGTAGAGCAGGGGGATCGGTAGGCGAGTAGTGAACATGCGCAGAAAGTCGCTGATCCAATGCCGCAGCGTAACAATGACCCAGGCCAGGCGGCGCCGCCGCCGGACCCAGGCGCGATCCTCCCGGATGGGGTTGGTCGCGAACTCCTCGAACTTTCCCGCCTTGCCGTAAACCCAGACGCTTAAAAATCCGCCAGGCCTGACTCTTTGCGCGACCTGGCGGAAGGCTTGCCCCGTGCCGGGAGCATGATGCAGCACTCCCTGGCTGTAGACGATGTCGAAGGCCCCTTTCTTCAAGGGCAGGCGCAGGAGGTCTCCCTGCACCAGGTGCAGTCGGGGCTCGGCCTCGGCCGCTTGGCGCAGGCGCTCGAGACTTTCGGAAAGGTCCAGGGCCACGACCTCGGCCCCCAGGCTCAACGCCTCCAGGGCGTAACGCCCCATGCCGCAGCCCGCGTCGAGCACGAGCTTGCCCGCGAAGGCCTCGGCGGGTAGCTGGGTCTCCGCCAGGAATACCGCGCGGTCCTCGGGAAAGGACCCCGGATAGCGCATCCATTCCCACGCGAAGCTCTTGGCCGTGCGCCGATCCCGCCGGTCCTGCCCGGGGCCCAGGAGGCGGGGAATGCCGCCTCTAATCGGATACTCCTTCCCGCAAGCCCGGCAGGCCAAACTCCCGAATTGCAGTTCGGTGACCTCCCGGGTCGGGTATTTCTCAAGCGCCGCGAATTTCATCTCCATGGCGCAGCAGGGAGAGGAAAGCCAGGTCAAAAGGCGCGGCTTCATCGCCGCGCCTTTTCCAGGCCCGCCTTGAGCTCGCCCAAGGAAAGCCCGACGCGGTAAAGGAAAACCAAGCCCAAGAGCGTCACTATGAGGTACGACAGCATATGGCTGAAAAAAGCGTAGGCGAGAGCCTGATGGGGGCTCGCCCCGAAGGACTGCAAGAGGGACTTTACCATGGCCTCGAAGGTGCCGAAGGCCCCGGGAGCCGCGGGCAGGGCCGCCCCGGCTCCGGCCCAGGACAAAATCAATATAGAGCGCGGGTAATCCACCATGGTCCCGAGGCCCAGGGACTGGGCTACGGCCCAGTAGAGCCCGGCGTCCACCCCCCAGAGGCCCAGGCTGAGCAGCGCGGCCTCGAGAGCGGTTTTAGGATCGGCCAGGGCCGCGGCTCCCTGCGCCAAGGGCAGGACCAGGCTTTGGACCTTGGGCCAGGGCTTAAGACGCTCCCTCAAGGCTCCCCCCGGTTGGAGCAGGCGCCTGGCCAAAACCAGGAAGCACAGGGCGCCGGCGATTCCGCAAAGGAGCAGGAGGGCTGCGCGGCGCAGGGCCGCCGGAACCAAGGGCGAGCCGACGCTGGCCGCGCAGAACAAGGTCAGAAGCGCGGCCACGTCCAGGACCCTTTCGACGGCGACGCTCGCCAAGGCGGTCAGCCAGGAAATTCCGAGCTCGCGCCCGGCCAGGAAAGCCCGGGCCAACTCGCCCAGGCGCAGGAAGAGCACGTTATTGACGGAAAGCCCGATCGCCTCGAGCCTCAGGCAGGCCCAAAAGCACTCCTTTTTGGATAACAGCAAGGTCCAGCGCCGCGAGCGCACCACGAGATCAAGGAGAACGATGCCCGACATCATGGGCACCCAGCGCCAGCGCGCGCAGGCCAGAACCAACCAAAGCTCGGAAAGCGCCACGTTGCGCAGGGCCAGCCCCAGGAAAACCGCGGTGAAGGCCAGCCCCCCCGCCATGGAGAGAGCCTTGCCGTACTTCATGCCAAAAACCTCCGCGTCCAGAAAACGCCGCCGTAGATCCAGAGCCCGACGCTGAGCATGACCCAAACCGGCCAAAACGTGGGTCGGAAAATAATATCGATCTCTGCCGTGGAGGAATGGAAGTCGGCAGCATTCAAGAACTGAAGGAAGCCCTCCCAACGGCCAAGCGGAACCTCTTGGCCGTTTACATAGGTCCTCCAGCCCGGGTAGAAAGGCTGGGCCAAGACCAGGCTCCCGGCCTCGCCGGGGACGCGGGCCCGCAGACGCCAATGCTCCGGGCGCGCGATTTCGAGTTTCACGTAATTTTTGACGGCGGCCCCGGAAAGGCCGACGAAATAAGCCAAAGGCAGGGCGGCGGGATTATGACGCCATTGCCCGTCTTCGGCCAGGAAATATTTCACCCCCAGACGGCTCATCTCGAGAGTTTCGTGGCGGCGCAGATAGCCTCGGCTGGCGTCCACCGCGGCGCGGCCTTCGCTCTTGGCCGCGTACTCCGGGAAAGCCGAGAGAAAAAAAGCCTCGTAGCCGTTCACGTTCATGGCGCGGTAGAGCATGGTTTTATTGGGGTTGGCAAGCTCTGGATCGGTAATGAGCCGCCAAGCGCCTCCCCCCATTTGCTGGGCGAAGCTGGCGCTAGGCCTAAGATAGGGCAGGTTCTCCTCGGGGCGCAGATATGCCCAGTCCCAAACCAGGAGGTCCAAAGCCAAAACGGCAACCAACGTTCCCCCAGCTCCAGCGGAAAACCGCCTTCGCCGCTGGAGCAGCTTCCACCCCGCCCCTGCGGCCAGGATCAAGCCCCAAAGGCATAAAAACAAATAGCGGGAGGGAGTCCTTAAAAACCCGAGGGGGGTCCAAGACAGAAGGGCGCGGTAGAAGGGATTGCGGCCGCCAGAGGCCAGGAAGAGGCCCGCGCCCAATAAAATCCAGCTCCGCCGCGCCTTGCCCGAACAGAGACCGAAAGCCGCCAGGACCAGGCCCAAAAGCCCTACGTAGACCCCGGAGGTCTCGAAAAATACCGAGGGAGGGCCGGAGTAGCCGCCGCCCACCGGACTGCCCCAGGCTCCGGGGAAGAGCCACGAGGCCAAGGTTTTCAGCTCGAAGGAGTAGCCCAAGGCGAAGTCGAGCGGCCAGCCCCGGCGCCCCGATTGACCCAAAAATTCCAAAGTGGGCGCGGACTGGACCGCGCACAAGCCCAAAGCCAGGAGACCCTCGCGCGCCAAGGCGCGCCCGGTCTTGCCGATGGAGGGCGAGGAAGCGGCCCAAAGAGCCAAGGCCATGGCGTTGGCGATCATGAACTGCGGGTGCCCGGAAAGGAACTGCAAAGCCCAGCAGGCGGCAAGGGCCCCAGGGGCGCCGCTGAGCCACGCGAGCCAGCACCAAGGCGCCCAGGCCAGGCTCGAGAGCAGGGTGGGGATCCCCTCGGTTATCCGGTACACCAAGAAGGGGGAGAGGGCGTAGGCCAAAGATAGGGATAAGGAGCCGGAGCTCGATAGCCTTTGGCTCCGGCTCAGAAGAAAAATCCCCAATCCCGACCAGAACACGTGGAAAAGACAATCCCAGCTCAACGCCAGGCTCAGCGGGAATATCCCGCATAGCGCGGAAACGGGATAAAAAAACGCCGCTTGGGAATTGGCCAGCAGGGGAAGGCCCGCGAAGATGTAGGGATTCCAGAAGGGCAGGCGCCCGGCCTGGAGCGAGCTCCATGCCAGGTGGCGCAGGGGATAATGGTAAGTATAGAGGTCTCCAAAATTTTTGAAGGAAAGGCCCGGGCAGAGCCAGACTGGAAAAGAAATCGCCAAGATGAGCAGAGCCCAGACAACGAGCAAGGAAAAATCCCTGGGTGTCATTTTTGGAGCGCCATGAAAAGCCGCGCTCGATTATACCAATAGCGGGCCAGCGCCAGGAGAGAGGCTAAAGTCAGAGCCAGCCCCCAGCGGAAGCTCGCTGGCCGGTAGAGGAAATGAAGGGTCCACGGCCCCGGAGGCGCCAATAGCTTTTGGAAGGCCCCCAAGGCGGGAAGGCTGTCCACCTCGGCGGCCCGGGGCGGAGCCTCAAGCCATGACCGCCACCCGGGATAGCGCGGCAGGGAAACGTAGATCCAGCGCGGCTTGTCCTCGTCGCCAAATATCTGGAGCCGGTCCTCGCGCGGGCTCTGCCAGGCAAGTGGCGAGCCTGGCTCGCCGTCGAGCCAGGCGATAGAAAGTGCTTCCGGAAGTTTCTGTCCATCCTCCAGGCTCAACGCGTAAGCTCGCGAGATCCGCCCCTTTTTCCGGTAGATCCGCCAGAGAACGCTTCCCTCATGACTCAGCCCCGGGGATCCGGCCAGGGGCTTCGGCGTCATCAGATAACGGATGCCGGCCCAGGGAAAAAAGGCCGCGGCGGCCTGCGCGCTCGGCGCCCGGTAAAGGGCGTCCATCCACTCGTAGTTGCGCCGCGGCACCAGGGGCTCCCCGAAGTTGGCGGCAGCACTCAGGCGGAAGGGGGCGTTGGTGAGGCCGTAAAGCCGGTGCTTCCAATCCCAAACGTCGGAGCCCTCGTGCTTTTCCAAGGCCAGGGGAGAGAGAAGATACCGGTCGGGGCCTAGGCGATTTTGTAGCAGTCGCACCAAGGGCCCGGCCGATGTGAAGAGTCCCCTTGGTGCGGTGGGTGAGCCTCCAATGGCGTACAGGAAAAGTTCGCCAGCTATCGCCGCCAAAATCCAAGGAGAGCGTTTGCCCATTCCCACTGCCGTCAACAGGGCCAAGGCGGGCAAGGCTAAATAGGCCATATTCCCCGGATAGCGCACGAAGCGCAGAGGCGCGAAATGAGCCCAAAGCCAAGCCGAAGCCACGTTGGAGTCTCCCAAAAGAAGGAGAGCCGTGAACGCCAAAAAAACCGCAAGAAGCGCGGCCCTCCGAGTCTTGAGCCCCGCCAGGCCCAGCACCGCCAGGGAAAATCCCGAGAATCCGATATAGCTGCATTGCCACCATCGCCTCGCCGGATCGAAGCTCCGGGAGAGCCACGGACTCACCCATTGCCACAAATCCCTCGGCGCGTAGCCAAAGCGCAGGGCCTCCTCCAGACCGAGGCCCCCCGAGCGCCTGGAATTGGCGAAAAGCTCGAGGGCTGGAAGTAATAGGCAAGCCGTTAAAAGAAGAGCCTGTGCCCCTCCCAGCGTCCAAGCTCTGGCGGCTTCCAAAATTGTCTTGCCCTTCCGAAAATTGGCGAGCGCCAAAAATAGAATCCAAGCCGCCGCCATGGACCCGGCCAGGAAGGGCGGATAGCCCGCCCAGAAGGCTAGAGACAGCGACAAACCTAGAAGAGCGGGCCGTCGGAAAAATAGAAGAAAAGCGGGAACCAAAGACAGCAAAGCCAGATGATTGAGAAAAGGCAGGCGGCTGGCAAGGAACCCTCCCAGCCCGTAGCAAAGTCCCCCGGCCCAGCAGGCCCGGCGCGGAAGTCCCAGGGACCTCAGCCATAGAGCCGTCAATAAGCCCGCCAGCCAATAATGGAAAAGCTGAAACAGGGCCGCGGCCGTGGCGAAGCCGAAAATCATGAAGAGGGCGTTTCCCGGGTAGAAAAAGGAGTCCTGCATGGTGGCGGCCTGGGGCATGCCCATGTAGAGGTAGGGATTCCAGAGAGGGACCCGCCCTTGGGCCAAAGATTGGGCTTGGAACGCCTTCCAGGGATGGTGGATGTAGGTAAGGTCTCCCCAGAAAAAAGAAAGGCCGCGGCACCAGACCGGCAAAAACAACGCCAATAGGACGCAAAGCCAAAGCCCCGCCGCCGCGAGATCGCGGTCCCTCATGGCCGGGCGGCGCGCAAGGCCGGGCAGAATAGAGCTCCATGCCCCATGGCTTGGAGGGCTCTCCCGGGCTCGCCCAACTCCAGGTAGACACGACTGAGCGCCGACCAGGATGAGGCGCGGTAAGGGTTGAGTTCCGTGGAAACCTCGAGGTGCGCCGCGGCCCGGACCAAATGAGCCCCGCGGTCGGGACCGGCCTTGGCCAGGCCCATCTCCATCTCCGCGGCGTAACGCTCGGTCTCGGGATGGCGCAAGAGGTGAGACGAGCCCTCCAAAAGAGACAAGACCTCCCCCGGGGGGGCTCCGCTCTTGGCCTTCTCGACGGCTTGGGCCTTGAGCCTGTCGGCTTGCCACCCTCTCCAGGTCCAGGAGCAAAGCCCGTAAGCCAGAGTCGCGACCAAAAGGCCCAAGGGGAGCTTGCGCCCGGAGGCGATGTTTACCCCGCGCTTGCTTTCCGATATGGTCGAGGCCGAGAAATAGCAGAAAAGCCAGAAATTAGCCGGGATGGAGAGGGAATAGTCCCATAGGGATTGGATCAGGATGGCCACGGCCCCGAAGCGCTTATGGGAGCCCCCGCGCCGCAGACAATGCAGAAGCCCGGCCGTCCAGATCAGCACATAGGGTAGCCCGCTTTCGGCGGCCGTTTCCAAGAAGTGCTGGTGGGCATAAAGCGCGGAGAGATCCACCCCCGGCCTCTGATAGGCAGGCAGGGCGTAGGCGAAGCTATTCGGACCCAGGCCCAACCAAGGCCGGTCCCAAACCATGCGCAGGGCCGCCTGCCACCAGTACCAGCGATGCAGGACGTCCGGCGACTTGAGCTTGGCGTATATGATGACCAGACAGACCAGGCCGATGGCCGTGCCCACGCGGTAGGCCGCGGAGCCGGCCTGGCGCCGGTTGAGCGTCAAGGCCCCGGCCAGGCCCAGCCAAGCTCCGACGCTGCGCGACCAAGCCAAGGCGCACAAAAGCCCGGCGCAGAGGATCCAGTCCCTCTTTTGAACGCAAAGGGGAAGCAGCATGAGCACCGTTCCCGCGAAAATATTCTGGTTGAGGAAGGCGCTGGAAGGCCTTTCGATCCCCTGCCGGAAATGCTGGTAGAACGCCAAGAGGACCAGGACCCAGGCGACGGCGCGAACGGCCTCGTCCACGGCCGAGCGCTCGTCCTTGGAGACCGCCATGATCGCCGGAAAAATCCACAGTCCCAGGAGGAGGGCCCTCCAGGCCGGGATGGAGTAGCTCGCAACCGGGCTTGAGAACGCCGCCCAGCCGGAGAGTGCGGCCAAGACTCCGGTCCAGGCCAGGTTCCTGGTGGAGGGAAGGGGAAAGTAGCCCACGAAGAGCCGAAAAAGGACCCATAGGGCGGATCCGCAGACGACCGCGATAAAAAGGAGGGATTGCGCCCAAAGGTCCCAACTCCCCCGGAGCAGCGGGCCCCCCGCGACCAGGAGCCCGATGAGCAGCGGAAGCACGATGAGAGCGCTAGTCCTGGAGAATCTTGGTCGTGACGAAGATCAAGAGCTCGTTGCGGGTCCTGGTCAGGGCCTTTTTCTTGAAGAACCAGCCCAAGAGCGGAATGTCCCCGAGCAGGGGAACCTTGGCGATGGTGTTGCTCATGGTGTCGCTGATGAGGCCACCAATGACTATGGTCTCGCCGTCGCGCACCAGGATGGTGGTCTTGGCGTTGCGCGAGTCCACGGCCGGGGCCCCGGTGGCGCTGGCCGCGATCGTGGAGGAAGGTTGGCTCACCACGGGGTTGAGATCGAGGGTGATGCGCCCGTCGGCGTTGATGCTGGGGGTCACCGAGAGCTGGATGCCGGTGACGGCGTAGGACACGGTCTGGGTCTGCACGCCGGTCGAGGCGACGTTGGAGGTGACGTAGGGAATCGAGGTCGTCACGTTGATGTTGGCGGCCTGGTTGTTCAAGGTCGCGACCTTGGGGTCGGAGAGGACCTTCACCTTTCCTTGGGTCGCGGCGGCCGAGAGAGTGGCGGAGAGGAAGTACGTGTTCGTAATGCGCCCGATCGTAAGCGCCCCGAATATGGAGGAGGCCGGCAGGCTCACGCCCGTGCCCCGCCCTCCAGCGCCCGGCCCGACCACCGCGGGCGTGGCGTTAAGATCCAAGGGCCTGGCCTGAGCCGTGGCGACGGGGCTCTCGTTGGTGCCGATGAGGTTGGTGCCCTGTTTGCCGCCGATGCGGGCCGGATCGAGGGACTTGTAGTCCCATTGGATGCCGTAGTGAAGGGAATTATTGAGGCTGACCTCGATGAGCTTGACCTCGATGAGGACTTGCTTGGGGCGCACATCGAGCTGGGCCACCAGGCGCTCGGTCTCGGCCAGGCCCTCGATGGAGTCGGTGACGACCAAGGAATTGGTCTTGGCATCGGATAGGGCCACGCCGGTGCTGCGCCCCTGGGCCAGGCGCACTTGGTTGACCATGGACAGGATCTCCGAAGCCTTGGTGTAGTTCAAGGGCAGCACCTTGGTGACGGTGGCGGCCGCGGACTGGGCCTTGGCCAGGGCCCCGGGAGTCAGAATCCTGAGTATGTTGTCTCCCACCTGGGTGGTGGACAGGTTGGTCATGGAGAGAATGGTCCGAAAGGCCTCGTTGAAGGGGACGTCGGCCAGATGCAAGGTCAAAGTCCCGTTCACGTCGGGTCCGTAAATGATGTTGATCTTGGCCTTGGCCGACAGGAGCTTGATGATATCCTTGATGTCGGTGCCGTCGAAATCCAGGGAGACCGGATCCTTGGGCAGGCGGCTCATGATGTCGGCCCTCGGCGCCCGCGGACTCCCCGAGCCGGCCTTGGCCGGGCGCGCTTCCGGCGTCGGCGGCGGCTCCTTGGCGGCTTGCTCATCTATGTTGACGTCGGACTTGGCCGCCATGGCGGCAAGCTCCGAGGCCGCCTGGGTATTGACTCCTCCCGCCTCGCGGGCCGGACCGGCCGCGGCTGGGACCTGGACCTTGGGCCGAGGCTTGCCCTCGGGGTCGGGCCCCAAGCGCACGGTAAGGACGTTGTCCTCCTTGAGGACCTTATAGCCCGCCGGCTCGGAGAGGTCCATGACCACCCTCGCGATCATGGCGGGGCTCCTCTGGAACTGCCCGACGCGCACGCCCTTTAAGTATTTCCCCTTGCCGGCCCAAGACTTAGCACCCAGGCTGTTCTCGGCGCCCATGAGCTCCAGGACGACGCGAGGCGAGGGGGAGGCCGTGGTGAAGGCGTTGTACTCGGCCTCCTCGCTCAACAAAACTTGGACTTGATCGGGGCTCACCTCGAGGCTGGTGAGATACGCGGTCTCGGCGGCCCACGCCGGCAGGGCCGCGCCGCCGGGCAAGATCAGGACGACCGCCAGGACCCAGGCCAGGCTTTTCTTGAGTAGTGTCACTTTGGCTCCTCCTCCCCTAATCGGAAAACCTGCACGTCCTTGTCCTCGGTCATCAGATGGGCCGTCTTCTTTTTCACGTTGATGGAGCCGGCCACGCCCGCGACCATCTTGCCCCGATCGTCGTAAAGCTTCCCCTTGCGAAGAATGAAGCTGACTCCGAAATTGTTGTCGTTGAAAAGGGCGTACTCCACGCCGGAATCCTTCATGATCCCCTTGAGAGAGAGGTTGTGAATGTTGAAATCCTCCCGGTCGAAGGGCTTGCCGGTGTTGGCGCGCGATGAGCCGCTGGCGGCTGGGGTGAAGGGATCGCGCAGCTTTTCCACGGTATAGATGGAGCCGACGCTCGGCGCCGGCGCCGTGGAGGCCTTGACCTCGACCGGTTTGCCTCCCGGCTCGAGAGCTTGAGTCGAGACTCCGGCTAGGAACATCAAGACAGCCAAAACTTTCGCCATGTCCATCAGCCCTTGTATTGGTACGAGATCAAGGTGAAGCTTATCTGCATCTGCCCATCGGGGCCCGGCTCGGCGTAAACCACGTTCTGGACGTTGAATATCCTCTCCTCGAGCGCCAGGCCCGCCAGGAAGCGGCCGATATTGTGGTACGAGCCGCGCACCGAGATGGGATAGGAAAGCTCGATAAAGAAGGGCTTGTCCGTCTGGCCTCCGGGCGTAAAGCTCAGAAGCGAGACATGATGCTTGTCCGCCAACCCGCTCAAGGTCACCAGAATGTCGGGCACCGACTTGTTCTTGGGCAAACGCCTCTCCGCCTCCACCGCCTTTTGGCTGAGCTCCACCAGCTCGGCCTCCAGGCGCGGCAGGCGCGCGGCCTGCCGGGTGGCCTTCTCTATCTTGGCCTCGACCTCCTCGGTCTTCTTCTTGGTATCGGCGATGCGCTGGGAGACCGGGGACCAGAAGAACATGAAATAGCTGTAGCCGAAGCCCCCCAGGAGGAGAACCCCCAGGGCCGCGTACTTCTGCTGCTCCTTGGTCAGCTTGATCTTGGCCATGTCAAAGCTGCGGCGTGTAAACCGAAATCAAAGTGAAGGTGTAGACCCGCTCCGCCCCGTCCACGGCGGTCACCGGCCCCATCTCGACTTGTCCGAACCGCCCGGACTGCTCCAGCTTCTTGATCCAAGCCGCGATATCCTCGTTGCTGCGGGAATCGGCGGACAGAGAAATCTTGAGCGGCCCGGCAGCGCTTCCCCCTCCCGAGGTGCTCAGGCTTTTCACGCGCACTCCCATGGGCACGCTGCGCACGAAATCCGACATGAAATACGGGTAAAGGGGGCGACCCTTTAGAAGGTCCGTGATCACGGAGAGCCTCGAGCGCACCGCCCCCGCCGTCTTCTCGAGCTCCTCGACCTTGGCCACGACCACCTCGAGCTTCTTGAGCTGGGCCTGCTGGGTCGCGGCATGTCTCTCCAGCCTTTTGAGTTTGAACCAATGCGCCACTGAAATGCCCACGACGAGCAGCAGGATGAACCCAGCCCCCACGCCGGCCTGGATCATCTGCTGTTTCTGCTGAGCCTTGGCCAGGATCTCAGCCGGAACAAGATTGATCTTGATCATGCTTGTCTCACACCCAATCCCGGTTGCGCCTGAGCGCCAATCCCAGGGCCACGGCGAAATCCGGGGCCAGCTCCTTGGGGAAATCCGCGGGAATCTGCTTCAAGAATGATAGAGGATCAAGCACGCTCACCGGCACCTTGAGCTCGGCGGTCAAATGCTTGGCGAGGTTCTTGACCTTGGCCGTTCCCCCCATCAGGACGATTCGCCCGATCGAGCGCTCGGCTCCCTGAGACAGATAAAAATCCACGGACCGATGGACTTCCCCGACCAGATCCTTGACCACGGTGACTATGGTCTGGGAAACGGCGAGCGCCTCCTGCTGGCCCTGTTCCACGGCCTTCTCCTTTTCCGCCGCCTCCAGGACTATCCCATGCGCCTTCTTAAGCTCCTCGGCCTTCATGAAGTCGTTCTGCATGGCCTTGGTGATCGCCTTGGTCAAGGTCGCGCCCGATATGAAAATATCGCGCACCACGCGGGTGACTCCATTCTCGATAATGGAGAGGTTGGTCACCATATGCCCCAGGTTAAGGTAAAGGGTGGCGCCCATCTCGGATTTGGGGTCGCGCAACCTTTCATAAATGTTCTCGAGGGCGAAGGAATCCACGTCCACGATCGTGGGGAAGAGCCCCGCGGCCTGGAGAATCTCGAGCCGGGCCGCGATCAAGTCTTTCTTCGCGGCCACGAGGACGGTTTCCATTTTTTTCTGGCCTTCCTCTGTGATCTCGCTCAGGATGTGGGCGCCTAACTGGACCTCGTTGATGTCGAAAGGAATGAAGGGCTCGGCCTCGGTGGGCAAGGTCGCGGCGAGCTCCGTCTTGGTCAGCCTGGGAAATTTGACGTAGCGCACGATCACCGAGTTCCCGGAGAGAGTGGTGGCCGCGTCCTTGATCTTGACGCCCTTCTCGACAAGGAAGGCTTTAAGGGAGTTGATGGTCTGGGCCTTGCGCTCGTCGGCCGTGGCCTCGGGCTTGATGTTGAGGGGGAGGTGCCCCCAGGTCTTGAGGACCGGCCCCGCGCTTTCCTGCTTGACGTGGGCGATCTTGATGGCGTAATTGCCCATGTCCACGGCCAGGAGATCGGGAGAGCCCATGAGGAACTCCGAGAACCCCTTGGCCTTCTTGAGGGCTTCTCCCAGAGCTTCCTTTACCTTGTCCAATTTTATAGGCATAAAAAAAGCCGAAAATCCCCTCCGTTTCAGGGGGGTGTACTCGGCGTTTTTGCCGTCGTGAAAAGCGACGGCAAGTGCATTTATAACAGGTATGGGGAGCTTTGTCAAGACAAAGCAGTTACATAATTATTAAGGAAAGGAGACAAGCCAGGATCAATGATTTTTGTATAATAGAAAAATGCCTTTTATTTTGTTCGATTTCGGGGGAACCTTGGATGGTCCCGGAACTCCCTGGCTTGAGCGTTTCCACGGCATTTACCGCGCCGAAGGCCTGGATTTCGCGCGCGAGCGCTTCAGCCAGGCCTTTTACCGGTCGGATGACGAGCTTGCCTCGCGCTTTTCCCTGCGGGGCTTGAGTCTCGCCGAGACTTTGGAGCTGCAGGTGCAATGCGTTTTGGAAATTTTAGCTCCCGAAAAAATCGGGCTCAAGAGCCGCCTGGCCGGGCTTTTCCTAGAGGAGTGCCGACGCCATTTTCGCGGAAATCGCCCCATCCTCGAGCGCTTGAGCCGCCGCCACGGCCTCGGCATAGTTTCGAACTTTTACGGCAACCTTCGAAGCGTCTTAGATAGCGAGGGACTCCTGTCCTTCTTCCAATGCGTGGCCGATTCCGGGGCGCTCGGGATGGAGAAACCCCAGCCCGGCATATTCTTGGAAGCCCTCAAGGGCTTGAAGGCCGCCCCCGAGGAAACCTTCATGGTCGGCGATTCCGTGGCCCGGGACATGCGCGGCGCGGAAAACCTGGGCCTCAAACACGTGCTTCTATCCCCTTCCAAAAAAACCCGCTGCTGCCCGCAAGGCCTGCGCATCGAACGACTGGACGAGCTCGAGGCGGTCCTGCCGTGATTCGACACGCGGGCGTCATAGCGGCCGGAGACGGCCTCCGGCTCCAAGGAGCGATCGGGGCAACGGTCAAGCCCATGGCTCCCGTGGCCGGGGTCCCCTTGGTCCATTGGGTGGTGCGCTCCCTGCGCGGGGCCGGCATCGAGAGCTTCACGGTCATACTCAATTCCCGGGGAAACGCCGCCAGGGAGAGCCTGGTAAGGGAATTCCCTGCCGTGTCCTGGACCTTCCTGGTCCAGGACACGGCTTCCTCATGGGAAAGCTTCAGGCTGGTGGCCCAAGCCCTCTCCCAAAAAGCCGACATCTTTCTCATGAGCACGGTAGACGCCCTGATGCCTCCCCAAGAGGCCGAGCGCTTCGCCCGGGAGGCTGCGACGAGCCCCGCCCCGGCGGGGCTGGCCCTCACCTCCTTCATGGACGACGAGAAGCCGCTTTGGGCGGAGCTGGGGGAAAACGGCCTGGTCTCGGCCTTGGGGCCTTCCTGCCGAAGCCGCTCCCGGGCCACGGCGGGGCTCTATTTCTTGACAAAGGCCGTCGCCGACGCCATGCCCGCGGCCGAGCGTCATTCCAAGCTGCGGGACTATTGGCAGTCCCTGCTCGATTCGAAGACTCCCGTGGCCGGAATCGCCCTGGGAAAGACCTTGGACGTGGATAGGCCTCGGGATCTCGCGGCCGCGGAGCGTTTCGCCACATGGTGAGCGCGCTCGGCATTTTCCGCGAGCTCCATAACTCCCCCAACCGGGAGAACGACGACGCGGCCATCCTCAAGGCCGTCATGGAGCAGTTGGAGCTCCTGAAAGTCCGGGCCATGGTCCTGGATCCCGAGGCCGCGGACCAGCAGGATTTGAAGGCCTGGGACATGCTGGTTCCCATGTGCGAGTCCTATGCCAGACTCATGCGCCTCAAGGCCTTGAAGGGTTCCGGGGCTCCCGTCATCGTCAACTCTCCAGAAGCGGTGCTGGCCTGCTACAGGACCGAGATGCTGGCGGCCTTCGAGCGCTCGCCCGAGCTCGATTTCCCGGAAACAGAACTGAGAATAGTGACGGGCGATCGCCCGCAGCCTTTCCCGGCTTTCGGCTCGTCCACGGGGGTATGGGCCAAGCGCGGGGACGTGCACAACACCCGCGGCGGCCGCGATGTGGTCTTCGCGAAGTCCTCCCAGGAGCTCGAGGCCGTCCGCAAGGATTTCGCCCGACGCGAGATCACTCACATGCTTCTGCAAAGGCACGTCGACGGAGACCTGATCAAATTCTACGGGGTCGGGCCCGGCCAGTGGTTCACCTGGTTCTATCATGACCCCGCCTCGGCCCGCAGGCTCTCCTTCGAGGTGGAGGAGCTGGCCCTCCAGGGAGAGCTCGCCGCGCGAGCCGTGGGGCTCGAGGTTTTCGGCGGCGACGCCATCGTGTCGGCCGCTGGAACGATTTGCGTCATTGACATCAACTCCTGGCCGAGCTTCGCCCGCGTGCGGGCCGAGGCCGCGGTGCAGATCGCCAGGCACCTGCGCAAGAAGCTCACGACCCTGCGGGTCCCGGGAAGACAACCATGAATATCGCGTCAGAATCCAGCGCCGCCGGTCCCAAATCACAGGCTCTATTCGAGGAGGAGCAGGCCTACATCGCTCCCGGCCTGCAGTCCGTGGCCCTCTATTCGAGAATCGCCCTGGAGGAGGGGCGGGGCGTCTGGCTCACCGACGCGGACGGACGGCGCTACCTGGACTTCATGGCCGGAATCGGAGTGGCCTCGGTGGGACATGCCCATCCCGAGCACGCCAAAGCCCTGGCAGAGCAGGCCGCTAGGCTCAGCGTGGGCTCCTTCACCACTCGGAGGCGCCTGGCCTTCCTCAAGAACCTAGCCTCGGTGACTCCGGCGGGCCTTTCCAGGGTCCAACTCTACTCCTCCGGGGCCGAGGCGGTGGAAGCGGCCCTGCGCCTAGCCAAGAGCCACACCAAGAATTTCGAGATGATCAGCTTCTGGGGCGGTTTTCACGGCAAGACCGGCGGGGTTATGGGCCTTTTGGGGGACGGCTTCAAGCACGCCTTGGGGCCCTTGATGCCCGGCCTCTACCTCTCTCCCTATCCCGACCCACGCCGCTGCCCCTTGGGCGCGCCGGAACCCCATGACTGCGCGGCCCACTGCCTCGAGTTCCTGCGCGAGATGATCCAGCGCGAGACCTCCCGCTCCATAGCGGCCATTATCCTCGAGCCCATCCAGGGCACGGCCGGCAACGTGGTTCCTCCTCCGGGATTTTTCAAGGGAGTGCGGGACATCGCGCGCGAGAACGGAGCCCTATTCATCTCTGACGAGATGATCACCGGGTTCGGCCGCACCGGGAAATGGTTCGGCTGCGAGCACGAGGAGGTCGTCCCCGACATCATGACCGTGGGCAAGGGCATGGCGGGAGGCTTCCCCCTATCGGGAATCGTCACGAGCGACTCCATCGCCCAGGCCAAGCCCTTCGCCAACCCGAGCGGCTCCTCATCGAGCTACGGCGGCAACCCCTTGGCCGCGGCCGCGGCCGACGCCACCCTCTCAATCATGAAAAGGGAGAACCTGCCGGCCAACGCGCAAAGAGTCGGCGCGGCTCTGTTGGCGCGCCTGGGGGAGCTGCGGAGCCGTTCGCCCCTCGTGGGCCGGGTGCGCGGGCGGGGGCTCATGATAGGCGTGGATCTGGTCCATCCCAAGACCGGAAAGCCTCTTCCCGGGCCTCTCTGCCGGGAGCTTTTCAGCGACTGCCTGGACCGTGGCCTTCTCAGCATGTGCTACAGCCCGGCTCTGCGCATCAACCCGCCCCTCACCATCACCGAGGCGGAGGCCCTTCAGGGAGCCGACATCCTGGAGGACTCCCTAGGCGTCCTGGCGCGAAGGCACGGCATTTAATGAAGAACCGCCTCAAGGGAGCCTTGGCCGGCTTCGGGCAAGTGGCCCAAAGGGCCCATGCCCCGGCCTTCGCCTCGTCCGAGCATTTCTCCATCGTCGCCGTGGCGGAGGAGAATCCCGCGCGTCTGGAGGCGGCCAAGGCCTTCTTCCCGCGAGTCCGGCTCTATTCCAGCCTGGAGGTTCTCTTGCGCTCGGAAAGCGAGCTGGATTTCATCTCCATCGCCACCCCCCCCTTCCTGCACGCGCCCCAAACCCTGGCGGCCTTGGAGCGGGGCTGTCATGTGCTCTGCGAGAAGCCATTGGCCTTGAGCCGAGAGGAATTGGACGCCATGGAGGAACTCGCCCGAGCCCGCGGCCGCGTCGTCTTCACCGTCCACAATTGGGCCCATGCCGCCCAGTGGAAGAAAGCCTTGGATTTGATCCAGGCCGGAACCTTGGGCGAAATACGCCACGCAGAGCTGCACGTCCTGCGCCAGAAGCCGGCCTCGAGCGCGCTGGCGGATTGGAGGCGCGACAGGAGCCTCGCCGGCGGCGGGATACTCCTCGACCACGGCTGGCACAATCTTTACCTGATCTACCGCCTGCTAGGCTGCCCAGAGGCGCGGCCCAAGGTCAGCGCCAGGTTCTGGCGGGAAAGCCCCTCCCATGTCGAGGACGAAGCGACCGTGCTCCTGGATTTTCTCGCCTCCTCCGCCCTTCTGCACCTAAGCTGGAGGTCCTTTGCCCGGACCAACTGGGCCGTGGTTTACGGGACCCGAGGCAGGCTTGAACTCGCGGACAACGAGCTCCGGCTTGAGCTGTCCTCCGGCCATTGCGAAACCTTCCAGTTCCAGGAAAAGCTCTCCCAGCTTTCGGCCCACCCGAGTTGGATGGCCTCTCTCATCGAGGAATTCCACTCCGAGCTCCTGCAGCCGGGGCCCCGACGCAATCTGGCGGAAGCCCGTTTTTGCCTGTCCGCCATAGAGGAAGCCTACCGCCAAAGCCCTGAGCCCTGCCCGGCCGGAGCGCCCGCGTGAGCCAAGCTTCCCGGGTCGTCCTGGTCGTGGCCCATCCCCGGCTCGCTTTCGAGCGTTTGGGAGGGCTCACCATCTTGGAAAGGCAGCTTTTCACCTTGGCGCGCGCCGGGGCCGGAAAGGTTTGGATCGCCATGCCCAAGCCAGACGCCGCGGCGCTTTGCGCCCTGCGCCTGCCTCCGGGGCTCGATCTCTCATGGTCCCACCGCTCCGGCCTGGTCCCGGGAGAGTGCGAGCCGCCGTATCTCACTTTGTCGGGCGACCACCTCCTGCGCCTGGAGGCATTGCGCGGCATCCTCTCGGCCGAATACGCGGCCCATTCCCGAATGGTCGACGCCGAGGGCCGGACCGTGGTCCAGGCCGTGCCGTTCCGGTCCGAGACCATTCCTCCCGCCCATGAGGAAAGGCTCTCACAGGGAGCCTTCCTCCATCTGCGCATCCCAGCCGGGCAGGGGTCGAGCCTCGATTGGCTCATGGCCTCTGGAGGCAAGAGTCAGGACGGCTTCATGGCCCGGAACTTCGACCGGCACATATCGCTCGCCTTGTCGCGATTTCTGCTGGACACCCGGGTGACCCCCAACATGATGACGTTGTTTAGCTGCGCCTTGGGGCTCTTCGGCACTGTCTTCTTCCTAAACCCCAATCATCACGCCATGAGCTTGGCCGGGGCCTGCTTGATATGGCTTCACTCGGTTCTGGACGGCTGCGACGGGGAATTGGCGCGGCTGAAATTCCTGGAAAGCCCTCTCGGAGCCGACATCGACTTTTGGGGCGACAACCTGGTGCACCTGTCGCTTTTCGGCTGCCTGGCCTGGGGCTTCCACAAAGCCGACCACAGTCTCCTGCCGCTGATACTGGGAACCTCGGCCTGCCTGGGTGCCCTGGGCTCGGCCCGGCTGGCATACGTTGATAGACGCTCTAAACGGCAAGCCCCCGCCTTGTCGAGCCCGGTGGGCGGCTCGGCGACGGCCTTGCAGCGCCTCGAGACCATTTTAGCTCAAAGAGACTTCATCTACCTTCTGCTGCTTCTGGCCTACTTCGACAAGACCTACGAGGTCCTCTGGGCCGGAGCCGTGGGCTCCGTCCTTTTTCTCATCATGATGATGAAACTCAGGAGATCACCGCATGAACACCCGCAAACACGCCTCGAAATCCCCTCCAAAATCCACAGTTGAGCCGGCTTCCGGCCGCTTGGGAGTGCTCCTCCCGGGCATGGGAGCGGTCACCAGCACCTTCATCGCGGGCGTCGAGCTCTTCAAGAAGGGCTTGGGAGAGCCCGTGGGGTCGCTCACGCAGCTGCAGACCATTCGCCTGGGCAAGCGCTATGAGAACCGCAGCCCCCTGATCAAGGATTTCGTGCCCTTGGCGGATTTGAGAGACCTCGTGTTCGGAGGCTGGGACCTCTACCCAGACAACATGCACGAGGCCGCGGTCAAGGCGGAGGTCTTGAGCCCCGCCCAGATCGCCCCGGTGCGCCGGGAGCTCGCGGCCATACGCCCCATGCCCGCGGTGTTCGATCCCGCCTACGTCAAGAACCTCAAAACGGGCTTCGCCAAAAAGGGGAACAGCAAATGGGACCTGGCCCGGCAAATCGTCGCCGACATCCAGGCCTTCAAGAAAAAGAACAAGCTCGAGCGCCTGGTCATGCTGTGGTGCGGCTCGACGGAAATCCTTCCCGAGCCGAGCCACGTCCACGAGACCTTGGCGGCCTTCGAGGAAGGCCTGCGCAGGAGCGCCCCGGAGATTCCCCCCTCCATGATCTACGCCTACGCGGCGGTGAGCCTCGGCATCCCCTACGGCAACGGCGCGCCCAACCTGTCCGCGGACGTCCCGGCCCTGGTCGAGCTCGCCGAGAAAACCGGCGCGCCCATCGCCGGCAAGGACTTCAAGACCGGGCAAACCTTGATGAAGACCACGATCGCCCCCATGCTCAAGGCCCGGATGCTCGCCCTGCGCGGCTGGTACTCGACCAACATACTCGGCAACCGCGACGGCGAGGTCCTCGACGACCCCGGCTCATTCAAGACCAAGGAGAAGAGCAAGATGTCGGTGCTCGACTCCATCCTGGACCCGGGGCTCTACCCCCGGCTCTACGGGCAATACTTCCACAAGGTGCGCATAGACTACTACCCCCCACGCGGGGATGCCAAGGAGGGCTGGGACAACATAGACATCTCGGGCTGGATGGGCATGCCCATGCAGATCAAGATCAACTTCCTCTGCCGCGACTCGATCTTGGCCGCCCCGATCGTCCTGGATCTGGTGCTGTTCCTCGATCTGGCCAAGCGCGCGGGGCTCAAGGGCATCCAGGAGTGGCTCTCGTTCTACTTCAAGTCCCCGCAATGCCGCGAGGACTTGAAGCCCGAACACGATATTTTCATACAGCACCTCAAGCTCAAGAACACCTTGCGCCTGCTCATGGGCGAAGAGGTCCTCGACCACTCGGGGCTAGACTACTACGACGCCAAGAAGGGGACCCCGGTCGCGGCCCCGGCGCCAAAACCGGTCAAGGAAAAGAAGTCAAAGACCCTGGCCGCTAGCGCGCGCCGGGCTTGACCACGGTCCAGCGGAACTCCTTGACGCCATAATTGCCGGCGAGGTCTCCCGCGCTCAGGAGCAGGCGGTGCTCCCCAGGCGCCCGGGGGAATTGATACGGCCCCTGCCATTGAGTTCCCTCGAAGCTGAACCCCAGGTTGATCGAGAACCGTCTTTCCTCATAGTCCCCCCGGGACTGGCTGGGCCAGAAAAGGTCGCGCACGTAGACTTCCTCAGAATTACCCGGCAAGAGGTCGAATTTCCAGACCTGGCGCCATGATCCGTCATCCACCTTGAAGTGAAGAGAGTAAGGCGGTTCGTAGAATTTCCTGTGGTGGATGAGGTCTCGAACCTCAGCCACGATATGGTAATCCGCGGACACCTCGGCGGATTCGAGCCTTCGGCCATCCTGGACCAAGGCGATATCCACGATCTCCGGCGCCGAGACATCGAAGACGGGCTTCAGGAAAATGAGCGGGTTGAGAAGAAGACCGTTTTTATCCAAAATCGTCAAATGGATATGGTTGTATTTCTGATTGAACACTTCAAACTTGGAAGATGACAGCCACTCAACAACCGCACCTAAAATCGCCCCCTCTGGAATGGCCTTGTTTTCGCCAAAGGCCCGATAAATCTCATTAGGAATCGAATCGCCTTGGAGATGCCAATATCTCCACGTATAGCCCGCCTCGTCCTTGACCGCGACCCCGCAATATTTTCCGCAATCCCCTCCGCTCATCTCAACCACTTTCCCTCCCGCCGAGGCTCTGACCACGGCGCCGGCTTCGGCGCGAATGTCTATGCCCCTGTGAAAGTACGGACCTTTGCTATCATCATATTCTGGATAGTTTTGATAGGAGCCGAAAATATGCCCCAAGGTCTTCATTTCGACAGGCCATTCATACTGTTGCCTGGGCGCCGGATAAAGCAACGCTGGAATACGCTCCGGCGGGGTCAATTCCTTGTGGGCAACAGCCTGGGGACCGCTTTCCTCTTTGAGCCCCTGGAGAATAGCTCTTGCGCTGAAGCCTTTGTCGAAATCCACGGCCCCTGCCCCGGACGATGCCCGGGCACAGAGGCTAAGAACCAGCGCAACTAGGCCGTATGCCCTCATGGCTTTAGTGTAGCGGGGGGGCCCGGGGTTGAAAGGGCCGTTATACCCAGATCCAGCTGGGTCCAAAGACCCAAAATGAGAAAAAGTTATCCCCAAGACTTCGCGGCGAAGTTTTGGGGATACCTTGGCCGCCTGGAGCGCTGTGGACGAAGAAGATAGACCGCCCATTGCGCATTTGATATACTTCTTCGTCGTGTATTTTTGGCTGATAAGCGCCGTCTTGGCCGCCGCCGGAACGCCGAGCTGGGGGCAGGCTTTAGCGCCCTCTACCGGGACTTTCACCGGGGCCTCCTTGGACGCCCCCCAAGAGGCGGCGCCGACCCCTCAAGCCTCCACTCCCGGACCCTGGGTCATAGGCGAAATCGCCATATCCGGCAACAAGAATTTGACATATAACGTCATCCGCTCCCATATCAAGGCACGCAAGGGCAGCCTCTACGACCGGGCCGAGCTCGACCATGACATCCAGACCCTTCTGGGCCTGGGAAGCTTCGAGCGCGTGGCGGCCGACATCTCGACGCTCGACAAGCCCGTCCCGGAACCCTACCGCAAAACGGCCGGCACGGACCGCCTCATCAAGCTTTCCTTGCTGGTCCAGGAAAAGCCCCTGGTGCGCAAGATCAAGTTCGAGGGCAACAAGAAGCTGTCCCGGGGCACCCTCATGGACATCGTGTCCATGAAGCAGAAGGACCCTTTCGACGGGCTCAAGCTCCAGGAAGACCAGGAGAAAATCCTCAAGAAATACCGGGAAAAGGGCTTTCTCGACGCCGCCGTCCAGTACCGCGTGGACAAGGACACCGAGGCCCTCAAGGCCGACGTGACCTTCATCGTCCAGGAAGGCGCCAAGTCCCGCATCTTCTGGGTGGCGCTCAAGGGCGTCAAGTCCTTCAAGGAAAAGAAAATCCTCAAGCTCATGAAGAACCGCCGCAAAAAGGTCTTCGTGGAAGCCGACCTCAAGGAGGACTCAGGCAAGATAGAGACCTTCTACCGCAACAACGGCTTTCTCGACGTGAGCGTGAGCTCCCCCTCGGTTCTCATGAGCGAGGACCAGACCCGCATCTACATAGACATCTCCATCGACGAGGGCCGCTCCTACCGTTTCGGCGACACCAGCTTCTCGGGAAACCTCATCTACACCTCGACGGAACTTGCCAAGGCCGTGGAGTACAAGCGGGGCCGCATATTCAGCCAGGAGAAGTACGAGGCCACCATCAGGTCCATCCAGGAGCTCTACGCCGAGAAAGGCCGCCTGCGCGCCCACATCTCCCCTACCAAGACCCACAATCCGGCCACCGACCTCATGGACGTGCGCTACGACGTCTCCGAGGGGAACATCGTCTACATCGGCCACGTGGACCTGGAGGGCAACAAAGCGACGAAGAAATACGTGCTCAAGCGAGAGGTCGTGGTGAAATCCGGCCAGCCCTTCGCGGTCTCGCGCATACGCAAGAGCGTCGAGAAGCTGCGCAACCTCGGCTTCATAGACGACGTGGACCTCGACATCCAAAACACCCCCGACCCGGACAAGGTGGACGTGACCTTCGACGTGGTGGAGGGCAAACCCGGGGTTCTCACCGCGGGAGCGGCCTACTCCTCGGTGGACGGGCTCATCGGCACGCTCTCCCTGCAGCATTTGAACCTATTCGGCAGGGCCCAGAGGGCCTCGGTCCAGTGGTCCTTCGGGCGCAGGGTCCAGGACTACTCGATCAGCTGGACCACCCCCTGGATCTACAACAAACCCATGAGCCTGGGCTTCGACCTTTTCAACACCCGCCGTATCAGCCCCTTCAGCTCGTCCTTGAGCGGCTTCGTGGAGAAGGACCGCGGGGGCACCATCCGGCTAGGCCCCCGCTTCGAGGAGGACAAATACCAGCTCAACCTCTCATACACCTACTCGGAGATCACGATCACCAACGTGGAGGAGCAGTTCCGCGGCCAGCTGGGCGAGGGCACCAGCGTCTTTTCCTCGGCCGGGGTGGAATTCGCCCGCGACACCCGGGACAACATATGGGATCCCACCAAGGGCTCGCGCAACGCCGTCGGCGTGCAACTCTCCGGGGGGCCTTTCGGCGGCGACATCCACCTCTTCAAGCCGTCCATCTCGAACTCGATCTACTATCACCTGTTCTCGATCGAGGACTACCCCTTCGTCCTGAGCTTTGGAAACCGCGCCGGCTACGTCACCCAGTTCGGCGGGACCAAGGATGTCCCGGTTTTCAGCCGCTATTTCCTGGGAGGCCAGGACACTTTGCGCGGCTATGCCCCGACGGGAGAGGTGGGTTTCCCGTCAGGAGGCAAGGTTTTCGACGTCTTCAACATCGAGTTCGGCTTCCCCCTGGCCCGGGAGCGCAAGAAGACCATAGTCAAATTCGTCACCTTCTTCGACATGGGCACGGCCTGGGACAACGTGCGCGCCGTGCGCCTGCGCCTGGGAACCGGGGAGTCCGATCTCAAGACCAACGTGGGCTTCGGCATTCGCTTCACCACTCCCGCCTTCCCCATTCGCCTCGACTGGGGCTACGGCTTCAACCATAGGCCGGGTGAGAAACTGTATCAGATCAACTTCGGACTGGGGAACATACTGTGAGAACGATACTTTGCCTCTGCCTTTGGGCCTTGGGCGCGGGGGCGCTCCCAAGCTCTGCCGTCGAGCTCGCCCTAGAGGAGAACCGCTCCCAGCGCGGCAACGTGGGCTACGTGGACATGCGCCAGCTCTTTAAGGCCTTCCCGGAGACTTTGGCCGCCAAGGAGAAATTCGAGCTCGCCCTGCGCCAAGGCGAGGAGCAGATCAACATACGCAAGATGGAAGTCCTGCGCCTGCGCCACGAGCTCTCCCAACAGAGGATCGAAAGGGAGTCCCTGGCCAAGGCCGCGGCATCCGCCCCGCCGCCTCCCAAGCCGGCGGAAAAACCAGCCCTGAACCTTCCCGGGGACAGCACGGAACAGGCCAAAGTCGAGCCGCCAAAGACGGAAGCCCCGCAGCCGGGGGCCCAGAGTGCCGCCAACGATGCGATAACGGCCATTGATTCAAAAATCGCTCAGAAAGCCAAAGACCTCGCTCAAAAAGAAAGCTCCCTCAAAGACTATCAGGCCTCCACCGAGAAGGCCCTCCTCCAGCGGGAAAAACGGGAATCCGACATCCTCCTGGGAAGGATCAACAAAGCCATCGAGGAAACGGCCCGGCAGGCCCAGGTGAGCATCGTAGTGGACAAGAGCGCGATCCTCTACGGCCACAAAGCCATGGATCTGACCGACAAAGTGCTCAAGCGCTTGAAGGAGGCGCCTCCGGAAGGAGTCGCTCCGGGAACCTAAGGAAATGGAACAAACCGATCTCCTGGCCGTCAACAAAACCGTCGGAGAAATCGCCGAGCTCGTGGGAGGCGAGGCCGCCGGGGATCCCTCCTTTCAAATCGCATCAGCCGCGGGCCTTTCGGAAGCCGGGCCTCAAGACATTTCCTTCCTGGGAAACCCAAAATACCTCCAAGAAGCCGCGGCCTCCCAAGCCGGCTGCCTGCTCCTTCCGGCGTCGAACCCTCAACTCGCCTGCGCGGCGAAGAACAGGATTTTCGTGGAGGACCCACAGTACGCGTTCTCCCAAATTTTGAGCTTGATCGAGAGCCGGCGCCCCCGGCTTCCCGCCATGATAAGCCCCAAGGCGGAGCTTCACTATCAGGCCCGCCTGGGCCAGGGCGTGGCCGTGGGGCCCTTCACCATCATCGAGCGCGGGGCCGTGGTCGGGGAGGAAACCCGCATCGCCGCCCAATGCTACATCGGAGAAAACACGCGCATCGGCCGCTCCTGCCGGATCTATCCCCAAGTGGTGATCCGCGAAAACTGCGTGATCGGGGACCGCGTGATCCTCCACTCCGGGACGGTGGTCGGCGCCGACGGCTTCGGGTTCTCCACGGACCGAAAAAGCGGCCGGCACCGCAAGATCCCCCAGCTCGGCAACGTGGTCATCGATAACGACGTAGAGCTCGGCGCCAACGTGACCGTGGACCGGGCCACGGTGGGCTCGACGGTGATCGGCGCCGGGAGCAAGATAGACAACCTGGTGCAGATCGCCCACAACGTAAAGATCGGCAAGGGCTGTCTCATCGTGTCCCAGACCGGCATCGCGGGCTCGACCGAGCTCGGGGACCGGGTCATCTTGGCCGGCCAGGCAGGAGTGGCGGGGCACCTGCGCTTGGGTGAAGGCGCCATCGTCACGGCCCAGAGCGGGATCATGGCCGATGTGCCCAAGGGGCAGACCGTCTTCGGCACGCCGGCCCGGCCCCACCGAGAGGCCTTCAAGCTCCAAGTCCTCTACGGCAGGCTCCCCGAGCTTTTCGAGGCCGTCAAGAACATCAAGGAAAGGCTTGGCGTAGCGGAGAAATAAAATGGACGAACTCCAGAGCACGATCAGCCGGGACATCTCCTTGGAGGGCGTAGGCCTCCACACCGGAAACCCCTCCAAAATCACCTTCAAGCCCGCTCCGCCCAACACCGGCATCCGATTCTTCCGGGAGGACCTTGCCGGGACTCCCATGATCCCGGCGCGCCTGCGCCACGTCGTGGCCACGGTGCGCGGCACCAATTTGGGCCTCGGGGAGGCCAAGGTCCACACGGTCGAGCACGTCCTGTCGGCCTGCACCGGGGTCGGGGTGGACAACGTGGACGTCTGGGTCACCGCCAACGAGCCCCCCATCATGGACGGCTCCTCCTTGCCTTTCCTGGAGGCCCTGCTCAAGGCCGGCGTCAAGGCCTATCCCAACGCCCCCAAGCGCTGGCTGCGCCTGCCCGGGGAGGTGGCCTATTCGGACGGAGCCGCCAAGTACCGCGCCAAGCCCAGCGATCATTTCGAGCTCAAGGTCACCTTGATCCACGACCATCCCATGATGCCCAAGATGACCCTTGAGCTTCGCCTTGACCGCCAATCCTACCTGCGCGACATCGCCCGCGCTCGCACCTTCTGCTTCGAGCACGAGGTGGCCTACTTGCGCTCGCAGGGGCTGGCCCAAGGGGGGTCTCTCGACAACGCCATCGTGATCGGCAAGGACCGCTTCCTCACCAATCCGGAGGGCCTGCGCTACAACGACGAGTTCGTGAGGCACAAGACCCTCGACCTCATAGGCGACCTCACCCTCATCGGGCGCTCGCTCTTCGAGATGTCCGTCGAGGCGGAATGCCTGGGCCACGCCCATAACATCGAATTCGCCAAGCGAATCGAAAAGGCCGCCGAAAAAATGCGCAAAAACAACACCGTTCTGGAGGCTCCCAAATGACCACGGAAACGATCTCATCCCAACCACCGGCCCTGCGCACCCTCGACGTCGCGGCCATCCGAAAGGCCATCCCCCACCGATACCCCTTCCTGCTGGTGGACAAGGTCGAGGTCCTCGAGGAGGACAAGAAGGCCGTGGGCACCAAGTGCGTGACCATCAACGAGCACTTCTTCCAGGGGCATTTCCCCGAGCACCCGGTGATGCCCGGGGTCCTCATCCTCGAGGCCCTGGCCCAGACCGCCTGCGTCATGCTCCTTTCCAAGGGCAGCTACGAGAACAAGATCGCGTATTTCATGGGCATAGACGGAGCTAAGTTTCGCAGCCCAGTGCTGCCGGGCTGCGTGCTCAAGCTTAACGTGGAGGTCCTGCGCCTGGGGCGGGCGGGCAAATTCAAGGGCGAAGCCTTCGTGGACGGCAAGATGGCGGCCGAAGCCGAGATGTCCTTCGCCTTGGTGGACAAATAACATGGCCATCCACCCCACGGCCATAGTCCACCCGAGCGCCAATCTCGACCCCTCCGTGCAGGTCGGCCCCTACGCCGTCATCGGCGAGGACGTGGAGATCGGCGCCGGAAGCGTGGTGGGCCCGCACTCGGTCGTTGAATTCGCGTCGCTCGGCAAGGAAAACCGCCTTCACTCCGGCTGCTACGTGGGCACGGCCCCCCAGGATCTCAAATACGCCGGGGAGCGCACGCGCCTGGTGATGGGAGACGGCAATGTCGTGCGCGAGTGCGTGACCTTGAACCGCGGCACCGCCGCCCACGGCGAGACCCGTATAGGAAGCCGATGCCTTTTCATGGCCTATTCCCACGTGGCCCATGATTGCGTGCTGGGAGACGGGGTCATCCTCGTCAACTCCTCGGCCGCGGCCGGGCACGTGGAGCTCGGGGACTACACCGTGGTGGGAGGCATGGCCGGCCTGCACCAGTACGCCAGGGCCGGGCGCTACTGCATGATCGGGGCGGGATCCATGGTGAGCAAGGACGTTCCCTCATTTTGCACCTGCCAGGGAGACCGCGCGACCTTGCGGGGGCTGAACTTGGTGGGCATGAGGCGGGCGGGGCTCGGCCGGGAAATCGTCCACGGGGTCAAGGAAGCCTATAAAACGCTGTTTTTGTCGGGGCTCTCGCTGGAAGAAGCCCTGAACCAGCTCAAGGCCTCTTCCATTACGGAAATTCTGGACATGGTCCGGTTCATCGAGACGGCCAAGCGCGGGATTCTCCGCCCCGCCTCGGGCGCCGCGGCCGAGGAAGAGGTAAGCGTCTGAAGCTCGGGCTCATCGCTGGATCTGGGCGGTTTCCCATCCTGGTGGCGCGGGAGGCCAAGCGCCAAGGCCTGGAAGTGGTGGCCCTGGGCATCCCAGGGGTCACGGACAAGGCCCTGGAGGAGCTCGTCGGTGAAATACATTATTTCAAGCTCGGCCAAATCGACAAGCCGATCCAAACCTTGAAGACGGCCGGAGCCCAAAAGGCGGTCATGGCCGGGAAGATCCAGCACGTTTCGCTCTTCGGCGGCCTCCTCCCCGACATGCGCGCGGCCAAACTGCTGGCTCGCATTCCCGACAAGCGCACCGACACCATCTTGAAGGCCGTGGCCGATGAGTTCGCCAAGGACGGCATCGCGCTTCTTTCCTCGGCAGCCTACCTCTCGCACCTCCTGGTGCCGGAGGGCCCGCTCACCTCCCGCAAGCCCAACCCCTTGGAAGAGGCCGACATCCGCCTGGGCTGGAAAGCGGCCAAGGCCCTCGCGGGCTTCGACATCGGCCAAACCGTCGTGGTCCAGGGCGGGGCGGTGGTGGCCGTGGAGGCCATGGAGGGGACCGACGCCTGCGTGGAGCGGGCGAGCGCTTTGGCCCGCTCTTTCGGCAAGGACCCGCGCCTGACCGTGGTCAAGGTGGCCAAGCCCAAGCAGGACCTGCGCTTCGACATTCCCATCGTGGGCCTCGACTCCCTGAAAACTTTCGCCAAGGCCAACGTCTCGGCCCTGGCCTTGGAGGCCGGGTCCACCTTGATTTTCGACAAGGAGCGATTCCTCGAGGAGGCGGGCGGGCTCAAGCTCGCCATCGCGGGCCTCAAGGCCGAGGCTTTCTCATGAGCTCCATCAAGGTCGGCGTGATAGGGGCGGGGCGCATCGGGTCGCACCACGCGCGCATCCTCGGAAAGACCCCCGACGTCGAGCTCGTCGGGATATGCGACACCAATCTGTGGCGGGCCCAATTCGTGGCTTGGCAAAGCAACTCCATGGCCGTGCGCGAGCATAAGGACCTCCTGGGGCGGGTGGACGCGGTCGTGATCGCGGTGCCGACCCCCATGCACCTCGAGGTAGGCCTGGCCGCCCTCGAAAAGGGAATCCATTGCCTCATAGAGAAGCCCCTGGCATCTTCCGTGGAGCAAGCCAGAAAGCTCTTGGACCTGGCGCAAGCCAAGAAGGTGGTGCTGCAGGTGGGGCACGTGGAGCGCTTCAACCCGGCCGTTCTCGAAGCCATCGGGCACATACGGAACCCGCGTTTCATCACCGTGGAGCGCCTAGGCCCCTACGACCCCCGCACGAGCCATATCGGGGTGGTGATGGACCTCATGATCCACGACTTAGACATCCTGCTCACCTTGGTGGGCTCCGAGATCGAGTCTTTGGAGGCGGTGGGAGCCCATGTCCTGGGCGAGCACGAGGACATCGCCAACGTGCGCGTGCGCTTCAAGACCGGCTGCATCGCGGATTTGACCGCCAGCCGCATCTCCCTCGAGAAATGCCGCAAGCTCCGGATCTTCCAGCAGGACAGCTATATTTCGCTCGACTACGCCAACACCACCCTCAAGATCTATAAGAAGAGGTCTCCAGTCATCAAGAGCCTCAAGGACGTGGAGATATTGAAGCCCAAGCTTTCCGCAGCCGAGCCATTGAGAAGCGAGCACCTTCATTGGCTCGACTGCATCCGCCACAACCGCAAGCCCTGGCCGAGCGGGGAGCGGGGCATGGAGGCCTTGAAGCTCGCCCTCCAGATCGCCGACGAGCTCGAGCGCTACAAGGTAAGCCCCGACAAGCCCGCGCGGTCCATCATACCGAGCTGGGCGCAAGACCTGGGCAAGATCGCCAAGTCCGTGGGCAAGGACATCCTAAGCGATTGAGCCCCAAACGCGTCCTCGTCGTCGCCGGAGACCCCTCGGGAGACCTGCACGCCTCCCACCTGGTCCGGGCCTTGAAGCGCCGCGATCCCGCTCTTGAAGCCTCCGCCGTGGGCGGAGCGGCCCTCCAGGCGGCCGCGGATGAATTCCTGGAGGACTTGGCCTCTCGGGGAGTGACGGGATTCTGGGAGCCGGCGAGGCAGCTCCCCTTTCTGGCGAGCTTAAGGCGGCGCTTGAAGGCTTTCATGGCGAAAAAACGTCCCCACGCCCTAATCTGCGTCGACTACTACGGCTTCAACCGCCGGGTCCTGGGTCTGGCCCGTTCCTTGAATATACCGGCCTACTACTACATCAGCCCCCAGGTCTGGGCCAGCCGCCCGGGCCGGGTCCAAACCCTCAAGGCTTTGGTGCGGCGGATGCTGGTGATTTTCCCTTTCGAGGAGGAGCTGTACCGAAAGGCGGGGGTGCCTTGCCTGTTCGTGGGACATCCGCTGCTGGATCTGATACCAGAACCTAGTCAAGCCGTCATGGAAGTGAATCGCCTCTTTAAAGTCGGCTTGCTTCCCGGAAGCCGTTCTTCCGAGGTCTCTAGGCACCTTCCCGTTTTTCTCGACGCCTTCGACGAACTGCGCCGGCGCTTCCCGGCCTCCCGGGCCCTGGTATTCGCCAGCCGGGGGCTTCCCGATTCAGCCTATGACTTGGGCAGGCGCGCTGGAGTGGAGCTGGTCAGGGAGTCAGGCTATGAGCTGCGCGCTGGCCTAGACATAGCGCTCACCTCATCAGGCACCGCGACTTTGGAGAACGCCCTCCTCGGCCTGCCCATGGTGGTGGTCTACAAGATGTCCTGGCCCACCTACGCCCTGGCGCGGCTGCTCGTGCGCGTTCCTTATATCGCCATGGCCAACCTTTTGGCCGCCAGAGCTTTGGTTCCCGAGCTGATCCAAGGCCAAGCCACCCCCCGGAACGTGGCGGACGCCGCGACCGAAATACTGAGCAGCCCAGGGCGCCGCGAAGAGATCCGCCGCGCCCTGTTGAGCCTGCGCGGACTCCTGGGCCAAGCGGGAGCGGCCGATAGGGCGGCCGAGAGCATCCTAGGCGACATCTGATGAGGGCTCTGCGCCGCTTCCTCAAGTACCTCAAGCCCTACCGCAGGCGCTGCGCCTACGCCACCCTCTCCATGTGCGCCGTGGCCCTCTTCAACGGCACCGCGGTTCTCCTGCTGAAGCCCATCGTGGACAAGGTTTTCATCGCCAAGGACTTCAAGATGCTGCGGCTGGCCGTGCTCGCCGTGCCTATCCTCGTCGCCTTGAAGACCGCCGCCTCCTACGCCCAGAACTACCTGATGGGATGGCTCGGCCAGAAGGTGGCGCAGGAGATCCGAGAGGACCTCTTCCGCCATCTCCACGCCCTGCCCCTGGATTATTTCGCCCGGCACCAAAGCGGGGAGATCTTGGCGCGGGCGACCTCCGACCTCTCCGCCGTGCAGTGGGCCTTGACCTCGCTTCCGATCTACCTCATCCGGGACTCCATGACCGTGCTCGTTCTCTCGATTTCGCTCGCCTGCCTCGATCTCCACGTCGCCCTGCTCTCCCTTCTGGGCCTTCCCCTGGTAGTCTTCTTCTCCGTTATCCTGAGCAAAAAGATGCGGTCCGCCAGCCGCCAAAGCCAGGTCATCCTAGAGCACCTGACGCAGAGATTCCAGGAGAGCGTCCAGGGCATGGACATCATCAAAGCCTTTAATTACGAGGACGGACTCATCGAAAAATTCCAGGACGAGAATCACTCATTCTTCGTGCCTGTGATGCGCTTCTTGAGGGCCACGGCCCTGGCCGCGCCCCTCATGGAGCTGTGCGGGGGCGTCATCGCGGCCTTGATCTTGTATTTCGGAGGGTCGGAAGTCATCGAGGGCCGCATGACCCCGGGAGCCTTCTTCGCCTTCCTGGGGGCCTTTTTCGCGGCTTACGCCCCCATCAAGAACCTGGCCCGCTCCAATTCCGAGCTTCAAAGGGCCTTGGCCTCGGCCGAGAGAATTTTCCAGCTGCTCGATGAGCGCCCCGCCCTCCAGCACTCGGCCAAAACCGCGCCCTTCACCGAACTCAAACAGGGAATCCGCTTCGAGAGCGTGAGCTTCCTCTACCCGGGGCGCCAGGAGCGGGCTTTGAGCGACGTCGACATTTTCCTGCCCAAAAACTCCTGGACGGTCTTGGTCGGCCCGAGCGGCTCGGGGAAAACCACCTTGGGAAGGCTCCTCCTCGGCCTGCAGGAGCCAGCGCGGGGGCGCATTCTGCTGGATGAGACGCCGCTATCCAGCCTAGACCCCAAGGCCCTTAGGGCCCGTATCGGCTTGGTGAGCCACAACACCCTCTTGTTCAACGCCACCGTCTTCGAGAACATCGCCCTGGGACAGGGCGTGGTGACTTTGGGCGAAGTGGAAAGGGTCTGCCGCCTCACCGGAGCCCAGGAGTTCATCGAACGCCTGCCGGAGGGCTACCAGACGCGCCTGGGCGAATCTGGGCTGGCGCTTTCCGCCGGGCAAAGGCAAAAAATCGGCCTGGCCAGAGCCCTCATCAAGAATCCGCCGATCCTGATCCTCGACGAGGCCACATCCAATCTGGACGCCGCGAGCGAAGCCGAGATATTGGAGACCCTGGAGGCCCTGATCCCGGGACGCACCGCGGTCATGATCTCGCATAATCTGCAGAATCTGAGCCGAGCCGACCGCGTTTTGGTCTTCAAGCAGGGCCGCCTGGTGGAGGCCGGGAGCCATGCCAGCCTGTTGGCGCTCGGCGGCTTCTACCGAAAGCTTTATGAATTCCAGAAGGCGGAGCCCACGGCCCTGCAGTCCCCTCAAGCCTCCGGAGCCGCCCATGCTTAGGGTGTTCACAGCGCTCGCCGTGCTCATGACTTTCGCGGGCGGGCTTCTGCCGTTTTTCAAGGGCCTGCTCTCGCGCCAAGGGATCACTCATCTATTTTGCCTGCGCGCGGGAATTTTGCTCTCGGTATCGTTCACGGAAATCCTGCCGGAGGCCTGGGCCACCCACCATGCCTGGGGCGGCTGGGGAGCTCTCGGGGCCTTCGTTCTCCTCTTCGTCATGGGAAATTTCGCCATGCTCGATTCCTGCCCGGAATATTTGGAGGAATGCCGCGTCCATTACCTGGGCTGGACGGCCCTCCTGGCCCTCTCGACTCACTCGTTCCTGGACGGCTTCAACCTCGCCGTGGCCTTCTCGGCCGGAGCCAAGGCCGGGCTCGCGGTGGGACTCACCTTGGCGCTGCACAAGCTCGCCGACGGGTTCACCTTGATCTCGCTTTTCGAAACCAGCGCCTACAGCCGAGCCCAAAGCCTCTTGGGCCTCTCCTGCGTGGCGGGCATGACGCCCTTGGGAGCGCTCTTGAGCTCCTGGGGATTCGCTGGACTTCCGCGTTCGGCCGAGGCGGGCCTCATGGGATTTGCCGCCGGCTCCTTCATATACATCGCCGCCGCCGACATCCTGCCCAGGCTCCACAAAAAGAGGGACAAGGCCGGACTCCTCTACTTTAGTCTCGGCATGTTCGGTATGGCGGCCTTGAAGATTCTGTAGCATAATATCGCAGAGACGGCCCCGGCCGCGCGCCCATGGAAAAAGAAGAGATTCTCAAGCAATTCTCCGCCTATTCTCCCCACGTCGACACGGCCATGCTCGCCAAGGCCTACGACTATTCGACCAAGGCACACGCCAACCAGGAGCGAGCCTCCGGAGAGCACTACTTCGTGCATTGCGGGGCGGTGGCCCAGTCCCTCGTGGAATGGAAGATGGACCTGCCCACCATCTGCGCCGGGCTTCTCCACGACGTCCTCGAGGACACCCCCGTCACCGCCGAAGCCCTGCGCGCGGAATTCGGAGAGGAGATCACCAAAATGGTCGAGGGACTCACCAAGCTCGACCGCCTGCAGTTCTCCTCTCTGGACGACGCCCAGGCGGAGAACTGGCGCAAGATGCTGCTGGCCACCGCCCAGGACATCCGCGTCATCATGATCAAGCTGGCCGACCGCCTGCACAATATGAAGACCTTGGGGTATTTGAGCCGCGAGAAGCAGGAGCGCATCGCCCACGAGACGATCTCCCTCTACGCGCCCCTGGCCCACCGCCTCGGCATTTTCAGGCTCAAGGGCCAGCTCGAGGATTTGGCCTTCGCGGCCCTGCACCCCAAGGAGCACGAAAGCCTGAACGCCAAGGTCAACGCCCAGGTCGCGGCGCGAGAGCTCTCCCTCAGCAGGTTCAAGGAGGCCGTGGGAAAGGCCTTGGTGCCGAGCAACATACCCCATCGAATCGTCGCCCGCACCAAGAACCTCTACTCGATCTACCACAAGATGCTGCGCCAAGACAAGCCTTTCGAGGAGATACAGGACGCCCTCGGGGTGCGCATCATCACCGACACCATCGCCAACTGCTACGCCCTCCTGGGACTCGTGCACACCTATTTCAAGCCCGTGGCCGGGAGTTTCACGGACTACATATCTCTTCCCAAGATGAACCTTTACCGAAGCCTCCACACCACGGTCATGGGGCCGGGCGGAGAGTTCGTGGAGATACAGATCCGCACCGAGGAGATGCACCGCACCGCCGAGTACGGAATCGCGGCTCACTGGCGCTACAAGCTGGGCGAGCACTCCAAGGACGTTCATCTCGAGGAGAAGCTCAATTGGCTTCGGCAATGGATCGAATGGCTGCAGGACTTGAAAAGCCCGCGGGAGTTCCTGGACAGCCTCAAGACCGACCTTGAGTTCAAACAGGTCTTCGTCTTCACTCCGGCCGGGGAGGTCAAGGTCCTGCCCTCCGGCGCCACCCCGCTCGATTTCGCTTTCGCCGTCCACACCGCCATCGGCGAGGCCTGCGTCGGGGCCCAGGTCAACAATAAGATGGTCAAGCTCGACTACCAGCTCAAATCCGGCGACATCTGCCGCATCATCACCAAGAAGGGCTCAGTCCCCAAGAAAGATTGGCTCACCGTCGTCAAGACCGCGCGGGCCCGCTCCAAGATCCGCCACTACCTGCGCGAGCACGGTATCGTCGTTTAGATGCCCTACTTCGCGCAAGCGGTCGCTAGGCGCAAGACGGTAATACAACCTGCTTAGACGACTTATCCACCAGACTTCGCCACGAAGTTTTGTGGACAATTGGGGCTGCTTATAAGAAGGAGCCGCTCCAGCGTTAAAGTCCCGGCCGCGGGGCGGCGAAAGTCTGCTGCCTCCTCTTTTCGGCTTCCAAGAGCGGCAAGGGGATCTCTCCCAGACGCAGGGCCTCGTTGCGCGCCGCGTCGTCCTTGGGCAGCCAGTAGCGGTACTCGTGGGCTTTAAGCCATTCAGCCGGGACGAACTCGCGATCCACGAAAAGCAGGGCCCGCCAGTCCCAGTAGACCAAGGCCCAGCGCTCCCGGGGCATATAGAACAGATACCAGGGCCTAGGGAAGGACTTCCGTCCGCCGCCGGGATAGGCCCGCTCTGTCGGGAATCTCAGGTCCAGGTTGTAAGTAAGGACCCCGGTGAGCCCCTGCTTCTTTAAATACTCCTGCCAGGTATGCGAGTTCGAGATGGCCCGGGCCTGCTCCAGCAGTTGGGGATGGAAGATATAACGCCCGTCGCTGAATACCCGGTACCAAGGCCCGAGCTCCCAACCAAGATAGCCTCCCCATTCCCAGGGATTGTAGAGCCTGAGCCTCTCGATTACCGGCTTTTCCCGCGCCAAGAACCGGGCGGCCTCGACCGGGACATGCCTGTGGCTGAAGAAGGGCTCTGACCATGAGAAATGGGTCAGAGTCCATACAAGAAACGCCGCGTAGGCGAGAAAGATTTGTGGAAGTATCTTTAATCGCCATTTTTTTGAATGAAGCATGCCGTCGCCGAATTTTACGATGAGAAAAGTCGAGGCGATCCCGGAAAATGCGGCCAGGCGCGCGTGAGCCAGGGCGCCCAAGCCCAGATAAAGCGCCGCTAGGGCGGGCCCCCAAGGAAGCCTCCGGCGCCGTTCTGTCTGCGAGACCGCATGCAAGACCAAACCCGCCGCGGCCGCGAGCAGGACCCAAAAGGGCCAATGCAGGGGGTTCTCAAAGGTCGTGGGATGCCATTCCTTTATATGCTGAGAGAGAAAGGCCCTCTCCCGCCAATGACGCAGAATCACGAGGTGAGGGCCCCAGCCATAAGGATTGAAAAAGCTGCCCGCCAGGGCAGCCAGGAAAAAAAATCCCAGTTCTCGCAGGCTATCCCAACGGCGTTGGAAGACTTCAGCCACGGCATACAGCAGGATCAGGACGAGCCCCAAAGCGAACCCGCCGTGCAGATTAGACCAAAGCGCAAAAGCCGGAAAAAACCAAAACCATGGGTGAGTGTTTCTCCTCTGCGCTTGCGGGAAGTGGCTTTCAAGCTCCCAAAGGAGCCACGAGAAGAGAAGAATGGAGAAAAGCTCCGGCCGAATGTCCGAGGCCGGGAGCAAAGCTGCGGACCATAGTACCAGGGCCGCTGCGCGGCCCTGGTAAGAAATGCCATAGGCCTTTAGGGTCTTGTGGAAGAAAAACCACGCTCCAAGAAGGATTCCGGCCTTGGCTAGCCACAGCCCCCACATTCCCCCGCAAGAACGGCAGAAAAAGAAGAGGATTTGGGAAAGCCACTCAAAATCCGCCCAGGACGCTTGCCCGGCGGTGAAGGAGAGAAAGTCCCGGGCCGGCCAAGCCCGGTGCTCCAGCATCCAGCGAGCGGCGGAAAAATGCCAGAAGATATCCGGGTTATAGGCGGGAACAATGAAGGCCGGAAGAGCCAGAAGTGTTGCGACGAGCCAGTATTTCTCCTCTTCTTCAAGAGGAGGCAATTACCGGACCGGGCGAACCGCGCGACCAGACCGGATGCAATCGGTGCAGACGTAGCCGGTTTGGGTCTTGCCTTCCAGAACGAACTTCTGCCTCTGCAGGTTGGGCCTGAAGGTGCGCTTGGAGGCCTTGTGGGAGTGACTGTAGCTAAATCCCCCCACGGGCCCCTTGGCGCAGATAGAGCACTTAAATGCCATAAATGCTATTTTAACAAATAGACGGGCCATGGTCAAACTTTCCCTCGACAATCCCATACAATATTTCAAAGGGGTCGGCCCCAGACGCGCGTTGTCGTTCCAGAACCTAGGAATACTCACCGTGGAGGATCTCCTCCACCATTTCCCCCGCGAGTGGCAGGACCGCCGCCAAACCAAGGACCTCTCTTTCCCCACTGCCTCGGGCCTGACCGTGGTCAAGGGCCGAGTGCTCAAGGCGAGGCTTATCCCCGCCGGCCCGCGCCTTGCCCTCTACAAGGCCACTCTCAGCACGGGGGAGTCCCGGGTCGAGGCCGTATGGTTCAAGCACTTGAGCCCCCGCTTCGACGTCTTCGCCTCCCTCAAGAAGGAGGCGGCCCCGGGAGAGGATATTTGGCTCGTGGGACGGGGCGAAAGCCAGCTTCTCGACACCCGGGAAATCAAAGTCGAGGAGCATTACCCGGCCTTGGAGGAAAAAAGCCTCCTGCACGTGGACCGACTGACTCCCATCTACAGCCTCACCGAGGGACTGACCCAGCGCTTCCTGCGCGAACTCGTGCACAAGGCCCTGCAAGAGGCCGGGCCATCGGCCGCGGAGATCCTGCCCCGACGCCTCCTGGAAAAACGGGCTCTCTTGGCCGCGCCTCAAGCCTTGCGCGCCGTCCATTTTCCCGAATCCCAGGCCGAGCTCGAGGCCGCCCGCGAACGGCTCGCTTATGAGGAGTTTCTACTTCTCGAGCTGGCTTGGACGCTCAAGCGCAGACAAACCAACGCCTTGAAGAAAAGTTTCGGCTATACGCTGAGAAAGAACTTGCTCACTCCCTTCAAGGAAAGGCTTGGATTTCACTTCACCTTGGCCCAGAAAAGAGTGATAAACGAGATTTTCGCGGATATGCAAAAGCCCTCTCCCATGACGAGACTTCTCCAGGGAGACGTGGGCTCGGGAAAAACCGTGGTGGCTTTGGCCTCCCTGCTCCTAGCCGTTGAGAACGGCTTCCAGGGGGCCTTCATGGCGCCCACCGAGATACTGGCCGAGCAGCATTTCGCGACTATCCAAAAGTTCTTGAAGGGCTTGCCCGTGAAAACCGCTCTCCTCACCTCCCGGCTGAAGGCGAAGGAACGGGAAAAGATTTTGTCGGAGCTCTCAGCCGGCAAAATCCAGATACTAGCGGGCACACACGCCCTGCTGGAGGAGGATGTGCTTTTTTCGCGCCTGCGCCTGGCGGTCATAGACGAACAGCACCGTTTCGGGGTGCGCCAGCGCGCCACTTTGCGCCGCAAAAACTCCCTTCTCGACCTCCTGGTCATGACCGCCACGCCGATCCCGCGGACCTTGGCCCTGGCCCTCTACGGAGACCTCGACGTCTCCACCTTGGACGAGATGCCCCCCGGCAAAACACCGGCAGAGACCGTCCTCGCCGCGGAAGGAGAGGCCTTCGAGCGCGTGCGCCGAGAGGCGGCCCTGGGACGCCAGGCCTATGTGGTCTACCCCATCATCGAGGAGTCCAGACGCCTCGACCTGCGCTCGGCCAAGGCCGAGTTCGCGAGGCTAAAACAAGACATCTTCCCCGATCTGAAGGTGGCCTTGCTCCATGGGGCCATGCCGAGCCGGGAGAAAAACAAGGTCATGGCCGAGTTTGCGGCCGGCGCCTGGCAGGTCCTGGCGGCGACCCAGGTCATCGAGGTGGGCATTGATGTCCCCAACGCCACCGTCATGGTGATACAGAACGCGGAACGCTTCGGCCTAGCCAGCCTCCATCAGCTGCGCGGGCGCATCGGCCGCGGGCAGGCGCCCTCCAAATGCTTCCTCGTAGCGGATCCCAAAACTCCGGAGGCGCGCAAACGCCTAGAGACCATGGCCGCCGTCCACGACGGCTTTCGCATCGGCGAGGAGGACTTGAAGCTCCGGGGACCCGGGGAGATGCTGGGCACGGCCCAGCATGGGGAGCTCGCCCTCAAGGTGGCCGATATCTTCAAGGACTCGGCTTTGCTCGCCCGGGCCAAGCAGGACGCCGAAGAGCTCCTCGCGCAAGACCCCAGACTTCAGGATCTCAGCTGCCGCTCCCTGCGGGAGCGGCTTATCGCCCTCTACCAGCGCCGCTGGGATTGGGTAGACCTCTCTTAATTCTCGGGAGACGGATTCAAGGAACCGCCCTCGCAACCGGGGCGGAAGCGGCCATTTTTCTTGGTCGTCGGCACGCCCAGGCATTCCCGCCAGAGATGCTCCAGACTCTTTCCCGTGTACTCGACGAACAGCTTGCTCACGGGAAGGTCCTCGCGGCCTTCGGGACCCTCCTTGGCTTTCCCAAGGCGCATATCCCGGGCAAGTCTTTTCAGGTCCAGTCCGTATTTCCAAACCGCGTAGCCGAGCAAGGCCGCGCCGCAATTGTAGCCCTCGGAGTAGTGCGTCATCGCCCCATCGCAGCCGTACTCTCCACCGGGATAAGCCAGGCCCCTGGAATAGGCCAGATGGTCCGCCACGGCCTCGTCGAGCCACTTCGGCCAATCCACGCGCTCATGCCCGTACCATAGGACCACGTGGGTCAGCTCGTGGACGACGTATGACCGGATCTTCACGGCATCCTCTCCACCCACCCAACGGTCCGCCCTGCAGGCCACGAGATTGCCCCCGAACCAAACCGCGGCCTGGCAATTGGTGTCGAGCCTCTTCTCCAATTTGCCTGGATGTAGAGCATATTCATCTTTATATTGAGGACGGGTCGTCAGTATCTTCCTGAGCACCCGCGGCGGAAGAAAATCGATAACCGCGGGCCTGCCGAGCCTCATTTCTCCTGGGCGGGCGGATTCTTTCCCGAACAGCTCGCCCTCTATTTGGGGAAGCCTCTCGCGACAAGCCAGGGCCGCGGTTTCAGCCACTGTTTTAAGGCGCGGCTCGCTTTTAGGATAGCGAACCTGGCAGACCATATCCCCGGAGTCGTCCAAAGCCTGAAGAATGACGCTGACCCGCCCCGGAATCTCGATGAGTTGCGGCGCGGCCCAAGCCGCGGCCGGGAATACCAAAGTCAGAAAGCAAAAAGATGCCCTCATTGCTTGCAAGTATAACGACTGCATCGGCACGAGGCAAGGACATGGAGGATATCGTCGCGCTGCTCGACGGCTGTCCGGACGCCGAGAAGAGAATTGACGCCGCGCCTGGAAATGCGCGCGCCTACCTGGCCGCGGAGTTTTCGCGAATGCTGGCAGACGATCTCTTCCTCCTGAGCCTCGAAGGGCACTTGCGGCCCGGCGTCGAGGGCATCGAACGGATTGATCGTTGTCTCGCAATCATGCGGCGAATAGCTGGAAGCGGCCGCACAAATCAATGGGCAAATGACGGCGAAATGACGTTGAAGTGACGAGCGTTATGCGCTAAACTATCCGAACCGCAGTGAAACCCTGGGATTTCAAGAACCGCGGCCGCGAAGAAGAGCTTCAGACCCTCCTTAAAGAGCGGATACTGCTGCTCGACGGGGCCATGGGCACCGCGATCCAGGCCAAGGACCTATCCGCCGCCGACTTCGGAGGCGCCAAGCTCGAAGGCTGCAACGAGAACCTGGTCCTGACCCGGCCGGACGTCGTTTCCGAGATCCACGAGAGCTACCTGGAGGCCGGCTCGGACATCCTAGAGACCAACACCTTCGGGGCTATCCGCCATGTCCTGGCCGAGTATGATCTCGAGGACTCGATCCTCGAGATCAACCGCAGAGCCGCAGAGCTCGCCCGCGACGCGGCCAGGCGGCACTCCACGGCCCAAAAGCCCCGCTTCGTGGCGGGAGCTTTGGGCCCCGGCACCAAGACCATCTCGGTCACGGGAGGCATCACTTTCGAAGAGGTGCGTGAGGCCTACGCCGAGGCTTCCCTCGGCCTTCTCGAGGGCGGGGTGGACCTTTTCCTTATTGAGACCCAGCAGGATACCCTCAACATCAAGGCATCCCTCTTGGGCATTCTGGACACCTTCCAGAGCATGGAACGGTCCGTGCCCATACTGCTCTCCGCCTCGATCGAGACCATGGGCACCATGCTGGGCGGGCAGACCGCGGAGGCCCTCTGCGACTCGGTGGCCCACTTCCCCCTCCTGGCCCTGGGGCTCAACTGCGCCACCGGGCCGGATTTCATGACCGACCACATACGGACCATCGCGCAGTCCTCTTCCTTTCATACGCTCTGCTACCCCAACGCCGGCCTGCCCGACGAGAACGGGCATTACAACGAGACCCCCGAGATGGTGGCCAAGAAGCTCGACCGCTTCTGCGCCGCGGGCTGGATCAACATCGTGGGTGGCTGCTGCGGAACCACGCCCCGGCATGTGCGCCTCTTGGCCCAAATGGCCGAGGCTCGCAGGCCCCGCGCGCTCCCGAAAATCAGGCGCTCGACCGTTTCGGGGCTTGAATCCCTCCGCTTGGACGAGGATAGGCGGCCCGTACTAGTCGGGGAGCGCGCCAACGTGATCGGCTCGCGCCTTTTCAAGGAGCTTATCGTCAAGGAATCCCACGAGGAGGCCTCCGAGATCGGGCGACGGCAGGTCCGCAACGGGGCCCATATCTTGGACGTGTGCCTGGCCAATCCAGACAGGGACGAGCAATCGGACATGATCCGCTTCCTTGACTTTCTGACTAAGAAAGTCAAGGTTCCTCTCATGATTGATTCCACCGACGCCGCCGTGATCGAGGAAGCCTTGAAGCGCTGCCCGGGCAAGTCCATCGTCAACTCGATTAACCTGGAGGACGGTGAGGAGCGCTTCGAGAAGGTGGTGCCTCTTCTCCGCCAATACGGCGCCGCCGTGGTGGTGGGGACCATAGACGAGGACAAGGCCCAGGGAATGGCCCTGACGTCCCGGCGCAAGCTGGAGATCGCGCTTCGCAGCCACGAGCTTCTGACCCGCAAGTACGGCCTCGCCTCCGAAGACTTGATCTTCGACCCCCTGGTCTTCCCGTCGGGAACCGGGGACAAGAATTACTGGGGCTCGGCCATGGAAACCGTGGAGGGGCTCAAGCTCATCAAAAAGGCCCTTCCCTCATGCAAGACCATTCTCGGCGTCTCCAACGTCTCCTTCGGGCTCCCGGCCCCCGGCCGAGAGATACTGAACTCGGTTTTCCTGCATCTCTGCGTGGAGGCAGGGCTGGATTTGGCCATCGTCAATTCCGAGAAGATAGCCCGCTACTCATCCATTCCGGAGACGGAAAAGAAGCTTTGCCTGTATCTCCTCTCCTGGAAGGGTCCGATGGACCCTTCCAGGCCACAGGGCTACGACGCCGTGGCCGAGTTCTCCGCTCACTTCCGGCAGGCCGTGGCGCAAAAAAAAACCGAGTCCGAGCGCTTAAAACTTCCGATAGACGAGCGCCTGGCCCGCAACGTGGTCGAAGGGTCCAAGGAAGGGCTTCTGCTTGATCTTGAGGCCCTCCTCAAGGAGCGAAAGCCCCTCGAAATCATCAATGGCCCCTTGATGAAAGGCATGGACGAGGTAGGCCGGCTTTTCGCGGCCAACGACATGATCGTGGCCGAGGTCCTGCAGTCCGCCGAGGTCATGAAGGCCGCGGTCTCCTTCCTCGAGCCCCACATGGACAAGGCCGACGCCGCCTCCCGCGGCACGGTGCTTCTGGCCACGGTCAAGGGAGACGTCCACGACATTGGAAAGAACCTCGTCCACATCATCCTCAAGAACAACGGCTACCGGGTGGAGGACCTCGGCATCAAGGTGGCTCCCGAAACCTTGATCGAGGCGATCAAGAGGATATCGCCGCATATCGTCGGTCTCTCGGGCCTCCTGGTCAAGTCCGCCCAGCAGATGTCGGTCACGGCCGAGGATCTGGCCAATGCGGGCGTCAAAATCCCCATTCTCGTAGGAGGAGCCGCCCTCTCGGCCAAATTCACGGCCGCGAAAATCGCTCCCCGCTACCCCGGAGCCGTGCTCTACGCCAAGGACGCCATGACCGGCCTCGAGTACTCTAACCAGCTCCAGGATCAAAAGCGCCGGTCGGCGCTTTTGAAAAAAAACAAGGAGATTCAAGACCATCTGGCAGCACCCGTCAGGCCCAACGCATCTCCTAATGGGCCCGAAAGCGGCGCCGCTGCCGCGGCGGCGCCCATCATCGGCCAGGATCATAATATCCCCCTGCCGCCCGACCTCAAACCCCACGTCCTGCCGGACTTCTCGGTCGAGGAGATATTCGGCTACATAAACCCCATCATGCTTTACGGCAAGCATTTGGGGCTTAAGGGCAGCCCAGAACGGCTGTTCCAGGAAAGCAACCTCAAGGCCTTGGAGCTGCGCCGACAAGTCCTGGATTTGCAAAGTGAAATCCTGGCCAAGGGCCTGATTAAAGCCAAGGCCGTCTACCGTTTTTATCCCGCCCAGGCCGAGGGGAACAAGGTTCTTTTATACCGATCCCCCTTGGAGACGGCCCCCTTGGAGGCTTTCGAATTTCCGCGGCAAGACTCCGGCGACAAGCTTTGCCTGGCCGACTACGTGCGGCCTAAGAGCGCCTCCAAGGACTTCATCGCCTTGTTCGTGGTCACCTGCGGCTCCGGCGTGCGCGAGCTCTCGGACTGCTACCGGGAGAAAGGGGAGTATTTCAAGTCGCACGCCCTCCAAGCCATCGCGATAGAGGCGGCCGAAGGCTTCGCCGAGCTCCTGCACGAGCGCCTGCGCGCCATGTGGGGCTTCGCCGACGCCCCGAGCCTCACTCTCAAGGACAAGTTCCAGGCGCGCTACCGCGGCCTGCGCGTGAGCTTCGGCTACCCGGCCTGCCCGAGCCTCGAGGACCAGGAAAAGCTCTTCCACCTGCTCGAGCCCGAAAAGAACATCGGGGTTTCCCTCACCGAGGGCTTCATGATGGAGCCGGAGGCCAGCGTCTCGGCCTTGGTCTTCCACCACCCCCAGGCGCGCTATTTTTCAGTGTTGAATTCGGTGACGGCTTAATTCGGTAACTGTCACCGAATTGAATTGGTATACTCCAAATTAACATGTCCTCGCGATTGGCGGTGTACCCCGGCAGCTTCGATCCCCTGACCCGGGGACATCTCGACATCATCCACCGCGCCTGCCGGCTCTTCGACACGGTGATCGTGGCCGTGTCCAACAACCCCACCAAAAACCACACCTTCAGCGTGGCCGAGCGCATCGCCATGGTGGAGAACTCCATCCGGGACATCCCAAACGCGGACGTGGACGCGTTCTCGGGGCTCCTGGTAGACTATCTCAAGGCCAAGAAGTCGCAGGTCCTCATCCGCGGGTTGAGGGTGGTCTCCGACATGGACTACGAATTCCAGCTCGCTTCCTTTAACCGCCGGCTTAATAAGGAAGTGGAAACCGTTTTTCTGATGCCCGACGACGCCTTGACCTACCTCGCCTCCTCCATGGTCAAGGAGGTGGCAAGGCTGGGAGCCCCCGTGGACGGTTTCGTCACCCCGGCCGTGGCCCGGGAGCTCCGCCGAAAATTTGGCCCCGATAAGAAATAGCGCTCAAATCCTGCTCCTGGCCTTGGCGGCGATTCTCCTGGGCCTCGTCGTTTACAACACCCTTGGGCTGGGCCGGCCGCGGCGGGAAATCGCCGGCGCAGGCGGAAGCGCTTCTCCTCCAGCCCCCGCCATGCCTGAGGCGCAAAGGCGGGCTTCCCCCGCGGCGAGCGTGGCCGACAAGGACGCGCTCTACCGCAAACTCCAGGAGGACGGCGCGGCGATGGGCCTGGAGGGGGTCGCTCCCGGGGAAGAAGACGAGGCGCCGCTGCCCTTCATGAGGTCCCAACTCGCCGAGCCCGGGACGCGGGAACAGGCCGATGCCGCCATGCGCGAGCTCTCGGCCCTTCGCCAGTCGGCCGACGAGGCCGGAGGAAAAAGACCCGCGGTCCCCCTGGAGGGGCAAACCCCGTTCCTACTTTCCACGCCCGAGGCGACCACCGGCCATTTTCTTCTTGACTCCTCGGGCCCGGCTAAATAGAATCTGGGGGACCAATGGTCCTATAGCAATAATAGGACCATGGGAGGTCTTGATGAAGAGAGCTCGCCTCGGCATCCTCGCAGCATGCATCACTTTGCCGTCCCTTTGCCATGCCCTCCCCGACCGCGCCTTCGACCAAGGAGAAACTCCGGCCGCAGCACCGGACCCCATGGTGCCGCAGGCTCCGGGAAAGCCGTTGGACTTGCCCGAGCGCTTTTGGATCACGATCGCGGCCAGAACCCGGGAAGAGAGGTCTCGCATCGTCAATCTCGGAATTTCCATTGAGGAAGTCTTGGGCGACCGCATCGGAGGAATAGGCACGCAGGAGATGCTCGACGCCTTGAACCGGGAGAAGATCGAGCACACCGCGGTGTCCCTGCGGCAGCGCTTCGGCGCTCTCGATTTCCCGGCCGAGGATAGGGCCTACCACAATTACGCGCGTCTCCAGGAGGAACTCAAGGCCATCGCGGCCGCGGCACCGGATCTTGTCTCAAGCTTCTCCATCGCAAAGAGCTTGAGGGGCCGGGACCTCATCTGCCTGCGCTTCAACGCAAGCGAGCGGGAACGGGCCCCCAGCGACAAGCCGGGAATCGCCTTCATGGGAACGCACCACGCCCGGGAGCACCTCTCCACGGAGGTGCCTCTCCTGTTGGCCAAATATCTGGCCGAGAACCGGCAGAAGCCGGATATCAAGAGGCTTCTGGACTCGCGGGACATCTACATCATCCCCATGGTCAATCCCGACGGGGTCGAATACGACATCCATGACGGCAATTACCACATGCACCGCAAGAACATGCGCGACAGCGGCAACGGGGCCGTGGGCGTGGACTTGAACCGGAACTACGGCTTCCACTGGGGAGAGGGCGGGGCCTCAAGCAACCCCGCCTCTGACATCTACCGGGGCCCGAGCCCCTTCTCGGAGCCAGAGACGGTCGCAATCAAGAATTTCGTGGAGTCCCGCGCCAACCTGAGGATTCTTCTCAGCTACCACACCTTCAGCGAGCTCATCCTCTACCCCTGGGGCCACACCTACGACCCCATAGACGAAGGGCCGGCCCTGGCCGCCTACCAATCCATGGCCCAGGCCATGGGGCGCATGACGGGCTACAAGCCGGAGCAGTCGAGCGAGCTCTACATCGCCTCCGGAGACACCACGGACTGGGCCTGGGGGACGCGCGGGATATTCTCATTCACCTTCGAGCTGACCCCCAAAAGCATGTGGCAGGGCGGCTTTTACCCGGGTGCTGGAGCCATAGCCACCACCTTCCAGAACAACATCCGCCCCGCCCTCTATCTCATGGACCTGGCCGACAACCCCCTGCGAGCCCGCGACGCGGATGGCGCCGCACTACCGCGCACCTTAGGAGGAGCTAAATGAGAATCCTGGCATTCCTGTTCGTCTCTGCTCTGTCCGTCGCCGCCCACGCGGCGCCGATCGAAAGCCTCAAGGCCGCGGGCCAAGCCGGCTTTACGGCCGCCGTGGAAGCCCTGCCCGGACTGCGACTGCTGCCGTCCTTGCCCCGCACCATGGATGAGGAACCGCCCTCACCCTTCCCGGTCTTGGAAGACCCGCGCCTGCAGTTCCTGGGCTCCTCCGGGGAGGTTGGTGAAATCGTGGCCCGCATAAACCTTGCCGCGCAGCTCGACAAGCACCGGGACCTCATCACCAAGCCCCTAGGGGCCTCTGAGTGGGACATCAGCGTGGCCGGGGACGCAGCCTTCAAGAGCTATTTCGCCACCTTCCAACAGGGCCGAAAGCTCGTCATCGCCCCGATCAAGGAGCTCAAGGCCCTGATCGGCTCCGGCATCGACATCACCATAGAGCCGGGTCTCAGCTACAAGTTCAAGGTCGTCATCAACCTCTTCGACCCCATCCGGGGCAGCCTGCTCCGGATGACCCCGCTCGATGGCACCGAGGGCCCCTACAATCAAGTAAAAACCGGAGCGATCCTAGACGCCCTCAAGGCCAAGTCCTTCGTCTTCTCGCACGAGGACATCGAGTACTGGACCTTGTACGGAACGGACGTGGACCCCCAGACCAACCAGCTCGCACAGACCCGCAGCTTCCTGTTCATGCACCAGGAGGGGCGGCAGTCGAAGGCCTGGCCCATCGCCGAGGCCCAACTGCCCGCGGGCCAGCCCGTGGCCGTGAGCTTCGGAGAGGCGCGCTTCATCCTGGTGCGCGGCGCCTCCGAAGAGCTGGAAATCCGGCGGCCGAAGTAAGCCCGGCAAAGCCGGGCGGGTGAGCTGATGCCATTTTCACCGTCTTTCATTCTTGCCGCGCCGGCGCTCCTGCTCCCGGCCGCCCTCGCCTGGACGGCCGAGGCGCCGGGATTTACCCCCTCGCATTGGCTAAGCTTCGGCCAAGACCCCCAAACCCTGGCCCGTGAGTGCCGGCAAGCCAAGGACTCGGCCGAGGCCCGGCTCAAGGAACTGGCCGCCATCCCGGACCGGGATAGGACCTTCGCCAACACCCCGGAAGCCCTGGAAAAAACCTTGGCCGAGCTTTCCGATCAAACGGCCGCGGATACCTTCCTCAAATACGTTTCCCTCTCCTCCGACGTGCGCGACGCCGGGAACGACTGCGAAAGCCTCGTCAACCAATTCAAGGTCGAGGTATTATCCCGCGAGGATCTTTTCTCGGCGATAAATGGCTATGCGAAGAAGGAAGAACCCCTGGAGGGCGAGCCTAGAAGGCTCCTTGAAAAAGAGCTGCTCGATTTCAAAAGGAATGGCCTTCTTCTACCCGCCTCCAAAAGAAAAGAGATTAAGAAAATAAAGAAGCGGCTAGTCGAGCTCGAGACGCAGTTCTCGAAAAATTTGAACGATGTGAAGGACTCGCTTCTGGTGAGCCGCCAGGAGCTCGAGGGGCTTGCCGAGGACTACATTCAAAGGCTGCCCAAGGAAGGCGGGCTCTACCGGGTGAGCGTGGACTATCCGGACTATTTCCCATTCATGGAGAACGCCAAGAATTCCGAGGCGCGCAGAAAGCTCGAGTTCCTTTTCAACAATAGGGCGGCCAAGGAAAATCTCCCCCTGCTTAAGGAAGCCCTGCGCCTGCGCCAAAAGGCGGCGCGGCTGCTGGGTTACCCCAGCCATGCCGACTATGTCCTCGAGGAGCGCATGGCCAAAAACTCCCGCAGCGTTAGGGAATTCTTGGGAAATTTAAGGAAGCGCCTCGAGCCACTGGCGCAAAAAGAGCTTCAAGAGCTTTCCGCCTTCAAAAAACAGGCGGAGGGCGCCTCCGCCGACCCCGTCCTGCGCGCCTGGGACTGGCGCTACTACGATAACCAGCTCAGGAAGGCCCGCTACGACGTAGACAAGGAAAAGATCAAGGAATACTTCCCCATCGAAACGGTGCTGGAAGGGATGCTCGCCGTCTACCAAAGGCTCCTGGGAGTCAAGTTCCACCGGATCGAGGGCGCCGCGCTCTGGAATCCCGACGTCAAGCTCTACAAGATCTCCGACGCCTCGGGAGGAGAGCCCCTGGCCTACTTCTATATGGACCTCTTTCCGCGCGAGGGCAAGTACAAGCACGCCGCGGCCTTCAGCCTGGTCTCGGGACGGTTTCTTGCGGACGGCCGCTACCAGAAGCCCGTCTCGGCCGTGGTCGCAAATTTCACCAAGCCCTCCCCCGGCCGGCCCACTTTCCTCAAGCACGGCGAGCACGAGGAGGTGGAGACCATATTCCACGAGTTCGGGCATATCATGCACCAAACCCTCACCAAGGCGCGCTTCGCGCGCTTTTCGGGGTCGAGCGTGGCCTGGGACTTCGTCGAGGCTCCTTCCCAGATGCTCGAGAACTGGGTCTGGGACCCGGAGGTCCTTTCCTCCCTCTCGGGGCATTACAAGGACCCCTCTAAAAAGCTCCCGCCCGAGCTGCTTGAGAAGATGATCGCCTCCCGCCATTTCAACGTAGGCCTGGTGCACTCCCGCCAACTGCTGTTTGCGAGCGTAGACCTCGGCTACCATTCCCGAGTCCCCGCCGACACCACAGCACTCTACGCCCGACTCATGAAGGACATCGCCCTCTTCCCCATGAGCCCGGGCACCCACCCCGAGGCAAGCTTCGGACACATCATGGGAGGCTACGACTCGGGCTACTACGGCTATCTTTGGTCCAAGGTCTACGCCCAAGACCTATTCAGCCGCTTTAAGTCCGCGGGCCTGCTCGACCTCGGCACGGGTCTGCGCTACCGCCGGGAGATTCTGGAGCCAGGAAGCGGCCGGGAAGAAGAGGAGTCGCTCAAGAGATTCCTGGGGAGAGAGCCCAATAACGAGGCTTTCTTGGAAAGCCTCGGACTGGCCCCTCATTAACCCATGGCCTTCCTCCCATTTTTTCTGCTGATGTCGGCAACCACTGCGGCACAAGTTATTGACGATTCTGATCTGAGCCGCCCCCTGGAAGTCCAGGCTCTCGAGAGCCTGGACCGAGAAGCTCGCCAAGAGCCCGAGGCTCTCGTATTCTCCCTAAGTCCGGCTCGATTTTCCTGGAGGCCCCTCAAGACCGAACTCCTCGTAAACGGACGGCTCGCCCTTCAAGACCGGGACGGGCGGGATCGCCCGGCGCGCTTGGCCCAGGTTCGGCTCGTTGGGTCCGGAACTGCCGGCGCCTGGATCCCGGCCGACGCCCAAGGCGGGTTCTCTTTGAGCGCCCGTGGGCTCTCGGGGACCTACCGCCTGCGCTTCAAGCTCGACAATCCCTATTGGCGCTTCAATGACCCCCGCCAAAACCGCGGCTATGAGTGGGAAAGCCCGCCCTTCGAGCTCTCGCCCGGAGCCGGGGCGGATCTCGGCACCCTCAAGCCGGAGGCGGGATCGCAAAGCGCCCAGTTGGGCCTTCTCCATCTGACCTACCTCGAGGCCTTGGCCTTCCTGGAAAAAAACGCGAGCACGACCTGGTGGCGCAAGCCCCTCACCCTTAACTGGCCATCCCGGTCCGACTTTTTCAGCCCCTGGGCTTGGAGCCTGGACTTAAGCTCCGCCGCGGCCTGGGATGTGGTTCTCCATGAGCTCGGCCACGCCGTCATGCACGGGGCCATGCGGGCCGACCCGGCCGGGGGCCAGCACAAGATAGACGAATGCTATTCCCAGGCCCTGGCCTGGTCCGAGGGCTGGGCCACCTTCTTCGCCGCGGCCGTGCGCCTTTCCCCGGAGGACCCGGATGCCAAGTTTGAGTTCCTGGTCCCCCGCCGCGCGCCCATCCGCATCGAGAACGTGCCCGAGGACGTCTGCGCCGGCCCCTCCAACGAGTGGCGCGTGGCGGCCGGACTCTGGGACCTCCTCGATGCCCACCCCGACGGCAAGGACGCCTTCAGCATGGGGTTCTCGCGCCTTTGGAACGCGCTCGAGGGCCAAAGCATGGGCAGCATGGATTCGGCCTGGTCCCTCATCCAAAAGAACCTCGACCCAACGGAAAGGCAGGCGGGCGAGCGGTCCTTGATCCAGAACACGCTGCGCTAGCTTAGGACTTCTTGGGGCTGGGCGTCTCCCGATGCCTCGTGGGCCGAGGCGGGGGTGAAAGTGGGGACGAGCTCCCGAAGCTTCTTGAGAAGCGCCGCGGGCTTCCCAGTTCGGTTCAATATCTCAAACTCAAGGATGCGGTTCTCGAGATCCTTGGCGTGGGAGTGGGAATGGCCTTGGCGCAAAATAAGGATGTCCGGATGCTCCGACTGGTCGCACTGGGAGGAGTCTTCAATAAGCTCCTCGTGGATTTTCTCGCCCTGCTTGAGGCCCGTGAATTGAATCTCCACGTCCTTGTCCGGCTCCAATCCCGTCAATAGGATCAAGTTGCGGGCCATGTCTAGTATCCGCACCGGGGTTCCCATTTTCAAAATAAAAATCTCCCCGCCCTTGGCCATGGCCACGGCTTGGAGAATGAGCTGGACCGCTTCCTCCACGGTCATAAAATAGCGCGTGGCCTCATGATGGGTGACCGTGACAGGGCCGCCGCGGGCGATCTGCCTCTGGAATATCTCGAGGACCGAGCCGGAGCTCCCCAGAACGTTGCCGAAGCGCACGGCCATGAAGCGCGTCTGCCCCCGCGCGGCGAAGGCCCGGACAATGTGCTCGGCCACCCGCTTGGTGGCCCCCATCACGCTCGAGGGCTGGACCGCCTTGTCGGTGGAAACGAGGAGAAAAACCTCTGCCTGGTGCTGCAGGGCCGCGGAGGCAAGATAGTAGGTGCCCAGGACGTTGTTGGCCACCCCCTCGTGCACGTTGAATTCCAGCTGATGCACGTGCTTGTGCGCCGCGGCGTGAAGCACGAGATGGGGCTTGTGCTCCTGAAAAACCCTCTCGACAAGAGCCTGGTCGCGGATGTCCCCAAGAACTGGAACTATTTTTGTCCCGCGAGATTCCTTCAGGAGCTCGGCCTCGGCGTAAAAAAGCGAGGTGGCATGGACGTCCACCAGGACGAGCTTGGCCGGGCCGTACTGTAATACTTGGCGGCAAAGCTCGGAGCCGATGGTCCCTCCGCCGCCGCTCACAAGGATCGTTTTTCCCCGGACCGCCCGGTCGATGAGGGGCAGATCGAGTTTGACCACTTCCCGGTTCAGGAGATCGGCAGGCTTGACCTGGCGCATGGAGAATTCCCGGCCGGGGCTTTTAAGCATCTCCTCGAGACTCGGGGCGATCTTGAGCTCCGGCCGGTCCGCCCGGTCGCGCAGGGCCTCGACCACGGAACGCACGAGCTCGCCGCGCTTGGCGCTGATGGCGATGATGATCTCGTCCACCTGGTAGCGGTCGAGGACCCCGGCGATGGCTTGCCGGCCGCCGAACACGGTGCGGCCGTGCACGCGCAGGCCCCACTTGGCCGGATCATCGTCGATGAAGCCCACGACCTTGTAGCGCGGCTCCTGGGTCTTGAGGATCTGCCGCATCAGGCTCTCCCCGAGCTCGCCCGCGCCGATGAGAAGCGCGTGGCGGTATTCCCCACCGTAGAGGCGCGGCAGGTTCAAATGATGCTTGACGAAGCGTATCCCGAAGCGCACGCCCCCGATGCCGAGGTAGGTGAGCATTGGATGCAGGAGAAGAATGGACCTCGGGTATTTCCCCTGCCGCATGAAAAGGATGCAAACGGCCCCGGTAACCGCCCCCATGGAGACGGCCCTGGTAATGTTGATGAGGTCCGAGAAGCTCGAGAAGTAGTATATCCCTCGGTACAGGGAGAAGGCTAGGAAGCTCGCGAAATAGCAGACAAGGATGTAGGGGGCCGTCTGGAACATCGTGGCGAGGACCACGGAGTCGAGGCTGAAGTCGAAGCGCAAGAGGAACGCCCCCAAGAAGGCCCCGAGAACCACCGCGACGTCGAAAAGGGCGACTCCGACCCGACGCGGACTGAAGCGAAATGTCATGAAAAATTAATGAAACCCGATTATATCATATCTCGAAGACGCAGACTTCCCTCGAGGACCAAGACGCGGGAAGGCCCCAGCCGCCACTGGGCGCCAGCTCGCTCCAAAAGCTCTTTGGGATCGCGCCGGGACTCGAAAAGGGGCCTCCAATCGCCGCGCAGGAGCTCATCTGGCACCGTCAGCTTGGCCGAGAACTTGCGATTGAGGATGACGACGTAGTCCCGACCGCGGTAGCGCCAGGCCCCGGTCTCCAGCCCGGAGGCCTCTCCGGAGAAGGGCGGCGCTATCCGCCTGCCTCGCTCGAAAATGGGCTGCATCGCCTTCATTTCACGAGCCGTTCCCGCCACGGCCTGCCAGAGCTCGGGGTAGTCAAAGAGGGTCTTCCCGAGCTTAGGGAGGGCGAAATAGAAGAGGCCGCGCGCGCCGTGCAGCACGGAGAGATAGCTCATGAACCGGATCTCAGCATGGCTCGGGAAGCGCAGGCCCTTGCGCTTCTTGGGGTCGATCACCTCGTCGGCCCAATCGTAGGCCTGGATGATCATCCATAACGGCTTGCCCTTGGGCAGGCCCCGCATCGCGAGGTCCACCTGGTCGGCCACGGAATCGAGTGGAAGGTGGGGAACAGGGTACCAGTCCATGAGCAGGATGTCCCCGACGCCGCCGTAAACCTTGGCGGGAGCGCCTTCGCCGATGTCGAAGGTCTGCGGCCGATCCGGGTCCCAGGCCCGGGTTCGATCCGACATGGCTTGAAGCGCGGCTCGCGGGAGCTTGGCGACATCCGGCTCTCCGCAGAGGTACCAGGCGTCTATGGGCCAGTCACGCGCGAGAGAAGCCTTGCCGTTCTCAAGCTCATCGGGAGCCGAGACCATGCGCATGGCCAATCTCCTGGCCTCTTTCGCGAGGGAGGCCAGAAGCGCGGGGCTTTGGCGATAGGTTTGGAAGGAGTCGAAGCCCGCCTCGCTCAGTCGAGCCAGATGACGAGGATCGTCCACGGCGTAAATGCCGATCGGGAATCGGCTGAGCGCGGCCTTATGGTCGCGCTGGGAGCATGCGCACGGGAAGAGGGCAAGCAGGGCCAGGCACGCGGCCGCCCTACGGAAGGCGCTTGGCGACGGCATAAAGCACCTTGTAGTCCGTGACCGGCCCGGATCCCAAGGGATCGAGCTCCCGCGCGGGCGCCGACACGTCGATCTCGGGGCCCAGTTCGGCCAGGCGGCCATAAAAAATTCTTTTGAGGAGAGCCTTGCCCTTCATGGTCTTGGGGACCAGCCCCAGCGCCACGGCGGTTTTCCGCGCCGCGGCGATGGCCTTCCTGGCCGGGGTATCGTTGGCGACCTTGAACCCCGCCTTGATCTCGGCGGAGAATCCGGCCTTCTCGAGGAGAACGCGCAGCTCGGAGGCCGAGTGGTACTTGCGGCTGAAGGGGCTGGGATTGAACTCGGGCCATTCGCGGTTGGCCGTGCACAGGAGCAAGGCCCCTCCCGAGCGCAGGACGCGGCGGGCCTCGGCCAGGAAGGCCTCGGGGCTCGGCAGATAATACAGGGCCTCGTAGAGGATGACCACATCGAAGGAATCGTCGGGCCAGGGCATGGCCTGGGCGTCCATGGCCGAGACCTTGATGCGCCCTCCGTAATGCCTGTTGGCCTGCTCCACGAGGCCCTCGCACAGGTCTCCCCCGACCACGGACCGCGCGGTTTGAGCCAAGAAGCCCAGGCCGCGGCCCGGGCCGCAGGCCGCCTCGAGGACGTCCTTGCCCGCGCAATAGCCCGACGCCAGGCGGTAGCGGGTATGGATCATGGAAAGCTGTTCGGCCGAGGCCCTATTGCCCGGGAGCTCCGTCACGGTCGAGAAATCGAGGGCGCTCACAGCCGTGAGAGCCTCCCGCACGCCTCCTCCAGCTCCTCATCGGTCTTGGCGAAGCAAAAGCGCCCCAAGCCCGCGCCGTCGCGGGATTCGTGGAAGAAGGCCTCCCCGGAGACGCAGGCGACCCCCGTCGCCTTCAACAAGTGCATGGCCCTATCCCTGCCGGTATGCCCCGGCAGGCGGCTCAAGTCGGCCAGGACATAATAGGCTCCCTGGGGCCTGCAGGGGGCCAGGCCCGCCCGCTCCAGGGCCGAGCAGATCATCTCGCGCTTGCGGAAAAATTCCAAGCCGAGGCCCGCGTAGTATTCCCCACCCAGGTTCATCAGGCCCTCGGCCACCCCGGCCTGGAGCGGGGCCGGGGCGCAGACATAGACGAGGTCGCTCATGTAGCCGATCATCTGGGCCCATCGGGCGTGGCTGACGCTGTAGCCGATCCTCCAGCCGGTGATGCTCAAGGTCTTGGAGAAGCCGGAAATCGTGATCGTGCGCTCCGCCATGCCCGACAAGGCCGCGGGGCTCACGTGCCTGCGTCCGTCGTAAAGGAAATACTCGTAGATCTCGTCGGTGAAGACGAAAAGGTCGTGCTTGACCGCGGCCTCCGCGATCCATTGGAGCTCTTCCCGGCCGTAAACCTTGCCCGACGGGTTGCCCGGCGTGTTGACCACGATGGCCCGGGTCCGCGGCGTGATCGCCCTTTCCAGGTCCTCCTTGGAGAAGGCCCAGTCCGGGGCCCGCATTTTGACGAAAACCGGGACGGCCTCCACGGAAAGCAAGGTGTTGAGGTGATAGCCGTAGAAAGGCTCGAAGAGAACGACCTCGGCCCCGGGGTCGAGAAGGGCCAGGCACGCCGAGTAGAAGGAGCCCGTGGAGCCGCTGCTCACCACGATCTCGCGCTCGGGGTCGGCCGAGATTCCGTTGTAGGAGAGCATCTTGGCGGCAATGGCCGACCGGAGCTGCGCGATTCCATCGTAGCGCGTGTAGCTGTTAAGCCCCGCGCCCATGGCCTTGTGAGCCCCTTCCCGCACCAAAGCCGGAACCGGCGTGTCGCATACCCCCTGAGCCAAGTTCAAGCCCTTGAGCCTCTCGCACTCGATGGACATCGAGCGGATCTCGGACTGGACGATGGAATCGCAGCGGCGGCTCAAAGTCAGCGCCATGGGAGCTTAGGCCCTTAACCCCGCCCGTAGAAGGAGCGCGCGGCCTCGATCACGCGCGAAACCTCATCATCCGTGATCTCGGCGCTCATGGGAAGCGAGCACACCTCGCGGCTCAATGCCTCGGTCTCGGGGAATCCCGTGTCCTTGAGCTTCAGCGCCGCGTGCTTGTAGTAGGGCTTGCGAAACTGCGTCAAAACCTCGATGCCGCAGCTGCGGAGGTGGCTGGAAAAGGCATCTCCTCGCTTAGAGCGCAGCGTGTAATTCTGATACACATGGTCGGAGCCAAGACGTTGATAATGCGGCAAAAGCAGATCCGGGAGATCTCCCAATTCCTTTTGGTAACGTTGCGCCAATTCCTTGCGCTTCAATATCCAGCGCGGCAGGTGCCGGAGCTTCACGTCCAGAAAAGCGGCCTGCAGATTGTCGAGCAGGCACGTAAAGCCATGTCCATGGTATTCGCCCGTTTGGCGGTCCTCGCCGTTGTAGCGCATGCGCCGGACGAAGGCGGCGACCTCGGGATCGTCCGTGGTGATGGCGCCGCCGTCGCCGTAGCCGCCCAGGATCTTGAAGGGATAAAAGCTCCAGCAGCCGGCAAGGCCCCAAGCCCCGGCCCCTCTGCCGTTGATGCTGGAACCCAGGCTTTGGCAGGCGTCCTCCACCACGGCGAGGCCGCGGGACTTGGCGATCTCCATGATCCGGGGCATGTCCGCCATCCAGCCGCTCAAATGGACCGGGAGGATCGCCCGGGTACGAGGCGTGATCGCTTCCTCGATCTTGTCCGGATCTATGTTGAAGTCGCGGGCCACGTCCACCAAGACCGGCGTCGCCCCGACGTTGACCACGGCCGAGCAGGTGGCCACGAAAGTGTGGGCGGGCACGATCACCTCGTCGCCCGGGCCGATCCCGGCCGCGCGCAGGGCCAGGTGCAAGGCGTCGTAGCCGCTGTTGAGCCCCACGGCGTACTTCGTGCCGACGAATTTTGCGAGGTTGGCCTCGAAGCCGCGCAGGTGCTCCCTATCTATGAGCGCGCCCTTCTGCATGACGTCGAAATAGGCGGCGTCGAGCTCCGCCTTGAGCTCGGCGTAGACGCGGGCTGGCGCCACGAACTTGACGGTTTTTCCCGCGGGGGCCTGGGCCGGGGCCGTCATGCCAGGATGCCGTCCGTTTCGAGGGAAACGAGCTTTCGGGCCGCGGCCACGATGTGCTCCACCCCGAGGCCGCATTGATTCCTAAGGTGCTCCTGATTGCCCACTCCGCGGCAGAATCCCTCGCGCACGCCCACGATGGACAAAGGCGCGCGCCGGCCCGCGTACTGGGCCAAGACCTCGGCCACGGCGCCCCCGAGGCCCCCGGTCGCGGAATGCTCCTCGACGGTCATCACCGCCGCGGTTTCCTCGGCGGCCTGGAGCACGGCCTCGACGTCCAACGGCTTGACCGTGTGCATGCTCAAGAGACGCGCCGAGATTCCCTGGGACTTGAGCTTCAAAACCGCCTGATGGGCCGCGTGGAGCATGGCTCCGGTCGAGATCAGGGTGAGGTCGCTTCCTTCTCTTACGCGTATGGCCTTGCCGATCACGAATTCCGGCGCTCGTTCGTGAACCCGCGGCTCTCCCGCCTTGCCCAAGCGCAGATAGCAGGGACCGTCCTGGTAAGCCACGGCCCTGGCGGCCGCGGCGGCTTCCCAGGGGTCCCCGGGGGCGACCACCGTCATGCCTGGAAGGGCCCGCATGATGGCGATGTCCTCGAGGGCGTGGTGGGAGCTGCCGAGGGCCCCGTAGGCCAACCCCGCCCCCACGCTCACCACCTTGACGCTGGCCTGATGATAGCAGACGTCGTTGCGAATCTGCTCGAGGCAGCGCAGCGTTGGGAAATTGGCGATGCTGTAGGTGAACACGATCTTTCCGGAAAGCGCCATGCCAGCCGCCACGCCGGTCATGTTCTGCTCGGCCACGCCGACGTTCAGGAACTGTCCGGGGAACCTCGCGGCGAAGGGCTCGAAGACCCCGAAGCCCAGATCGGCCGTCAAAAGGTTGACGTCTGGATCCTGGGCCGCCACCTCCTCCAGGGCCTTGATGAAGGCGGTTCTCACTTTCTCCCCTCCAACTCGACCACCGCCGCGTTGTACTCCTGAGCGGAGGCGTTGCGGTAATGCCAAAGAAGCTTGTCTTCCATGAAGCTGACCCCCTTGCCCTTCACCGTGTGGGCCACCACGCAGGAGGGTCTGCCCGGCTCGAAGGGCGCCTTTCTAAGCGTCTCGTCTATGAGGCCGAGGTCATGCCCATCGATCTCGCGCACGGCCCAGCGGAAGCCCTCCCATTTCTTGGCGAATGGGTCGAGATCGAGGACCTCCTTGGTGCGGCCAAGGCTCTGGATCTTGTTGTAGTCCACGATCGCCACCAGATTGTCCAAACCGTGATGCCCAGCGAACAGCGCCGCTTCCCAGGTCGAGCCCTCGTCGCACTCCCCATCGCTCAAGAGGCAGAAAACCCGGTGCTTGGCGCGATCCCTCTTGGCGGCGAGCGCCATGCCGCAGGCGATCGGAAGCCCGTGCCCCAGGGAGCCGGTGGAAACCTCGATCCCGGGCACGCCATGGGTGGAATGCCCGTGGAGCCTGCCGCCGTTGCGGTAAAAAGTCTCAAGCCATTCCACCGGGAAGAAGCCCTTCCGAGCCAGCGCCGCGTAGAGGCCGGCGCAGGCATGTCCCTTGCTCAGAATGAAGCGGTCGCGGCTCTTCCACTTGGGCTTGGCGGGGTCCACCTTGAGCACCCCTCCGTAAAGCGCGGCCAGAAGATCCGCCATGGAAAGAGACCCGCCCACGTGGGCGCTGGACGCGAAATGAGTCATTTTCACGGAAGTCAGCCGTATGAAACGGGCCAACTCCTCGAGCTCGGAGATCCTGTCAGCCATGTTTATTGCGCGATCGCCGTTATCGTCTTGAATATAAGCTTGAGGTCCACCCATAGATTGTGATTGTCCACGTATTCCAACCCCAGCCGTATTTTTTCCGGCTGTATCAGCGCTTTATAGGCCTTGTGCGGATCCGACTGCCCCTTGAGGATTTCGCCTTCATTGCGGAAGCGAATCGAGGAATAATCCGTGATCCCGGGCCGAACCGTCAACAGCCGGCGGGTCGATTCATCATACTCGGCGACTTCGGAAGGCACCTCTGGGCGCGGGCCCACGAAACTCATCTCTCCGACGAAAACGTTCCAAAACTGCGGCAGCTCATCGAATTTATACCGGCGCAGCAAAGCCCCGATGCGGGTGAGCCGCGGGTCGTCGGACGAAGTGGACGGGCCGCCGATTTTATCGGCGTTTTCCACCATCGTGCGGAACTTCAAGATGCGAAACGGCCTGCCGTTGAGCCCTATCCGCGAGCCTCGATAAAAAACGGACCCCGGCGACCCCAATTTTATCAGCAGCGCGACCGCAAAAAAAACGGGGGAAAGGATCGTCAACGCAGCCAAGGAAAAAAAGGCGTCAAAGAGTCGTTTAGACACTTCGCGCGATTATATCATTTTTCAACATTTTAGAGACGGCTCGGGCACGGGCAGGCCCAGGTCCTGAAGGGCTTTCGGCACGATCAGCCTCTCGTCAAAGTCCCGCATCGCTTTCATGCGCGAATAACGCCCCAATTCCGCCCGCAAAACGTCGTCGGCCATGACCCGCTCGATCGCGTCGGCCAACGCCCGCGAATCCTTGATCGGGACGAGAAAGCCGTTTCTCCCTTCCTCCACGGCGCCGCGGCAGTCCTCGCTGGTCGTCGTGATGACGGGCTTGCCCATGGCCATGGGCTCCAGGAGTCCGCGCGGATAGCCGCCCTCCCTGTAGTAGGTCGGCAGCACGGCCAAATCGGCTATGGCGTAAAAGCTCTTCACGTCGCTTTGAAAGCCAAGCCATCTGAAATTCGCCCTTTTTTCCATTTCCCGCGCGAAGGATTCCGGGACCGCGTCCCGGCTGTCCGGCTCCAGGGGCGCGACGAGAATGAATTTGAGTTCCGGACGCTTTCCCCTGAGCCGCTCCGCCGCCTCGGCGAACTCGCGGACTCCCTTCTGCCAAATCATCCGCCCCACCATGACCACGGCTCTCTCGGCGGGCCTCAGCCCGCAAAGGGCCTTCGCCGCCTCCCGGCGCCGCTCGCCCACCAGCTCCACCGCGTACTCGCCGGTGTCGAGATAATTGCGGCTCAAAACCGTGTTCTCCTCCCGGATCAAGCCCTGCTGGACGAAAAACGCGCGGTCGCGGGCGTTGGTGAACCACGCCCTTCGGCTCCAGCGGCAGGCCAGGCGGTAGAGGCTCATGAAGGCCCGGCGCGTGATCTTCCCTCTGAGGTCCGCGCGGCTCTCGAAGCCGGAACCCAAGCCCACCACGTGCATGCACACCAACCCAACCCCGGCGCCCTTGGCCGCGAGCGCCCCGTAGATGTTCTGCTTGGTGCAGAAGTTCAGGACCGCGTCGAACTCGCGCCGACGCATGACGCGCCAGAGGCGCCAAAGATATTTCAAGTCCTCCCAGGGACTCAGCCACCGGTACATGGGAACCGACACGCATGAAGCCCCCAACGCCTCGATTTCCTCCCCGTGGACCCCGGTCTCGCACACGACGAAGACTTTCGCGTTCGGAATCCGGAGCAAGGACCCGATCATCCCCTTGCAGAACAAAACCACGGAGAGCCCGTCCGGGCAAACGAGGGCGATATTGAAGGGCCGGGGAACGGCCGAGGTCATTTCTCGAGGACCAAAAGGGCGTGCGAAGAGAGAACCGGCGCCACCATGAAGGCGCGCGCCACGCGAAGTCCTTGAGATCGGCACTCGCCCATGACCTCCTCCAGCGGGGCCGGGCAGGGGGCGGGCACGTGGCCGGGCGTGAGCCGCGACAGGAGGAAATGCTTCAGGCGCTGGAGGGGCGTGTCCACGCTGCAGCTCACGATCACCACTCTATTAGACAAAGCGCTAATCTCGCGCAACGCGGCGCGCTTAACCTCGCGAGGAACGCGGTGCAGGAATCCCAAGGTGACGACGCACGCAAAGGAGCCCCTGGGGAAGGGGGTGGCGGTGATGTCGGCCCGGACGCAGGCCTCCAACCGGCCGCCCGGATATTCCTCCCGGGCCAAGCTCATCATCTCGGAAGATATGTCGCTGGCCACAATCTTGAAAGGGAAGCGGCGCAAGACCTTGCCCAGGATGCCGGTCCCGCAAGGGATGTCCAGCAATTGGTCCGAGGAACTCCACCGGTACCGCCCCAGCTCCCTGGCAATCGCCCTCTGCTCCAGGCAAGTGACGAATCTCGCCCAAGTCCAATCCTTGGTCTGGTGCTTTCTGTACTCGGCCGCCCTCGCGGAGGTGAGATACGCGTCGCGCGTGCTTCTTTCGTAATCCATCGCCATGGCCTACCCTCGGAAGTCCTGCTCCAATTGTAGTGAAATTTGGCGGCTATAGAAAGGGGTCACATAAACGCGGGCCGCCATGGCCTTGACCCACGGCGCCCAACGCCTCCGCCGTAGGGAGTCCAGGGCGGTCCGCCAGTGCTTGAGCTGCTCTTTGAGCAGGAACAGCTTGAACAGCTGCGGGCATCCGGCTCGAGATTGAGCGTAGTACGCGCTCAGAAAGGCCTCCTCGGCCCCGCGGTCCGGCTCCCTCAACACCGGCAAGGACTTGCTGCCCCAATACAGGATGCGGTATGTCGTCAGGAACCGCGCCAAATCCGCCTCTCGATAAGCGATTTTCATCTTGCCGGGATCCAGGAGAAACAGGGCGTCTCCGGAGCCGACCAAGACGTTGCGCACGTCCAAACCCTTGAGAGTCGGCACCTTGCCGCTTGGGCGCTCGAAGCCGTTCATGGATCTCAACTTCTTCAAAACACGCATCAACAAAGGACTGCCCGTGTCGGAGGATAGGTCCTCGCAATAACGCTCGAGCTTGGGCATCTCATCGGACAGGAGAAAAACCCCGTCGCTGTAATTGGACCGGTGAAAGCGCCCCAAGGCGGCGCCCAGCCGAGACATAAGACCTCGCAGCCGTTCGCCCTCCCCGTGAAAGCCAAGCCGCCGGCGGATGTCCAATCGGCGAAAGACGGCCGTCGCGTCATCCCCGCGAACGCGATCCGTGACGATCGCGTTATATTCCGGAACGACTCCGCGAATCTTGACCCAACGCACCTGCCAGTCGCCGTTCCAGCCCCGCTCCAGCAGCCTCAAGCTCCTTTCTTCTTCCTGGGCCATCCGCCTGTCCTCCGGAGTGATGGGAAGAATCTCGGGAGTTCCGCGCACGTCCGTCTTGGGAATCTTGACGAACACATCCCGAGGGCCTGAACGAGCCGCCGCCTTGACCCTGAAGGTGAAGGAAAAATAATTAGCCTCCAGAGGGCCTATTTCCACGTCGCCGGCGCCTGCCTCGGCCCCCAAGACATCCCGAACCACCTGCGATCCCAGCAGGCGATGGACGCGAGCGTTGGCCGGAGTCATCGCAGCCAGCGCTCCGCCCACATCTGGAAATTAAGCATCAGCATCACTTTTTCGGCGCGCCCGCCCCGATACTTGTAAAAAGAGTCCAATTCGCGCCTGGCCGCGCGCTCGTCCAATATCCCCACGCGCCGGATGCTGTCGGGAGAGAGATAGTCCAAGGCCAGGGGCTTCCAAGGCCCCCTCAGCCAGTCGTAAAGCGGAATGGAAAAGCCCCTCTTGGGGGAGTTGAGCACGGCCTGGGAAATCCAGGGGCTCACGGCGGCCTTGAGCACCCGCTTATGCGTCCCGTTCTCATAAAGATAGTCGAGAGGCAGGGAGAACGCGAACTCGACCAAGCGATGGTCCAGGAAAGGGTCCCGGCACTCTAGCCCCACGGCCATGGAAGCGCGGTCCACCTTGCAGAGGATGTCCTCGCCGAGGAAAGCGGACAGGTCCGCGCGCATCATGCGATCGATCAGCCCCCTTTCGCCGTCCCGGGACGTCTGCCCGAACTCGGCCCCTCGGGCAAAGCCCCCGTTCCCCGTGCCCAGGATATCCCCCACGCTCCGCGCGGTCCAGCCCTTCTCATTGCTGATCCGGATGAGGTCGTCGTGGCCTCGCACGGGCAGGAGATCGAGCATTTTCTCGTAGCGGGCCGCGGTCTGCGGGTTCCAGCGCGAGCCCTCGCGCAGCGCGAGAGCCGCCGAGATAAGAGACCGGTAGGGCAGGCGGCGCAGGGCAGCCGAGAGGATCGACCGCAAGGGCGCGGGGAAACGGCTCAGGCGGCGGTAGCGCGCCTCGTAGGCGGGGTAGCTCTCGTAGCCGCAGAACAGCTCGTCTCCCCCATCGGCGGAAAGGACCACCTTGACCCTCTCCCGCGCCAGGGCGCAGACCATGGAGGTGGGAATGCCGGAGGCGTCGCCGAAGGGCTCGTCCCATATCTCCACGAAGCGCAGGAGCGCCTCCTGGGCCTGTACGGCGCTCAAGGTCCTCACCGTGTGCCTGAGGTCCAGATCCCGCGCCACGCGGCGGGCCTTGGGAGACTCGTCATAGGCCGGTTCGTCGAAGCCGATGGTGATGTGCTCCAAGTCCGCGCCCGCCCGCCTCTTCAAGAACGCGGCCAAAAACGACGAGTCCACGCCCCCGGAGAGAAAAACCCCGACGGGCACATCGGAGACCAGGCGATAGGAGAAGGCGCTGTCGCAAAGGGTGGAGAGCTCCTCCACGGCCCTCGCGAAGGTGCCGGAGTAGGAGCCCCTCTCGACCCCATCCAGGCTCCAGTAGCGCCAAAGGCGCGCCCCGCCGTCCGCCTCCACGCGCAAACAGTGCCCCGCCGGCAGCTTGAAGGAGTTCTTGTAAACCGTGGCTTCTCCCAAGGTGTAGCCGAAGCGGAAAAATTGCTCCAAGCCCTTAGGCAAAAGCTCGCGCCGGAAATCGGGATGGGCGTAAAGGGCCTTGAGCTCGGAGCCGAACAAGAGGCCCTTGGCGGTCTTCTGGTAATAGAGAGGCTTGACGCCCAGGCGGTCCCGGACCAAGGTGAGGGCTTGGGCGCGCGCGTCCCACAGGGCGAAGGCGAACATCCCGATGAAGCGCTCCAAGGCCGCCTCGAGGCCCCAGCGGTGGACGGCGTTGAGGACCACCTCGGTGTCCGTGCCTCCCGCGAAGCGGTAGCCCGCGGCCTCGAGCTCGGGGCGGATCTCGCGGTAGTTGTAGACCTCTCCGTTGAAGACGATGGCCAGAGCCTTGTCCTCGCTCCACATGGGCTGGCGGCCCGCAGGCGAGAGGTCGAGTATGGATAACCGGCGGTGGGCGAGTCCCAAGCGGCCCTCGCAGTGCAGGCCCTGATCATCCGGCCCGCGATGGACCAAGGCGTCGGCCATGGCGCGCAGGGCCGCCGCGTTGGCCGGCGCGCCGAAGCTGAGCTCCCCCGCTATGCCGCACATGCGCCGCAACCCCTCGCCATCTCCGCCCAAATCCCGGCCAAGCGCGCCACCTTGTCGTCAACGAGGTAGCGGGAAAATACCGTGCGGCGGGCTTCCTGGCCGAGCCTGGCGCGCAGGCCGGGATCGGACAATAATTGCCGCCAACGCCGGGCCAGAGCCTCGACGTCCCCGGGAACCACGAGGCAGCCATTTTCCCCATCCTGGATGGCTTCCCGCAACCCGCCGACGGCCGAGGCGATCACGGGCTTGCCCAAGGCCATGGACTCGAGCACGGCTCGGCCGAAACCCTCGGCCAGGCTGGGATGGACGATGAAGTCCATGAGGCTGGCGATTTCAAGGGCGTCCTTGCGCCAGCCGGTGAAGACCACGCGCTCGGCGATGCCGAGCTTATCCGCCAAGGCCTCGAGCTCCCCTTTGTAGGACCGGTACTCGTCCACCACATGGTCGCCCACGAGGTAAAGCTTGAGCCGCGGGAACTCCCCTGCCAGACGCGCCAGGGCCTCCAGGGCGAAATGCTGGCCCTTGGGCCGGTAAAGCTGGGCCAGCACCGCGACGTTGAGGCTATCGGGGTCGATGCCGAGCTCCCGCCGGAGGGCCGAATGGTCCCGGCCCTCGACCTCATGAATCAGGGCCGGATCCATCCCTATGCGCAAAATGTCTATCTTGCGCGAAAACCACCTCACCAGAAGCGGATAGCGGTCGTCGCGGTTGTGCGGGGCGAAGAACAGTATCTTGGAGGCCAGAACGAAGCAAATCCGATCTATGATGGGATTGGCGAGTTCGCCTTTGACGTAAAGAAGAGAGGGCACCCCGGCAAGCCTCGCCCCGACCCCAACGCACATCTGCGCGCGCACGCAGTTGGAGTAAATCACCTCGATGCCGCGCTCGCGCAGGAAGCGCCAGACCCGGAAATTGTAGCGGACCAGGTCCGCGGCGGATTTGAGCTTGGCCAAAGGGCCCGCCCTCAACAAGGCCTGGCCGTAGCGCCCCAGGGCTCCCGGGGGAGGGAGCACCACGCATTCGACTCCCATGGCCCGGAAGCGCTCGAGTGCTGCGCCCTCCATCGGCGCCACCACAATGGGATGGAATCGCTCCCGATCAAGGCGCTCAAGAATCAATCGCTGAGTCAGGAAATTGCCCCCCAATCCCATCGGATAGGGCTCGTAGAAGGCGGTCCGGACGGGGCCCATCATCTTTTCGGAGCTCAATGCCGCGTCGCCGCCGCGTTAAGTTCCGCCGGAGGCGAGAGCCCCGGGGCTTGGCTCACGAAAGCCATGCGCATCAGCCAATCCAGGAAAATCACGGCCGCGAAGCTCGCCAAGGGCCGCACGATATCCACCGGGACCGCACGCTCGACGACGCCGAACTCGATGAAGCCGCTGAAAAGCAGGATGAAGAAGGCGGCAAAGGCCGGAGACTCCCGGGCCATGGCTTCAAGCCTCAGGCAGCGCCTTGCGCAAAAACAAGCCAGGAGGAAGACCACGAGAGGCGCCAGCCAATGGCCGAAGTACAGATAAAGGGTCCCCTGGATCCCCCAGGTTTCGCTGTTGTAGGTCACGAATAGGTCGTAGTAAATGTAATCGAATAGCTGGTTGATGCCGATGATGTCCGAGAACGGCTTCAAGGACCCGGGCAGGAGCGCGTTGATGGTTCCCATGAGGTTGTACACGGGATTGTAGGTCTCCCAGGGGTCGTGCACGTAGTGGTTGTTGAGTATCAAGAACGGGGCCTTGATGCTGCTCACCCGGTGGAGCAGCTCGGTGAGGCCGAAATAGAGGTCGTTGAGCACCGGGTTATTAGGATTGAAGGGATTCAAGGCCCGCAGGAACGCCGTCCAAACCAGGTCTGCATCCGCGCCGGTCCGAAGAAGGGGTCTCAGGCTCTGACCGACCAAGCCGCAGAAGACAGTGACCGGGACAAGCGCGGAAAACAGGCCCATCCTGGGAGAATCACGTAAGCCGACGCGCAAGTCGGCATTGAGGAAGAGCCAATAACTGATCGCCAAGAGAATGAAGAAAAAGCCGGTGCCGCGGCTCCCGCCCGACACGCCCAGAACCGACCCCAATATCACGGGGAAAAGCAGGATCGGCCGGACCGCTCCGGAAGCCGCCCGGCGGGATCGGATGTAGGAGAAAAGACAGACGATATTGACCGCTCCCAGCGAAAACAGGCCCCAGGCGAAGAGCCGCGTTCCCTCGTCGTCCATGGCCATCCCCTGCCACATCTGGGTGGCCGGCATATAGTTCACTACCGAGAGAAGCAGCCAAATCAGCCAGAAGGACCAGCCGGCTTCCCCGACTATTTTGTCCAAGCGGCGGAACAGCCACGGTACGGGCGCGGCGGCGGCCGGGACGGGGGGCGTCAGCAAAAGGCCCAAAAGCCAGGCTGAAAGAAGGGCCAAAAGGTTGCGGTACACCACCGCGGCGTCCGAGGGATTGAAGAATGAGTTCAGGTCCAAGATGTAATTGAGCTGGTCCGAACGGAGCTTCGCGAGAAAAATATCGACGTAGGGCCGCGTCAAGTACACCCTGAGCACGTAGAAGGCGATCAAGATGTTCAAGAGAAGGGCCCGCCTGGACCACAACAAAGCCGCGATGACATAGCAACAGCCCATCATGGCCAAGGACGCGACGACGTTCTCCGCCATGAAGCCATGGGCCGCGACAGGCAAAAGAGAGCCGTAAACGAGGAAAAAAATAGCGGAAAGAATGCGCAAAATCACAAAGACGCTCTACTTTAGCATTTAAGAACCCGCGATCCAATAGTGGGCCCGCCGGTCGGGGAGCACGAAGCCATCCTCAACGCCTTGATAACCGGCCTGGCGCATGACGGAGCGATAGTCCTCCCGGCTGCGGGACCACCCCCATAATTGGCCGCGAGAGCGCAGTCCCGATGAGGCCAGCATCTCGGCGGCCAAGGCCTTCGTCGAAGCCCAAGCGCCGAGGGCCCTTCCCCGGAGAGTGCTCGGCAAGTCATCGAAGCTGGCGGAAATGATCAGGCACCGCCCTCCGGCCTTCAAGAACGGCCGCAGCGCGGCCAATAGGCCGGCCAGCGCGCCGTCGTCCAAGGCGTAGTCCACGGCCGCCAAATAAATCAGGTCGAATTTGAGCCCCCGAGGCAGGCAGCCCGGGATGCCGCCCAAGAGCTGCCGATCCTCCGGGAAGCGCCCCGAGACCCAGCGCCACGCCGCGGGCGCCACCTCCTGGATGAACAGCTCCAACCCAGGGCGGCGCGCCTGGATCTCGCGCTCCACGGCTCCCAAGCCGCAGCCGATGGAAAGGACTCGCGCCCGTACCGGGGCTCTAGACAGCACGAATCGCGCCCAAAGCTCCTTGCCTTCCCGCCAGCTTTTTGAAAGCTGCTCCCAGCCTCGGTAGCGCTTGAAAAATTCCCTGTAGAACGCGCCATAAAACTCCGGGCCGGCGAGCTCCCTTGAGGAGAGGCGTGAAAACTCCGAGAACTGAATGCCGTGCCACTCCGTCTGATACATCCGTCTCATCGAGCCCCGCTCCTCTTGAGATCCGCCCGAATTTCATTCCCAAGCCATTCCCAATTGCGCTCCACCTCCTCCTGTATGGCGCCGAGGGGAACGCGCGGGTGGGTGGGGAAATTAACGATGTGCCGCGCGGCGAGCTCGGCAATCGGGCAGCTGCCGGGCCGATATCCGACGGCTTCAAGGTCTCGGCAGCGCCCGGCCACGACGCTGGTAAACCAAACCCCCAGGTCGAAGCGCCTTTTAAAAGCCGCTTCGAATTTCTCGCGGTCCTTGACTAGGAAGGAATAGCGCAGCCAGGTCGAGGCGTTGAGCTCGCCGGCATCCATGCCGCTCCAGCCGATCTTTCCCTCGAGCCATCCGGCTATCCGCCTGCGATGGGCTAGGTTTCGCTCCAAATCTCCAAGCTGGGACAGCCCAAGCCGCGCCTGAGCCGCGGATAGCCGGCAGGGATACCCTGCCGGCTTGCTGGTCTCAAGCTCATCCCGAAAAAAGAAGAGCAATCCGGCACGATCCAGAAGCGCGTGGATGGAGCGGCCCAGCCAAAGAAAGGCCGGCGAAAAGCATGGGTATTCCAGCAAGAACGAGCGCACCAGGCGCCGAGACGTGCCCATATCCGGGGAAGGAGAGCGCGCCTGAATTTCCCTCAAACGAGCGGCCAAGGAATCATCGCTGGTCACCGCCATTCCTCCCAAGTGGGTGTTGATCACCTTGGAGTGATCGCTCGAGAAAAACGCCACCTCCGTGAGCGAGCCGACCGCTCCACCGCGATAGACCGTCCCAAGGGCGTGGGCGCCGTCCTCGATCACCGGCAGCCCGCGCCTTCGGCCGATCTCGCGCAGACCGTCCACATCGCAGGCGACGCCGAAGGTATGCTGCGCATACAGGGCCTTGGTTCGCGGAGAAATCGCCGCTTCCACCTTGGAAACGTCGATGTTGAAAAAGCGAGGCTCTATGTCGACATAAACCGGCCGAGCGCCGCGATAGAGGATGGCGTTGGGCACCACCACGCAGGTAAAGGCCGGAATGACGACCTCGTCTCCAGGGCCTACGCCCAAAGCCTCGAGGACGGCGTAAAGCGCCATCCTGCCGGCGCCGAAGCTGACCCCGTGCCTGGCGCCGCACCGCTTGGCGAACCGGCTCTCGTATTCGCTGATGACGGAGGGCTCCTCACAAGGGCCGCTCGAGAGCCAGGCGCCCGCCATTTGGCGCCATTCCCGCCCGGTATTGGCGCCGGCAAGAACGCCGTAACGAGCCCGAGGCATCGACGGCAAATGACGCATCAGCTTGCGAGCAATCGAGACCATTTCGGCAGCTCCGGGTCCAGAAAAAAGAATTGTTTGCCGTCGGGATTCCCGGCCTTGCTTTGGCGCGCCGCCCGCAGAGCCTCTGCCAATTCCTCCGGGGTGCTGACGAAGAACACGCCGGCTTGGCCGCGCAAAGGACTGAAGTTAAGCTCCGCCTTATCCAGCATCACCACCACCGGCAGGCCCGCCAAGTATGCGTCCAAGGCTGCCGCCGTCATGTTGCTGGAAAACGCGACGTCGTAGCCCTTCAAAATCTCCTCCAAAGGCTCCATGACCACGACCAGGTCGAGGGAAGGATAATCCGCGGCGCTCACGGGGCAGTTGGGGTGAGGCTTGACGGTGTAAGTCGTCTCGGGCGGCAATAGGCTTGAAGCCGCCGCCAACGTTCCCAGAACCTTGGCGGTGGCCGAAGGCAGGAAATCGCCCAGGGCCAGCACCTTCGAGGCGCTTGACTCGTTCTTTACGGCCGGACGTGCTCCGAGAAGAGCGCAGAGGTAGCCATAACGCAAGGCCTCGCACTCCACGATGGTCTCGGCAGGATACCCAGCGCCGGCGTAGGCCTTGACCGCCGCCCCGCCGTTGAGGGCCGTGAAGTCGGCACGCGGCATGGCCAGCGCGTCCGTCGAGAGGATGGTCCGCGGGTCGACAAAATCGCGCAAGTCCCAAAAACGAACCGGGGCGTGAACCACCGCGATCAGCTGGCCATGGCCCCGTTTGCGCCAGGCGTGGATGAACGCCCGCTCCCAGGCCTGGTTTTCGCACAGGTACATTCCCTTTTTTTGGCGAGGGACCTCACGCAGGGCGTCATCGAACAGCTCGATCCATAGGAGGTTGGCGATGGCCTCCGGCCCCCGGATGGAGGAGAACCAATATTCCCGCATGAGCGGCCACAGAGAGGCCCGAGATCCCGCCGGGGTGAACGCGGCCTCCAGGCCGCGCAATCGCAGGGACGAGAGGTTGAGCCTCGCCCAGCGCTTGAGGACGCGCGGCAGGACGCCCCAGGACAGGTAGGCGTCGAGAAAAGCGTGGGAACTTCTCCCGGAGCTTGCGCTGTTGATCTCCCGCAGAAATCCCTGCGCCGTCTCGGGATCGGGCGCTTCCCGGCAGGGGACGAACAACTGCAGCCAGTTGGCCTCATAGCCCATGCGGCCCAAGAGAGCGGGCAGGCCCGCCCAGTAGTAAGAATGGAAAAATCCCTCTCTCGCGGCCCGGAAGTCGATATTGTCGAAGTAAGAACAAAGGAAAACAGCTTTGCCGCCGCCGAACCAGCCCAGCCGTCGAGTTTTTCCGAGAGGCCGGCGCTGCCGGAAATAGCGGGCCAGGCTGGCCAGGGCCCGGAGCCACTGTGGCAGGGCAAGGCGCAGCCGCTCAAGGCCGCAAGGCCGCGCCGGGCCGCCGGGGATTCGCCGCCATTCGTAGGAAACATCCAGGCCCCGGCACAAGGCGCGCAGGGTTTCATCCAAGACCTGGTTCGCGCTCACCAAGCGGAGCGCGGAGACTCGCGCCTGGATCATGATTTCTTCCAAAGCGAGAACGCGGATGGCATCGCTGATCCTGGGCGATTTCCTGGGATTCTGCTCGACGAACAGGGTCATCCACCAATAGCTCAGTCCATCCTCCAATTCAAGGCGCTCAATGAGGCTCTTGCCGCCGATTCGGCTCTGGCCCAGATCATGGATCCAGTTCAGATACTTCCGGCGCAGCCTCTCGGCATGGGCCTCGACATAAAGCAAAAGGGAGCGGCACGAGCCCGACTCCGCGTGCCCGTTCCAGCTGTAAACCAGACCATCGCAATGACCAGGCTCTGCGCCCCCGTCCCATAGAATCAGAACCACGCCGCAATCCCTTCGCACCCGCCGGCCAAGTCCAGCAGGAGCTCCTCCCTCGTCAGTCCCGCCAGCCAGGGCATGGCATAAACCACCGCCGCCATCGCCGCCGCATACAGCAGGCCTCCCAGACCCATAAGCACAGGCAAGGGCCAAAGCCCGCCGGCCACATGGCAAACCGCGGCATGGGCCAGCCAGCCCAGGCCCAGGCAGGCGGAAAGGCCAGCGGCCTGGTAAATCCAGTCGAACCGCCATCGATAGAGGCGCGCGATGAGGTAAGCCACGATGTTGACCTGGATGAGCTGCATCACGACCATTTTGATCGCCAGGCCTTCCGCGGCCAGGCCCAAGCCTGGAACCACCGCGTTTCCGGGAGCGAGCACGAAATATGTCACCCCCATGCTGATCATCATGAACACGGTGCCAGTAAGGACCAGAAGAGAAACCCTCTCCGTCGCGTAAAGCATGGTGCCGGTGATTTGCCCCATGGATTGATGGACAGGGTAGAAAAACATGATGGCCATGGTGAGGGCTCCCTGAACATAGGCCGGTCCGACGATAAGGCGCAAAAGGTCTTGCGTCCAGGGTATCACGAATCCGGCCACCATCGCTCCGACCAGGAAGGTTAGGCGCGAAACCTTTCGATAGAGAATCCTGGTGCGCTCCAGATTCCCCTGGTGGTACGACTCGGCGATCTCCTTCCAAAAAATGCGGAGAATGGAAGTGGTGGCGATAAGCCCGATGCTCGCGAATTGCGCGCCAACCGCGTAGTAGGCTTGCTCGATGCGTCCGCCGTATTTCTGCAGCAGCCAGCGATCGGCGAATTCGTAGGCGAAGCCCACGCAGGAATAGGCGACAAGAGGCAGGCAATAGCTTAAATATTTTTTGAAGATCGACTCGCGCGGGTCCTCGCCCTCATTGCCCCCCCGAGGGGAGGAATAGGCGTAGGAATGCTGGGCCACGACCGCGGCCAGCAAATATTCAAAGGCGATGGCGGCAAAGATGGCGTGGAGCCCCAAAATGCCCAGCCGCCAAAAAAGAAACACCGCGGCCAGGTGAGCTCCCACGACAGCCACGCCCAGGCCCTGCACCCAGACGGTCTCCCTCTGGGATTCCCCCGCCTGCTGGACTACCGGCCACACGCTGTTCTGCAGGAACACGGCGGCAAAAGCCAGCAAGACCAGGCTCCTCTGCTCGCCGCGCCAGATGGCCGCGATCCAAGCCGCTGGGAATAAAATTCCGATCAGAACGAGAGCTATCAAGAACTGCGCCGCGAGCCAGGCGAAATAGGACGAAACGAAGCTCTTGGACCTGGGCCTCTGCGATAGGAAAGTGAAAAAGGCCGAGGAGCTTCCCAGATCCAGAAGCTGTCGAATGGCCACGAAGGTCCCTGTCAGGAAAGCCATATTCCCGTAAGAGGCCGGCCCCAGCCAGCGCGCCAACAGCATCCCGGTGCTCAGGCTGATCAGGCCTCGAAGCAAATTAGCCCCCACGGTGAACGCAAAGCGCCGCCTAACGGAGGCCGTCATAGCGCCCCGATCTTCCCCGCGGCCGGCATACTTTCCCGGAGGGCCCGCTCGACCCGACCCACGAGATCGCTCGGCAAGCGGCAATAGCGCTCCTTGAAGCGGCCCAGCGCGTCCCGGACGGTCCGGCTCGCCCACCAGGCGTCAACGTCATCCCAGACGGCGGCCGCTTTCCGCGCGGCGGATTCGGGAGTCGCATGGAATATTCCCGCGCGCGCGAGGTCATCGAAAAAGGGGACGGCGGAGGGGCGCAGCTCCCAATGATTCTGGTTCCAATAGATGATCGTCGGCACATCCATGGTAAATGACTCCAGGAACGTCGTGGAGTTGTAGGTGGAGATATAGAGCCGGCTCTCGCGAATCCTCTCATCAATATCGGAGCGGCCCTCATCCAGACGAAGGCCGGGGAAACGGTCCCGCCAGCGCGAGGCTTGATCCCAGCCCAGGTCGTAGGGATACAGGCGGACGGTTAACGCTTCTTGAATGGAGGCGGGGAGGCTCTGGACGAAGGAGCACTGATCCTCGAAATAATCGAGCCACTGGCGGGAAACCAAGCCGCTGAATAAGTGATGGCTCTGGCGTGGATGCGCGACGGTGACCAGCAAGGCGCCAGGCTGCTGCGCATGGCGAACGCCCAAGGGCGCTTTGCGCTTGAATTGGCCCACGGCGCTGACCTTGGGCTGGTCCGGCTCCTCCCAGCCCCAGCTTAAATAGCGATCGCTTATCGCGATCGCATGCTCTTCGACGAAAGACCAAAGCCCGGTTCCGTAATGCCCGCCCTCCTGCCCTATCACGAGAGCGGACCCGCGCTCGACTCTCGCCGCGGCCCATGCCTTGAAAACCTCGTCTGAAAAAGGGCTGCTGGTCCAAATCAATTTAGGCTTCTTCGGCCAAGGCAGCGCGTCCACCTGCCCCAAGAGCCCGCGGTAGCCTTCCAGATACGCCGTCGGAATCTGCCGAGGGATCAATGAGCGGAGGCAGGCCTCGAACTCGGGGCTGTTTTCCCCGCTGAGAATCCAGCGCCGCCGACCGGGATCCACGGCGGTCCGGACCGCCGGAACCAGGCGCCATTTTTGCGGCACTTGACCCAAGCGCAGGTGCAAGCGCATTTCCTCCCGGGCCGGCAGATAAGTGGCCATAAAGAAGGCGTCGCTATCCCGGCTAAGAAAAGACGCGGCCTTAACGTAGGAATCTGCGAGGCTCTCCTTGAGCCTGCGGTCGCCGGCGGAGGACGGCGCGGCGCACCAGCCATCCGCGAGACCATGGCACGGCTTCACGAGGCATGGGACGGAGGTGGACCGCTGCAGAATGGCGGAATAAATATGGTGGTTCCATTCGTCTGTGCAGTAAAGCCGGTCGAACTCGGACATATCGTTGGGCACGAGGGCGCTTTCCAAGCCCGAAAGCACGATGGTCCCGGACAGCTCGTGCTGGCCGACGGCCTGCTGGATGGATCTCCAGCGGTCGAACAGCATTTGCGTGAAATAGCCCAGCCAGGGCCCGAGCAATATGCGCCAGTAGCGCGTTCCATGATTCACATCGTGTATCTGGTTGAGCTGGCGCGCCGTCTCAATAAGCAGACGCTCGTGAAGATCCCTCAAATACAGGTAATCCTCGTGGAGCCGCGCGCGGTCGTCCCAATGATAAGGCAAAACCTCGGCGTTCATCCGCCCCCAGCGCTCTCTACGGGAATGGCGCCGGCACCATTCGCCGAGAAATAGAACCGGCTGGCGGTCTTCTCCCCAGGTTTCCTCCAGCGCCGTGGTGCACAAGAAGCGTTTCATCTTCGAGGAAGCCGCCCGGCGCAGCCGGTTGCCAACAAATCATTACGGGATAAAAAACGGTAGAGGGCCTCGGCCATGACCGTATTGCCTTCGGCTGAAAGATGCACGAAATCCAGATACATCCGACTCCGTTCTGTCGCGTCCATTATGGAGCGAGAATCGAAGAAATACGTTCCGGAGCGCCTTGCCGCCACTTTCCTCAAGACGTCGTTGTACTTGGAGATGAGGCGCCCCGTGGTGAATCCGCTCTTGTTATAGCGCCTCCATAACGGAAGGCCCTCGTTTTTCCCCCTCCGCGCGGTTTGATAGTAGAAGGGATCGCAGGCCACCAAGACAACCGGCACGCCCTTGAGCTCCGGCAAGGACAGCTCCCGGGAAAGCAAAGACTCGACATGGCCCAGCATTTTATCGGCCGGATCGTCATAGTCCGAAATGTCATCAACCCGGCTGGCGTGGCGCAGGCGGCTGAGCTGGGAGAGGTAGTAGAAAGAGGCCAGGTTATCCCTGAGCCCCCTCAACAGGGGCTCCACCAGCCTCAGGCGCCACAACGGCTTCCAGCGCAGATCGGACCAGGTTCGCTCCGCGGTCCAGCCCTGCTTGTAGTAGGCGGCCAAGGCGATATCGTTGAAGGCCTCCACCACGAGGAGGCGCGGCCGGTACCTGGGCAGGACGTCCGCGTGGAGCCTCAAGAAAGCTTGGCTCAGATTGTATGAGGGAACCCCCGCGTTGAGGACCCGAAGACATGAGCCTTGCGAGGCGAGCAGGCGCCCCAAGGCGCTCGGGTAAGACTCCTCATCGGCCACGTCCACGCCGAAAATAATGGAGTCTCCGATGAGGCAGAGAGTTTTACTCCCCGGGGCCGGCGCGGGCTCGCGAAAACCCATGGCATCGACCGTGACGGACCTGTCCCGATACCCCGGCCGCAAAGTGTATTCCCGCGCGTCTGCCACCGGCATGACGCAGTTGACGTAAAAGGTATGCTTGGCCTGGGCCAGCCAGTGCCCCTCCCGAAGCTTGTAGTTGAGCTGGCACAAGGCCTCGGCCAACAGAACCGCGAGCGCGAGGGACGCCGCGATGAGGATTTTCTCGGAACGGCTCGGCATCAGCCTTCCCGCGCGGCTTTTCTGCAAAAGTCCTCGAAGCTGGTCGTCTTGTGATCCCCGAGGATTCTTTTCAGCTTGAGCGACTCATTCCAATAGCCCTGCTCCACCAGGATATTCGCCTGCCAGAGCTTATTGTAGAGCTTGTGGGGAAAAGCCTTCTCTATCAGGGGCCTCGGGCGGGTCGCCAAAGCGGCCGCTTTCCAGAAAATCTTGGGAAGGCGGATCACCTTATACGGCAGGCCGTGGGCTTGGTGGAATGCGGCGCACATCTGGCTTATGGTGAGAGCCTCGGCCGAGGGAATGTAGAGCTCGTGCTCCCCCGCGGGAGGACGCAGCGCGGCCACCTGCGATATGAAATAGGCCATGTCTTCCACGTGCATGCCGCTGACCCGCCCCGGCCAATTCAAGCGGGTCAGCGGCGAGCCCTTGAGCACCAGGCGCCTAAGCGAGCTGTAAAGCCCCTTGTCGATCGTGCCTTCCCCGAACACGCCGCAGACTCGCACGATGGACAGGGAAAATCCCGCGCGCCGGGCTTCCCGGATCAGGTACCTCTCGGTCAGAAGTTTTTTCCGCCCGTAAATGTGGTGGGGCCGCTCCGGCGTCGGGGTTTCCTCCGTCATGGGCCTAGCGGGATCGGCGCGATTGTCGTTGACAGCGATGGAACTCGTCAGGACAAAGTGCGCGCCCTCGACCAAAGGGGAAATCGCCTCAAGGAGATTCTTGGTGCCGACGTCGTTGATGCTGTGGTCGGGCTCGGAGGTGTCCGTGCAGGAGGCCAGATGCAGGACCATTCTAGGGGACTTGGGAAGCTCCGAGAGCCCTTCCCCGGTCAGCAAGTCCACCTCCCTCCAGGCTAGGCCCAGGGCTTTCAAGTTCTCGCGACCGCTTTCCTCCTTGGCGGTCCTGCTCGATTTATGGGCCAGGCACAGGATATCCTCCTTTCCGCGCTCTCGGGCCAACAACTGGACGAGCCTGCGTCCGATGAAGCCCGTCGCGCCAGTAACCAGTATCATCGCGCCGTCTTGGAGCCTCTTCGCCGGCGCATTATAAGAAATCGGTGGATCTGGTCAGATTCTTCCAACGAGGCTCCTTCCCTGGGCTCGTAGCGGTCGACAACGTCATGATTTTCCGTGACAAATTTCAATATCTTCGCCAGGTAAGGATCCTCTTGCCGCCCGAGGGTCTGTTTTTCATAGTCTCCGGAATTAACCAGGACAAAAGGGGCTTGGTCAAGAGCCGCGATAATCGCATCGCTTGCGTCCGCGTCAAGAATGCCCTTCCTCATTTCAATGTAGTATTGCGGATAGCGGTTGTCCACGATGGCCAGCAGGCTCGAGAGGCTTTCGCCGGAAGAATCAATGACGTAATAAGCCTCGCCGGAAGTCGATCTTTTGATGACTTCCACTTGCTTGTCTATTTCTTGAGAGATGCGGGGGGATAGAGACAACCCTAGAGCATCCTGAACATTTTTTGAACCTGCCAGAGTAGGGGTTTTACGATAATGCAAAGGCCTGGCCAAGGCTTTTGCCGCCGGCGGCGCGACAAGAACCGCAAGCGCCAGAGCCGCGAGCGCCTGCGCCCTTTTTGAAGCGGAGCCCATGATCATGAACGCGCTCACGGCGAAATAAACGAAAAGCTTGGTGGCGAGTATGTGGTACCCCTCCAGCGGAAAGAACATGAATGCCCCCATGATGCCCAGGACTGAAAGCATCAGCATATCCTTCTGTCCCTCCCCGTCGCGAGCGCCATTCTTGACCCAGAACCATGCCTTGACGCCGATTAAGGAATTGACGAGGAAGGGGACCAAAAACAGTATCCCCCCCACGACCGCATCGAAATTGCGCGCCATCCCCTGGAACGAAAGGCTTCTATCCCACCGAAAACCATCCGATATCACCCCGATAATGCCGTAATCCCAAATGCGAAGATATTTAAATCCCATCCCAAAAAGGGAATAAAGATAGCGGCCGTACCCCACGGCGCCGCCGATCCAAATAAATATCAAAACCGGCGCGCATAGAAAGGCTCCGGAAAACAGAGCGGCTTCCCTCAAGAACGCGCCGCAATCCAGCCCGACCTCCTTGTTTCCGACGGCCCAACGCGCAAGGGCCCCCCAAAAAAGAAAATACGGGAAAGTGTAGTACACGACCTCGTCCGCGTTGGGAAGCCGCAAAGCAAACAGCACGCCGAAACCCAAGCATCCCGCTATAATGGCGAACAATAACGGCCGACCCTGGGAATTCCCATCCAACCGAAAACTCCGAACAGCGCGGACGAACAAGAAGGCGCCGCAGGCTATGCCCAAGAATAAGCCAATATTATGTTTAAGGACCATGATGAGCCCACCGATGAAGCCGCTTAAAAGCAATTGGAAGGCCCTCATCTTCTCTTCACGGCGCGCTTCCCATAGAAGCAAAACGACCAGCAATTGCAGCGGCTGAATGATCCAATCGGGAGCCCACCAATGCGTTTCAACGCAATAATGCGTCAGGAAAAGAGCCATAAGCAGGGAAATGGCCGCGGAGGCGAAGGTGCGAAACAGCTTAAAAGCCAGGAACGGAACGGGCAACTGGATTAAAAAGAGAAATACGTACATGCTGCTCACCTTGCCCAGCAAATAGGTTAAAAACCACGATCCCGGGGGCCAATTGAGAAGAACCTGGGAAGGAGAGATGACCGTCTGCGCCAATGCCGTATTTAGCGCATGCCCCGGGAAGAGCAGGCGCTTGGAAACATACTGCGCCACGAGGGGAACAATAGCCGCCGGAAATCTCCTGAGAGTCAGTAAGCCGGGTAGATGCTCCAAAAAATAAAATGACAGCAAAGAAATATAAACGAGAAATGGATTCCTCGTTAAAATGGCATCCATCCTGTCGTTCCAGCTGGGATCTCTAACCATTGGCGTCCTGCCCGGCCGCCTCGGGATAAGGTAGCCGCGCCCACGGGCGTCTGAAGCCCGCGGCCGAAGCGACAAGTGCGGCTCCAATGGCGCCCTCCGTAGCAAAAATCTTCAAATTATCAGCGATGATCCAATCATGCCAATCCACGGTAAAATACGGGCCCGGGAGGACATGGCCGATGGGGCCTATGAGCCTGGGACTTAGGGGCCAGCCCAGCTCAAGCCCGTAGTTCTGAACGGGGAATTGGTTAAAAGAATCATACGTCACAAGATCCAAGGCAGGATGCGAGAGACAGGTCAGCGCCAAGGCCCCCAGCCAAGTTCGGTATGGAGTGTTTCCCCCGGGAGAGAGGACCTTCCAGAGAAGCGTCGCCAGGGCCCCTCCCATGACCAAAGCGAAGGCCAGAGAATGCGCCGCCAAATGGTGATACTCGAGAGGCTTGCCTGCTAATAAACCAGGGAGAAGGTCCATGTCGGCGATATTGGCCGCGGTCAAGAATACGAGATAAACGCTGCATGAAGGCTTCTCGCGGCAGGCGAGCTGGGCCGCTGAGATGGCCACTGCCGAGTGAAAAAGCGGCGTGGCCATGGGATATTAGGCGAGCGCGGCGGTCTCGACTTGAGGCAAACCCGCCTCCGGACCGGATCCCTTGGCCAGAACCACGACAGAATGGGTGAACAAGTCCCGCGGACCAAAATAATACTCGACGAGCTCGAAGCCCGCCTTCCGGCACAGGGCCTCGACGTGGCGCCTGGATTTGACGCGGGTAATCTCATCTGGATGGAGGCGAACGCCGCGCCGAAGAATCCGGTTCAAGACGAAATGGATCATCTTAAGCGCCGTCACGCTCAGCCCGAATTCGGGCGGCCAAAAAAGGACCGCCTTGCCGCCGGGCCTCAAGACTCGGCGGAACTCCGTCAAGATGCGACGGATTTCCTCCTCCGTGAAATGCTCCATGACCCCGAGATTGTAGATCCCATCGAAAGCCCCGTCCGCGAAGGGCATGCTGAAAATGCTCCCATGGGCAAGTTGGCAGCGGTTCTGGTGCAGGCGGCCGTAACTAGCCAGGGCCGCCTTCGAAATGTCCAGGGCCGTTATAGCGACGTGTCCGCGAATGTCAGCGTCGTTCTGCCCCGCCCCGCAGCCGGCGTGGAGCACCTTGGAGCCGGCGGGGAATATCCTGAAAATAAAATGATTGAGGGCGGGCCGAATGACGCGCTTGCGGTACAAGGCCGCGATCGCGTCGTAGACGATGCCGCTGGCGTCGGCTTTCCTTTTCCAGTACGAATCCCAATCTTGCGGATCGTGGAGTTCAGCCGCTCCGGCGGATGGGCCGGAGATCTCCAGCCTCTCGCGTTGAAGCAGCGTAGTTAGGGAAAGTTCGATGAGGAACTTAAGGCTGTGCCCGGCCTCCCTCGGGTCCATCTTGGAGTGCCCGTAGGTCCGCGCCGGGAGGTGGATCGGCACTTCCCGGATGCGCAGGCGGTTGAGGTTCAGGATGTGCAGGCTCTCGAAGAAAAAGGAATAGCCCCGTGAGCAGACCAGGTCGAAGGCCTCGCGCGGAACGCGGTCGAGCCGGTACAGGCGGTAGGCCCCGGTCGCGTCATAATCAAGCTTGAGCAGATGCTTGGTCAGGACGTGCCCGACCACGGTCAGGATCTTGCGCCAGGGATTCCATTCCTTGAGGCTCTTCTCCTGAAGATAGCGCGAGCCCACCACGACGTCGCAGTCACGCGAGCGGCGAATGAACTCGGGGATATACTCCGGAGAGTGGGTGAAATCCGCGTCCATCGTGATCAAGGCCGAGTATCCGCGCTCGTAAGCCCAGCGGATCCCCTCGTAGTGGGCGCTCCCGATGCCCCGCTTGCCGGCGCGATGGATGGCGAATATGTTCTTGCGGGAGGAGCGCAGGACCTCTATGATGGCGCCCGTTCCGTCCGGGGAATTGTCGTCCAAGAAAAGGATGTCGGCCTCGATCGGAAGGGCCAGGATGGCCGCGCAAAGTTTCTGCACGTTTTCCCTTTCGTTGTAGGTGGGAATGAAAATCAGCGTTTTCCCAATCATAAGAACCAGCGCCTAGCGCCTGGAAACCGTTTCCAGGGACGGAAGAGGGAACACCAGCCTGCCTCCAGAGGACAAGAAAGCCTCTTCCCGGGCGATGATGTTATCCCGGAAATGCCAGGGCATGACCAGGAAATAGTCCGGCCTCATGGCGCGGGCCTCTTTCTCCGCGATGATCGGGATGAGAGTCCCCGGCGTGAAGGCCCCGAATTTGTCCGGGTTGACCTCGGTCATGAAGGGGATGTCCTTGTCCGTGAACCCGCAGTACTGGAGCACCACGTTGCCCTTGGTCGAGGCCCCCAGCCCGAAAACGCGCTTGTCGCGGACGTCGGCCTCGCAGATGAACTCCCGCAGCGCCTCTCGGTGGCCGCGAACCCGCTCGGCGAAGGCCTCGTAGGGCCGCGGCGTCTCCAAACCCTGCTCCCGTTCCTCGGCCAGGAGCCGCTCGACCGTGGATGCGTCGGCCTCATGGGCCGAGCCCGCCTTGGCCGCGGTTACCGCGAAGCTGCCTCCGTTGGCGTCATTGAGCTCGACGCCAAGTATCTTGAGGCCGCTTTTCTCGGCCATCCAACGGATCTGGCTCAAGCCGTAATACTCCAGGTGCTCATGGCAGATGGTGTCGTAGGCATTCATGCGCATCATGGCCGGCAGGTAGCTCTGCTCGAAGACCCAAATCCCGTTATCCGCGAGGATGTCATGGACCTGCCTCATGAAGTCGAGGGGCGACTCCAAGTCGTAGAACATGGCGACGGAAGTGACCACTGTGGCCTTTTTGCCCGGGAAATGCCCCTCCACGAGCCGGGAGGAGAAGAAATCCGGGATGAGCTGGACATAAGAGGGATACAAGGCCTTGAACTTCCTTCCGGTGGGGTCTATGCCGACGAGCTGGGCTCCCCCCCGCGGATAGGCCTGGAGCAAGGTGCTGTCGTTGCTTCCGATGTCTATCACCAAGTCCCCTCGGCCCGGGCGGACGCGCTCGAGGATCTTCGCCACCCGGCCTTGGAGGTGCCGGACCATGGACTGGTTGAGGCCGGAGCGGTAGCCGTAATTCAAGCCGTACATCTCGTTCAAATCATAGGACTGCCGGAGCTGAACCAGGCCGCAGGAGCCGTCCCTCTGCCGGCACTTGACGAGCTCCAGGGGGCCGGCGGTCACTGCCTCATCTCGGGCGCGCGGGAACACCCCGGTCAGGCTCTGGATCCCCAGATGGATGATGGAGTCAAGCTCGGCGCTGCCGCAGACGCGGCAACGCGAGATCTCCTTGTAACGCTTATCCTGCGAAACGGCCTCTTGGAGGGAATTAGCCACAAACCGCCTCCCGCTCGCTCCTCTTGAGCAGTTCAATATCCGACTGAACCATCATGCCCACGAGCTCCTTGAAGCCCACCCGCGGCTCCCAGCCCAAGGTTCGGCGGGCCTTGGAGGAATCTCCCCGCAGGAGGTCCACCTCGGCGGGCCTCAGGAACTTCTTGTCGAAAACCACGTGCTTCTCCCAGTCCAGGCCCGCCGCGGCAAAAGCCGTCTCCACGAGCTCGCGCACGGAATGGGCTTGCCCGGTGGCCACCACGAAATCATCGGGACTATGCTGCTGGAGCATGAGCCACATGGCCTCGACGTAGTCCCCCGCGAAGCCCCAGTCGCGCAAAGCGCTCAGGTTTCCCATGCGCAACTCCTGGGAAAGGCCCAGAGCGATCCGGGCCACGCCGTGGCTCACCTTGCGGGTCACGAACTCCAGGCCCCGGCGCGGCGATTCATGGTTGAAGCAGATGCCGGAGACCGCGAACAGATTGTAGGACTCCCTGTAGTTGACCGTGATGTAGTGCCCGTAGACCTTGGCCGCGCCGTAGGGACTGCGGGGGTAGAAGGGGGTGGTCTCTCTCTGGGGAGTTTCCCGCACCTTGCCGAACATCTCCGAGGACGAGGCCTGGTAGAAGCGGCTTTTGGGGGAAAACTTGCGGATCGAGTCGAGAAGGCGGGTCACTCCCAAGGCGGTCACCCCCCCGGTCAAGACCGCCTGATTCCAGGAGGTCGGCACGAAGGATTGGGCCGCCAAATTGTAGACCTCATCGGGGCGGATGGCGGAGATCAACTCGTCCATGGAGGATTGGTCGGTGAGGTCCCCCTCCACGACGCGTATCTTGTCCAGAAGATGCCGGATGCGCTCGAAAGGAACGTGGCTTGAGCGCCGCGCCAAGCCGTAAACCTCGTAATTCTTAGAGAGCAGGAATTCGGCCAAATAAGACCCATCCTGGCCCGTAATTCCCGTGATGAAGGCTTTAGGCATGTCGACGATGATTATACAGAATTTTCACGCGGCTTTCACACGTCCGTCACGGGTTGGAACCGGGAGGTTTGCGATGGCAAGGGAGAGGTCTTTGAGGTCGGATAGGATTAAAATCTCTCCTGGAAATGGATTGACTTCCCCCGGCCGCACCCGGCCGATGAACAGGGCTCCGACTCGGCGCGCGGCTTCATAATCGTTGACCGCGTCACCAACCATCAAGATCCCTCCGCAGGAGGCCCCGACCTCATGGGCCACGGCGCGCAGAATGGCGTCCTTTTTCTCGGGGGAACCGTAAACGCCGCGGAAATAGGAGCCCAGGCCCCGGCGCAGGACGATGCGGCGCAGTTCCTCCTGGGGCGTTCCCGAGGCCACGAACAGCGGCAGGGACGCATGCCTATCCTCCAGGAACTGCCTGGCACCCGGCACCCACTCGGCCGCGGCCACCGCATTCTCGACGAGCTCGTTGAAGCGCCGCCCCAAGGCCTCCTCCCCGGAGGCCGAAAGCGGGCGCTTCAATATCTCGCGGTAGGCGTGCCGGAACTTCTCGAAGCGCGAAATGCCGCCGTTGGCCCGGTGATGGGCCACGATGCGCGAGACGACCTCGGGCCCCTCCGCGGCGAAGAGGAGCTCGAAAGCCCGGGTCTTGGCGTCGTTCGACTCCAGGATGACTCCGTCGAAATCGAGGACGATCGCCCGGGGCTCAGGCACGGGGTGAGGCCTGAAGCCGGGAGCGCAGCTCGGCCAGACAGTCAAGGAGGCCCTGCCCCATGTCCGTGTAAAGGGTGCTCACCAGCTTCTTGCCCAGGCGCGGGTGGAAATTGTACGGAGTGATGTTGTAATGCCCGTTCAAGGGCTCGGAGGAGTACTCGAGGGCCACGTCGCCGCCCAGCATCTCCCGGATCATGGCCATGAGGTCGGCCACCCGCATCGGGTGGTGCCCGGTGAGGATGATGTGCATGTTGGCGAACTCGGGCTTTAATATCTCGACGCTCGAGCGCGCCGCGTCCTCGACGTGGATGTACTCGCGCAGTTCCTGCCCCGTGCCGTTGTAGCGCACCTTCCCCTCGGTCAAGGCTCCGATGAGGAGCCGGCAGATGCCGTTGCGGCTGTCGGCCCGGCGCCCGTACAGGGAACCGTAGCGGACTATGGTGTAGGGCAGGCCGAACTCCTCGTGATAAGTCTCCGCGGTCTGCTCGCAGGCCTGCTTGCTCACCCGGTAAAAAGAGCCCGAATCGCTGTAGACGTAAACGCTGGAAGCCAGGACGAAGCGCGCGGCCTGGGCCAGGCGCGCGGCCTCGAGGGCGTTGGCGTTTCCCAAGATATTGGTCCGCAGGGACTCCAAGGGCTTGCGCCGGGCCTCGTCTATGTCGGCGATGCCGGCGAAATTATAGACGCAGGAGCAGCCCTTGGCCGCGGCCGCGACCGCTTCGGCCTCGAGAAGGTCCCCCACGACCATTTCCTGGCCCGCGCGCAGATAGGGCGAGGGGCGGCGATCGAAGATGCGGACCATGTAGCCCGCCTCGGTCAAGGCGTCGGCGACGTGGCTTCCCAAGAACCCAGACCCTCCGCAGACCAGCACTTTCTTCCCTGGAGAGCTCATCTTGCCTCCTTTCCGATCTTGAGACCTCTCAATAAATTCTCGGCCGCCTCGCGCTCCATACGGGCGCGGCTTTCTCCGGCCGCGGACCCCATATGCGCGGTCAAAACCGCCGAGGGGATATCCCTCAGGGGCCCGGCATAGGGCTCCTCCTCGAAAACGTCGAGGCCAGCCCCGGCCAGGCGTCCCTCCTCGAGGGCCGCGGCCAAGGCGCTCTCGTCAACGAGCCCCCCACGCGAAGCGTTGATAAGGACGCTTCCGCGCTTCATCGAGGCGATCCGCTCCCGGTTCATCAAACGCCGGGTCTCGGGAAGGAGCGGCGCGTGCAAAGTCAGGACGTCCGCCCGTCGGATGACCTCGTCCAAAGAGGCCCGCTTAAGCCCGGAAACGCGCGGCAGGTCCTCCCTCGGGTCAAAGCCCAGGACGGGGCAGGCGAAGGCCGCGACGAGACTCGCCACCCGGCTTCCGATGCGGCCCAGGCCGACCACGCCGACGGTCCTTGTCCCGAGAAGCCCACCCATCAGGGGCTTCCACTGGCCGGCGCGCACGGCGCGGTCGGCCTCGGCCACGCGACGCAGAACAGCCAGCATCAGCCCCACGGTTAGCTCCGCCACGGCCTGCACCGGGGCCTCCGGCGTGTTGAAAATTTTGATCCCCAGCCTCTCCGCGGCTGGAAGATCCACCGAGTCAAGGCCTATCCCGCAGCGCGAAACGACCGTGAGATGCCCCGCGGCCGCCTCCAGCACCCGTGCCGTGAGGGGCTCCAGGCCCGCGATCAGCCCCGCGGGCCTATGCCGGGCCAAAAGCCCCAGGACCTCGCTTTCCGTGAGCTTGCGCCGGTGCGGGTTCTCATGCACCGAACAGCCGGCCTTGAGCAAAGCTTCTCTCGGCGCCGGGTCCGCGGCGCAGAACGATGACGTCGTGACGAGGATGGGAAGTCTCATTCGCCTCCGCTCACCCCCAGCACCTGCCCGGTGACGAAAGCGCCGCCGGGCCCGGCGAGATAAAGGGCGGCTTGCGCCACCTCCTCCGGGGTGCCCATGCGCTTAAGCGGGACCAAGGCCACTCGCGCCGCCAAGTCCTTGCCGGGAAGGGCGGCGTGAAGCCGGGTGTCTATGACCCCGGCCCGGATGGTATTGACGAGGATGTTGTGCGCGGCCCCCTGCTTGGCCAGCCCCGCGGAAACGGCCTCGAGAGCCGCCTTGGCGGCGGCGTAGTGCAAAGAGCGGGGAGAGCCCCCGAATTTGGCCGCCACCGAGCCGATGTTGATGATTCGGCCCCCGTCGCGGCGCATCGCCGCGAAGGCCTCGCGACTCAGGAAAAAGGGGGCGGAGGCGTTCACGCGCAAGGTGCGGTCCCAATCAACGGGACGCAGGGACGAGAAATGCTCGTAGCCGATCACGGCCCCGGCGTTGTTGACCAGAATGTCCAACCGGCCCAGGGCCCTGACCGCGGCGCGCACCAGGGCCGCGGGCGCGCCATCCTTAAGGAGGTCGGCGCGCAGGATAACGCAGCGCGCTCCTAGGCCGGATAGCTCGCGGCGCAGGCGCTCCGCCCGGGCCTTGCCCGAGCGGTAGTGCAGGGCCACCGCGCACCCGCGCCGGGCGAAGGCCCGGGCGATGGCCGAGCCTATCCCGCCCGAGGCTCCGGTGACGAGAGCTACCTTCCCAGAGAGAAAGGAGTCGTCTGTCATCGTCCCGCCGCAGCCTCGCCCAGAACTTCTTGCGGCTCCTCCCCGACGTAGCCGTGCTTCTTGAGCCAGAACTCCACTCCCGGAACCTGCCACTCGTAGTCCACGTCGCAGCCCCCCCATTGCTTGAGGGGGAAAATGCGCCGCCCCATCCATTTTTGGGGAAGAAGCCCGGAATGGAGCTCCTCCAGGCACTTGGGGCGCACCACGGAAACTCCCATATCGGCGAACCAAACGTCGCCTTGGGAATCCCGGTCGCAATTCAAGGTCTTGGGATCGCCGAAGGTCTCGAAGGGGACGAAGGGCTCGAGGATCCCGTCCTTGGTCTCGCGCCGGGCACGCAGGGGGCTCCACATGTTGTAGCGCGAGACGCTGACCGCGGAGTCGAGCTTGGGATCGGCCCTCAAGGCCTCGATCCCCGCGTCGATGAGCTCTCCGGTGACCGTGGCGGCGTTGCAGAAAAGAAGAACCAGCAGCTCCAGGGAGAGCCCCTCGCCCTTCAAGGCCCCGGCGATATGCCGGCACCCATGGGCGAAGGCGTCCTCTCCCAAAGCCTGGGCCGTGCACAACTCGGCCGGGCGGTCTATGACGAGGGCCCCATAGCGGCGGGCTGTTTCCTTGATCGAGGGGGAATCCGTGGAGACGTAGGTCCTCTCGACGCGGCGGGAGGCGCGGGCGGCGAGAAGGGGATAGGCCATGAGGGGCCGCCCCAGCACCAAAGCCGTGTTCTTTCCGGGGTAGCCCTTGCTCCCGTCGCGGCCCAGCATCAAGGCGCAGATCATAGAACCGTGCAGCGGTCGCAGGGAGACCGCTGGGATCGGCGCTTGGCCAGGTGATCCTCGCGCAGCCTTTCGTAGGCCTCCGAGCGCCAAAGCCGCGACAGGCCCTCGGCCGCGGCGCTTCCCACCGCCAAGGTGGACTTGAAGTCCACGTCGCAGGGATTGGCCCGGCCGTCCCACCAGACGAACATCCGCCGCCAGAGGTCGGAGCAGGGAGACTCGAGGCCGCTCAAGGGTGCTGTGTAGGCGTTCTCCCAGGGATTGTACTTGACAAAAGCGACCTGGTCCACGCACTCGCCCCAGAAGCGTTCCATCTCATCAAGGCCCCCCGAACCAGGGACCTGCACTCCGGAGACGCGGGTGATCAGGCGCGAGCGCGGGTAATGCTTGCTCTTGATCTCGGCGAACATGCGGACGTTCTTCAAGACCTTCTGGAGGCCCCCCCCCACCCGAAGCCTCCCGTAGTCCGGCTCGACCGCGGCGTCCGCCGAAAAAACCACGGTGCTGACGCCGGCCTCGAGGATGGCGTGGCATTTGGCCTCATCGAGAAGGGAGGCATTGGTGTTCACCTTGAGGGCCAGGAATTTGCCCGCGGCGTAGGCCAGCATCTCCTTGATGGCGGGGCAGGCCATGGGCTCCCCCCGCGAGGCCAAGGTGACGGCCTCGATTTGCCCCGTCGCCTCGTCCACCACGCGCTTGAAGGTGTCCAAGGCCATCATGCCCATGTGCCCGTTCTTCTTCGAGGTGAACTCGGCGTCGGTCTGGTAGCAGAACACGCAGCGGAAATTGCACACCGAGGTCGGCTCGATCTGCAGGCAGGGCGGATAAGAATCGAGGATATGGCGCTCGGGATATGCCTCGTAGCGGAAGCGGTAGAAGAGGTAGCGCGCGAGCTCCCGGTCCTCGAGCCGGGCCAGCTCCTCCTGCACGTTGTGGTGAAGCCGGAAGGCCGCATGGGAGGCAGAAGGCGCCGCGAGCCCCAGCAGCTCCCGGCAGGCTTGGCGCGCCACGCGGGCCCTGGCCGGGTCCAAGCCCCAAGCGCCGCCCTCCCGGTAAAGCCTCTCGAGGCGCTCCTTGGCGTCGGCCAAGGGCTTTTTCTGGCGGATCTCGACGAAGCTGTTGTGCTTCTTGTAGGCCTTGGCGGTTTCAGGCATGGAACGATTTCAGCGCGAAAGGACGCTCGGCAGCTCCGAGGGCGCGACCTGTTGGTTGACCACGTCCACCATCCCGATGTCCTCTTCCTTGACGTAGCCGCCGTAATTCATGTACCTGGCCTGGCACTCGTCGCGCAGGCGCTTCCACAAGGCCGCCCCCTCCGGCGTCAGGCGCTCCGCCTTCTCGATCTCGGGCCAACGTGACTTGGGCATCTTGACGTAGAGGACGAAGCAGCGGCGGATCCCCTCGATGGACTCCGGGGGGAACTGGGGCATGTTGAGCAAGGTGGGCTTGGTGATGGAGCGCACGATGAAATCGGGATGGATGAGCCCCACGGACTCCGCAAGCTGGCGCAGGGGTGTCCCCTTGAAGGGCGTGAAGGAGTAGGCGTTGATGCCGTCGGAATGGAGCTGGCGGTTGAGCTCTATGGTGTCGAAGACGAGCTCCCGGGTTTCATTCGGGAATCCCATGATGTTGTTGACGGAAAACGGGATGCCGAGCGCGTGGGGGATGCGCAGACGCTCGACGAGCCGGGAATTGGGGACCTTGCGCTGGAGGTACTTCTCCCGGAAGCCCTCGTTGCCGTGCTCTACGCCGAAGGATATGCGCAGAAGACCGATATCCTTGAGGCGCTTGAGCTTGGGTTCGGTGATGGTCTCCGGCCGGGTCTGTATCCAAAAAGGGAGCTTGAACTCCGAATACACCTCGCAGAACTTCTCGAAATCGTCGTCATGATACGAAAGGAAGGTGTCGGCCCAGAAATAGATCGAGTCGGCCTTGTAGGCGTCCACGAGATGCCGGAGCTCCTCCCGGACCTTGTCGTGGCGCTTCATGCGGAAGTACTTCTTGTCCTCGGACTTATAGACCTGCATCTGCGACGGCGAGTTGCAGTAGGCGCAGGTGTAGGGACAGCCGCGGAAGGTCTCGACCGGAAACATCCTCCAAAGCTTGCCCTGCATCGGGCGGTAGTAGCGGCTCTCCTCGAAGAGGCCATAGTCGGCCAAGGGGAGCTCGCTCGAGTCCACCGGAACGGGCAGGGAGCTCACAACGAGGCTTGCGTCCTTGCGGTACATCCAGAGGCCGGGCACCCCTTCGGGGTCCTGGCCGGCCTCGATCCTCCGGCACAGCTCCAGGAGCGAATTCTCGCCCTCGCCCTTGATCACGTAGTCTATCATCCCGCAGGACTTGCGCAACGCCAGCTCCGGGGCGAAGGTCGCAAAGACCCCTCCCAGAACCACGCGGGGGCGGTCCGCGGGAAGCCCTTCGAGGAGGTGCAGGCCGATCGGGTACATGTCCTCGGTCGCCGACATGGCGATAAGGTCCGGGGAGAATGAGCTTACCTTCCTCGCGAAATCATCCTGTGGGGAGGAGTGCCGGTCGTAGCGGCGCAGGAGGCTGTCGTCGAAGGGCCGGGCGTTCAGGTTCTCGGACTTGATCTTGTCGCTGTCGAAGCCCCCCTCGAGCTGGGGGTAATTGGTGGTGTCGAAGAGGTCCACCTGGTGGCCGTCGGCCTTGAGCAGGCTCGTGAAAATCCCGATGGCGGGCGGGAGCATGTTCATGCCCATCATATTGGGATAGACGAGGAGCACGCGCATTGGCGAATTATAACATTTTATGACGACGGAATGGCTCGGCCCGAGGCCCGCGAAGGCGCTCTAATACGCCGGGATGACGTCGAGCAGGCGCAGGCGCTCGTCCACGACCGGGATCAGGAATATGTGGGTGGATTCGAATATTCCCTTGGCCCGCCCGGATTCATCGGGCCGCAGGGAAATGAAGTTGGTGTTCATGACGTCGCGCACCGGAACGCGGGACAGGCGTCCCTCGAGCAAGGTCTTGCGCACGTCGCCGTCGCTCAAAGTCCCGACGACGGTTCCCTCGTCCGAGACCACGATGAGGCTGCGGTGGCCGTTCTCCTCTATGACGGCGACGGCGTCCAGGAGCGGGGCGTCGGGGCTGATGGTGAATTTCCTCTTGTCCATGCTAGTAGGTCATCCGCTTGACGAGCAGCCTGTCGTCCACGGGGGTTTTCTTGAGGATCTCGATGATGCGGGCGCTCGATCGCCCATCGCCATAGGGATTGGCCGATTCCGCCAGAGCCCGGCGGAACCCGGAAGAGACCGCCTTGCGCATGGCCTCCTTGATGATTTCCTTGTCGTGCCCGCAATTGATCACGTTGGCCCCCTGCAGGCGCCCTTCCTGGCGGCGGCCGATGTTGACCGCGGGAAGGCGGAAGGAGGGGGCCTCCAGGATGCCCGCGCTGGAGTTGCCCACGATGGCGTCGGCGCTGGCCATGAGGCTGGCGAAAAGGTCTCGGGAAACCGTGCGCTCGACGTGGATGCGGGGGCTGCGCAAATTCTCGATGGCGCGCTGGACGGGGACGCTCCCGGCGTCGTTGTTTGGATAGATGACCACGGCGTTGTAGTCGAGCTCGACCACCGCCTGCAAAGTCGCCTGCATCTGCTGGCCGGCCAGATGCATCTCCTCGACCACCGGGTGCTGGAGCACGAGCACGAAGGGGGCCCCGTGGTTGACGCCGTATTTGGCCACGACCTCCTGGCGGCTCATCGCGAGCGGCTCGGTGAGGCCGTCGAGCTGCGGGGCGCCCACCGTGTGGATGCGGAACTCCTCCTCCCCCATGCGGCGCAGGCGCTCGGCCGCGTCCCGGTTGGAAGCGAAATGGAGGTGGACGAACTTGGTGATGGCGTGCCGGGCCATGCCGTCTATATTGCCCGAAAGCTCCCCGGCCTGGATGTGGGCGACGGGAATGTTCATGTAGCTGGCGGCCACGGCACCCATGAGCTGCTCTCCCCTGTCTCCGGCCAGAAGAACCCAGGCCGGCTTTTCCCGCGCGAAGGCGTCCACCAGCGACATCAAGAGGACCCCCAAGGACTTGGCCATGCTCTCCGGCGTGTAGCCGGCCAAAGACATGAGGATGCTCTCGTGCACGGGAATTTCGTCTTTTTGGAACTCCCGCACGCTGGAGCCGAACTCGGGCAGGAGATGCATGTTCGTGGCGATGACGTGGGGCTCGAGCTCCGCGTCGCCGCGCAGAAGCTTCAAAATGGGGCGGATGTAGCCGTATTCCCCGCGCGAGCCGGTGACGAGAAGGACCTTCCTCACGCCAGGTCTTCCCAGCGGAGCATGGTGTTGGCGGGGATGGCCTTCTTGGCCTTGCGCCCGAGGACTTTGGGCATCTCCTTTGAAGGGATCCCCGTGCCGGGCCTCTTGGTCCAGACCATGTCCGGGGAGATGGCCATGCCCTTGGCGATGTCCCGGATGGCGACCACGCTGCGGAAGGCCCAGGTTCGGACGGGACGCTCCTTGTCGTTGACCTTCTTGACCGAACCCAGGGCCGCCTCGATCTTCCTGACGCCGGTCGAAAGCTCATGGAGGTCGGCCATGTCTATCGAGACGGACTGGTCCGGCCCCGGCCGGCGCTTGTCCGTGGTGACGTGCTTCTCGATGAAGCGCGCGCCCAGCACCGCGGCCGCGAAGCTCGTGTAGAGGTCGGGGGTGTGGTCCGAGTGCCCGATCAGGACGTCCGGAAAGCGCCGCCGCATTTCCGTGATGACCTGGAGGTTCAAATCCTCGTACTTGGGCGGGTACTCCGAGGTGCAGTTAAAAAGCGCGAAGGGGATGCCGGAGGCCCTCATGGCCCGATAGGTCTCCTCCACCTCGTCCAAGGTGCACATGCCCGTGGAGAGAAGCATGGGCCGGCCGAGCTCCGCGATCTTGAGCAGGCTCGGGATGTCCGTCATCTCCCCGGAGCCGATCTTGAAGCAGTCCACCCCCAGCTCATCGAGCTCCTTGGCGGCCGCGTAGCAGAAGGGAGTGCAGAGGTACTGGATCCCGGCCTTGCGGCACAGGGCCAGGAGTTCCTCGTGCTGCTCGATCTTGAGGCTGCAGCGCTTGAGAAAATCGTAAAGCGGTTCCGAGAAGTTGTCCGACATCGGGGCCGAGGGCAGCATCTCCTCGTCCGGCAGGTGGTGCTGGAATTTCACGGCGTCGGCCCCCGCGAGCTTGGCCAGGCGGACTGTCTGGCGGGCCACCTCCATGTCTCCCAGGTGGTTCTCGCAGGCTTCCGCGATGATGTAGCAGGGGCTCGAGGATGTTATCTCCGTCTTTCCGATCTTGATATTCATGGTGTTCGCTCCATAAGCGGCCGGTCTCCCGGAGCCAGACGCCTCGCTTCGACAAGGGCCCGGGCCATGGCCAGATGTTCGGGACCGTCGACGTCTATAGAGTCGAGCGGGTCCATGACGTAGAGCTCCGAGGCGTCGTCCCAGAACAAACCCCGCTCCTCCAGCATCGCGGCGCGCGTGATGTAGATGGCGCCGTTGACGTAGAAGTACTCGGGAAAGTCCTGCCTGCCGCGCGCGCCCGCGGGAACGGGAACGGCGGACTTCAATCGCCCGCCCTCCCGGCGCACGCACTCGCAGGGATTTTGGCTCGCGGGATTGACGCTCAAAAGCGACTCGGCTGCGCTCTCAACAAAAAGCTCGCAGGCCGCGGCGATGTGGGCCCGGGTCCTCAGCGGGCTCGTGGGCTGCAGTAGAACCACCGCATCCGGCGAGAATCCTTTGTCTTTCAATGCGTTCAAGGCGTGCCTGGCCGCCTCGATCATGGGGGAGCGATCCTGCGCCAAGGCCGGGGGCCGGCGTATCACCTCGGCTCCGTCTTTGGCGGCCTCGGCCGCGATGAGTTCGTCGTCCGTGGTGACGCAGACCCGGGAGAGACGCCGCGACCCCTTGGCGGCCTCCACGGTGTAGCTCAAGAGGGGCCGCCCCGCCAGGTCGGCCAGGTTCTTGCGGGGGATGCCCTTGGAGCCGCCTCGGGCCGGTATAAGACCCAGGAACGTCAACGCGCGACCTCCGTCGGGGAAAGGACCTCGCGCACGGCCTCGGCGGTTCTCCGGATCTCGGCCTCGGGAAAGACGGCATTGACCGGCAGCGCGATGGAGCGCTCGAGAAGCTCCCGGGTCCTCGGCCAAAGCCCGGAGCAGTTCCGAAGAGAGGGCACGCCGGCGAACAGGTGCCCCCAGGTCCCGGCGAAATGCCAGTCCACTGCGTCGGGGAGGTTCTTGGTTCCCACCCCTTTCTCGGAAAGCCTCGCGACCGCCTCCAGGGCCCGCTCTCGGCTCGGCATGGCGAAGATCACGGTGTCGGCAATCTCCCCTGCGTCCGCCACCACCCTGAATTGAACCGGCAAGCCGGAGAGCTTCTCCAGCAAGGAATCGCGGTTGGCGCGCTGGGCGCCAAGGATGGCTTCCAGCTTGCGCAGCTGGGCCAGGCCTATCGCGGCCTGTATCTCGGTCATGCGGAAATTAAAACCCGGAAAGCGCCGGGTGTCCTTGCCCCGGGGAACGGACGGGTTGTATTGATGGCCATGGTCGTGCAGCTCCCGGGCCCTTTCGAACACCTCCCGCGAGCGGCAGACCACGGCGCCGCCCTCTCCCGTGGTGATGTTCTTGGCGAAATCGAAGCTGTAGACCCCCGCATCCCCCAAGGTCCCCAGAAAGCGCCCCTTATAGGTGCCGCCGAAAGCCTGGGCCGCGTCCTCGAGAACCAGCAAGCCGTTATCGGAGGCGATCTTGAGTATCTCGTCCATGCGCGCCGGCGCGCCGGCCATGTGCACCGGAAGCACCGCCTTGGTCCTGCGGGTGATCTTGGAGCGCATATCCTCCGGGTCCATGTTGTAGGTGTCGTCCACCTCGGTCAGGACCGGAACGGCCCCGGCCTCGAGTATGGCCTCGACCGTGGCGACGAAGGTGAAGGAGGACGTGATGACCTCGTCTCCGGGGCCCACGCCCAGGGCCCGCAAGGCCACCAGGAGCGCGGCGGTTCCCGAACTCACCACCTGGCAATGCGGCGAGCCGGCGACCGCGGCCAAGGCCGCCTCGAACTCGCGGACCTTGTAAACGCCCTTGCGCTGCTTTACGAATCCATGGGCGAAGAGAACCCCGTTGTTGGCCTCGAACAAGGACTCCACCGCGTGGCGCTCCTCGCTTCCGAACAATTCATATCCTGGCATAGTTTCCTCTGGGGGCGCAGGCGCGGTTGAGTATCTCCTCCACGTCGGCGCGGCCGAATGGCACGGGATTGTGCGTCAAATTGGCGGCGCGCTGGGCCACGGTGTCCTCGACCAAAGCGGCGACCGCGGCGGAATCAACGCCCCAGCGCCCGAAATCCCGCGGCGCCCCGCAGCGCCGGTACAGGCCCTCGAAGGCCTCGGCGAAGGCGCGGGATTTGTCCGCCGGGGCCTCGGGCCGGCCCTCGATGAGATCGAAGAGAGGCTCGTAGCCCTGGTAGCCCCGGGAAACATTGTGCCGGACGACATGGGGAAGAAGAAGCCCCCCCGCGAATCCATGGGGCACCCCGTGGCGGACCCCCAGTGGGTAGGAGATGCCGCTCGCCGGGCCTCCGCCCGCGGCGTTCCACATGGCGATTCCCGCCTGGTAAGCGCCCAGCATCATCTCCTGGCGGCCATCTAAGTCCTTGGGGCGAGAAACCGCCCTTTCCAGATTATTGAAGAGACGCGGGAACGCGGCCTTGGCCATGTCACGGGCCAGGACCGAGGAGGTCATGGCCGTGAAGCTTTCGACGCAGTGCACCAAGGCGTCCATGCCGGCGGCCATGGTGGGGCCCGGAGGGCAATCCAAGGCCAGCACGGGATCGAGCACCCCGGCCCAAGCCGCCACGTGGCGGCCGTTGATTCCGAGCTTGGTCTGTCCCCGGCAATCCACGAAGGAGGCGGTCTTGGTCGCCTCGCTGCCCGTGCCCGCCGTGGTGGGAAAAAGAACGACGGGAAGCCCGGGGCTTGCCACCTTGTCCATGCCGCGGTAGTCAATCCCCTTGCCGGGGTTGGTCATGAGAATGGCGATCCCCTTGGCCAGGTCCATGGCGCTTCCGCCGCCGATCCCCAGGACGGCGTCCAGGGCATCCTTGGGCAAAGCCTGGGAGCATTCGTCCAAATAGCCGTAGTCCGGCTCGCGGCCCGAGCGGGAGCGCAAAATTGCCGTTATGGAAAGGCTTGCCGCGGGGATATCTTCCTCAAGGAAGGCCCGGAAAGCCTCCTGGGCGGGCAAGGCCTCATCTATGACCACGCCCAGGCGCTTTAAACCCGCGTCGCGCAGGATTGGTAGGATCTCCAGACGCGAATCCTTGCCGAAAAACAGGCGGGAGGGAACCTCGAAGCGGAACATTCGGATGATGGAAACCCGCTTAATGCTAGCTATTTTCGGCTCGCGATGTCAATTATGGTATCATGCCCTCGGCCTCGCCCATGAAGCATGGATTCGTCCTCTACCTCCTAGGCCTGCTGGCCTCCGGGGCGGCCGCGCAAACAACCCAGCAGGATTTCATCCCCGTCCTCGCTCCGCGCAAGCTGCGCATCGACAAGGCGCCCGCGGAACGGGTCGCCATCGAGGGCTTTTCCACCTACAAGCCATCGGTCGTCAAGCTGCCCAACGGAGAGCTTCTCCTGGCCAATTTTAGGGGATATTGGGACGAGTCCGGACGCTACCTGGAGGACATCTTTCTCTTCAGATCTTGGGACGGAGGCAAGACCTGGTCCGCTGGTCAAAACGCGGGTCTCCTGGGGCGTGAGCCCTACCTGACGGTACTGAGCGACGGGACTTTGCTCATGACCACGCATTTCCTATCGGACGACTACCGCAACGCCGAGGGTTTCACCTACAGCCACCTCTACCGCTCCACCGACGGGGGCCGGACCTGGCTGGCGCGCCGCATCGGCCCAGAGGGCTTTCCGGAGCGGGCCATTACCCTGACAAGCCGCAACGTCCTCGAGATGCCGGACTCAAGCCTCCTCATGGGCGTGGACTCGAGCGGGGGCCCCGCCTTTATCTGGCGGTCCTACGACCGGGGCAAGACCTGGAGCGTCCAAGGCGAGTGCGATAATGGGGGCTTTGCGAGCATTTTCTCCTTTTTCGGGGAATCCTTCCTATGGAAACACAAGTCGGGCGCCTTGTACGCCGTCATCCGCGCCGACAGCCTGGAATATCCTATACCAAACCGGCCCCTCTCCGGGAACCTCAACGACAGCGCCGATCATATGATCCTTTACGTCTCCCGCGATGAGGGGCGGACCTGGCGCAAGACCGAGGATTTCGGGAACTACGGCGAGATGTACCCGTCATTGTTGAGGCTCGACGGCGGGAACGTGCTCTTGACCTACACGGTGAGATCCCTCCACCCCCCCTTGGGCGTGCGGGCCGTTTTGGGGGAGGAGACGGAAAACGGGCTCTCCTTCGACTTCGGGCGCGACCGGCTGATCCTGGACGCAAAAACCCCCCTGGACCGGTCAAGCGGGGGCGGTTTCGGGCCCACGGTAAAGCTCGACGACGGGACCTTGCTCACGGCGTATTCCTACGCGGGACCAGCGGGGAAGATACACCTCGAGACCATGCGCTGGCGGCTCCTGACCGATCCCGCGAAGGCTCCCGCCCCGCCGCGGGGCCTGGCGGCCTATCCTGACGGCCGGGGCCGCGTCAAGCTCTCCTGGCAGGCCTCCCCCTCGGCGGGCGTTACATCCTACCATCTGTACCGAGGCCAAGGGGGCGGGGCCGTGGATTATTCCGTCTTCGCCGCGAGCGCGCCGGCCGAGGCCTCGGAGCTCTCCCTCGGGGGCCTCTCCGAGGGGGAGGTCTACCGGTTCGGCGTCCGCGCCGCGGGAGCCTGGGGCGAGGAGCTCAACACCAATGTGGCGGCCTCCGCCGCGGCCGAGGCTCCCGCCGAACGCGTCGGCGCCGGCATCGAGCTTCCCCCCGCAGGCCGGAAAATCTCCGGCGACCGCGTTACGGTCAAGGCCGCGATTGCGGCCGAGCTCCTCGCCGATGTCGGAAACATCGAGTTCCAATTCCGCTGGGCGGCCTCGACCGCGGCCGCCTGGAGCGCGATCCCGGCGGCAAGCCCCAGCCACCCCAATCCGGCGCAGCGGCCGCCCTTTTTCATCCATTGGGACGTGACGAACCTCACTCCTGGCGACTACGAGATACGGGCGGTGGCCACGGATCTCCGGGGGACCTCCGACCCAAAAGCCCCCGCCAAAATGGTGACGGTGGCGCCAGACGCTTCCGAATCCGAGGAGAATATCTCGGCCGGCTCCCTCACCAAGCGCCAGGCGGTCTTCTCGTCCGTGGAGCAGACTGTGGAAGTCGGCAGCGCCGGCGAGGGCGGCCTCACCGCCGTGACCTTGCCCGCGGGGGCGATCTCGAGCAGCTCCGCCACTATCAAGGTGGTGGTCAACCCGAGCGGCGCGCCGGAGGCATCGCGCGGCCTGCTCTCCGCGGGGCAGATACGCCAGATTGAAATAGAAAACGGCCAAAGCCAGCTCAACGCCGCGGCCACGATTTCCCTGCAGTACCGGGATGATGACGACGACGGGATTTTGGACGGAACCGCCATCGCCGTGGAGAAGCTCGCCATCTACTCCTACAGCGCGGCCTCCTTCAGCTGGAAGATGGAAGCGGCCAGCGCCGTGGACAGGGCCGCCAAGACCGTCACCGCCCAAACCCGCCATTTCAGCTTGTTCGGGCTGTTCGCGCCGGCCGCGGCCGCGGCGGAGCTCTCCGATGTGCTGGTCTATCCGGTGCCCTGGATGCCCAACGGGGGAGTCTCCGACCGAGGCAAGCCCTTCAGCGCCTCGGACCCGGATTCCGGAATCAACTTCGACAATTTGCCGGCCTCGGTGAAGATCCAAGTGTTCAACGTCGCGGGCGAGAAGATCTGGGAGCGCAGCGGCGGCGCATCCGCGGGAAAGGTCCAATGGGACGGCCGGGACGGCTCCGGCCGAGACGCGGCCTCGGGAGGCTATTTTTCCGTGATCACGGACAACGCCACGGGCTCAAGGATCACCCGAAAGATCGCCATCATCAGATGAAGCTCGCCCTCCTGGCATGTCTTTGCGCCGCCGCCGCCGCGCGGGCCGGCGATTCGGCCCCGGTCATGCCCTTCCTTTTCCTGGACTCATCCGCCCGGCCCGCGTCGCTCGGCGGGGCCTACGCCTCCTTGGCCGCGGGCCCCGAGGCCATGCGCTACAATCCCGCGGGCTTGGGTTTCCTGAAAAGAAGCCAGGCGGCCCTCACCCACACCGAGCATTTCCAGGGCGTGGCCCATGACAACGCCTGCCTGGCCTTGGCGGACTCCGGAGCCGCGCGCTCGGGCCTCGGCTTCATGATCAATAGCGTGGGCTTCGGATCCCTGCAGAGAACGACTTTGTCCAATCCCAGGGGCACCGGCCTCGGGACTTTCGGGATCCGGGACTGGGAGGTCGCTGCCGGCTACGGACGGCTCTTGGCCGAAGGCTGGCCCGCCGCCGGGATATCTCTCAAATATCTGCGCGAGGATATAGACGGCTGGTCCGCCCAAGCCGTGGCGCTCGACGTCGGAACCCTCTGGGATCTCAAGCCAGTCTTGAGCCTTCCGATAACCGCTGGAATGTCGCTGCAGAATCTGGGCGCCAGCGTCAAATATCAATCCAGCCGCGAGCCCTTGCCCGGGAACATGAAGCTCGGGGCCTCTTGGCGGCCCTGGCGGGCCGGCCTCGTCGCCTTGGACCTCAACCGCGCTTTCGACGGCAGGCTCACGGCGCATGCCGGAATGGAGCTGGCCCCGACAAGCTCGGCGGCTCTTCGTTTCGGGTACAACGGGCGCAACGACGCGGGCTCCGGCCTGACCATGGGAGGGGGCCTCGAATGGGGGCGCTTCGCCTACGAGCTCGCCTTGGCCCCGTTCGGAAGCCTCGGCAACGCCTACTCCCTCACCGTGTCCTGCCGCCTTGATCGGCCCGCTCTCAAATAGGCTTGCCCAGCCATTCCCGGAGAACGGGCAGGGCTCCGAAAGGCAGCAGAAGGCTCAACGCCATCTCCGCCGCATAGACTGGCCTGGGGTTGCGGCGCATTCCCTCGAGGTACGCTTTCCAAGCCCGAAGGCGGCGGCCCTCTTTCCAATGGATCTGCGCCTCGGCTCTCCGTATCTCGGCCGAAAGCCTGGATATTTCCCGCGCGTAAAGGATGGCGAAGTCAGGGACAAGCCCCTCCAACCTCTTCAAAATGGCCTCTTGCTCCGAGATCAGGTACTCGCGGCGGCGGACCGAGAAGTTCTGGCCGTGGATGCGGTACTTGGCCAGGGGCTCGTCCACGTAGGCGATGGGATGCCGGTAGGCCAGCCTCAGGAAGAGGTCGGTCTCTTCGCACATCCGAAAGGAGGGGCAGAACCACCAGGCCCGGTCCTCTGGAAGGGCGCTCCGGCGTATCATGACCGTGTTGATTTGGAGGTAATAGCCGCCCAGGAGGGCGCGGAAGGCGTCCCCGTCCGGAGGGCGGCGGTCGTAGAGGAGAGCCTCCCTCCCGGTGTTTTCCCAGAAGCGGATCGAGTTGCAGAACACGAGAGCCACGTCTGCCTGGAAGGCGGCGACCTGCTTCTCGAGCTTCTCGGGAAGGAAAATGTCATCCTGGTCGAGGAAGCTGATGTATCGCCCCCTGGAGAGCTCCAGGGCTTTATTGCGCGCCTCGCCGAGGGGGATGAGGCGGTCCGAGCGGAAGTACCTCAACCTCTCATCGAAGCCCTGAGCCAGGCGCCCGGTCGCGTCGGTGGATGCATCATCGAAGAGGACGATCTCGAAATCGCCCATGGTCTGGGCGTAGACGGACGCGATGGCTTGGCGGATGAACTTTTCCCCGTTGTAGGCATTTATGATGACAGTGACCAGGGGAGCGGCCGCGGGGCTCATCGAGACGTCGCCTTTACGCGCAGGGACTCGGAATATTCGCGCACCGCTCCGATCACCGCTTCCACGTCCTGGTCGTTCAGGCCGCAGTGCAGGGGCACGGTCACGATCTCCTGCCAGAGGCGCTCGGCCCTGGGCAGGGGGCCGCGGGCGAATTTCTTAAAGAAGGGCTGGATGTGGTTGGCGATGTAATGAAGGCCGGTGCCCACGCCCCGGGACTTCAAGAGCTCCATGAAGGCGTCCCGACTCTCGGCGGGGACCCGGACGATGTAGATGTGAGGCGCGGCTCCGGGATCCGTCTTCAGGGGCGTAACACCGGCCAGCCCCTTGAAGGCGTCGTCGTAGCGGCGGCAGATATCTCTTCTGCGCGCGATGAAGCCGGGAAGCTTCTTTAACTGCTCCAAGCCCACGGCCGCGCAAAAGTTCGGCATGTGGTAGCGAAAGCCCGGGGAAACCACCTCGTAGAAATAGGTCCGGGTGTTCTTGTAGCGGTGCCAGGTGTCCTTGTCTATGCCCAGGATGCGCATGCGCCGGATATCCTCGGCAAGAGCCTCGTCGGCCACGGCCACGGCTCCCCCCTCCCCTGTGGTGATGTTCTTAATCGGGTCGAAGCTAAAGCAGACCGCGTCCCCGCAAGTCCCGACCTTGCGGCCCTGGTGCTCGGAACCGAAGGCGTGGGCCGCGTCCTCCACGACCTTGAACCCCCGTTTTCCCGCCAAGGCCATGAGGCGCTCCATGTCGCAGGAGCTGCCGCAGAAATGTACGGGCATGACGGCCTTGGTCTTGGGCGTAAGCCGACCTTCCACGTCGCCCACGTCCAAGAGCAAAGACTCCTCGTAAGACTCCGCGAAGACCGGAACAGCGCCCAGCGCCAGCACCGCCTGCACGCAGGCCGCGAAAGTGATCGAAGGCAGGATGACCTCGTCTCCCGGCCCGACCCCGAGGGCGGCTAGGGCGATATGAAGGGCCGAGGTGCCGGTGTTAACCGCTATGACGTGCTTGGCTCCCAGGTATTTCTTGAGCTCCTCCTCGAATTGAAAAACGGTCGAGCCCAGGCCCAGCCAGCCGGTCTCGAAAACCTTCTGCATGGCCAGGATCTCCTCCGGGCCGGTCACTGGTTTTGAAATGGCGATCATGATTTACCTCAGTTTCCTTCTATCAATTCCCTGGCGTCCGCGACGCGGCCCAGCCGCCAGAGAATCCTGCCCTGCAGGTCGCGCAAAGAAGGGTTTGCGGGATCCTGGCGCAAGGCGGCCTGCGAATGCGCCAAGGCCTGCTCCAGGTTGGCGCGCTTAGGAGGCCCCTCTCCCGCCAAAGAAGCCTCATGCTGGGCCAGCTCGGAATAATACCTGGGACTTCCATCGAGCTCGGCGGCCTTGGCCAGTCCCGCCGCGCGCGAGGCGGGACTGGTCTGCTTGACGGAGAGGTAATGCCAAGAAGCCAAGACGCCGGGAGCGGCACCCATGGCCACGGCCAAGGCCGCCAAGGCCGCGGCCGCGTTGGCCTTGTAGCCGAGCGCGCCCCGGGAGGGCGCACTCGATGGGGAGCCCCCCCTGGCGAGCGTGCCCAATCCTGCCAAGAGGACGAAGAACACCAGCGCGTTGGCGGGAATCTGAAAGCTGAAGTCAACGAGCCCGTGGATCATGAAGGATAATATTGCTCCGCCAAGACCGAGACTTAGGCCGCGGACGGTTCGCTTGACCGGCGAGGACAGGGACTTGGCGCAAGAGGCCAGGAAGGCAAAAAGCCCCAACGCGTACGCCGAGAAGCCAAGAATCCCGGCCTCGACCAGAAGCTCAAGCCAGTCGCAATGGGCATGATCCACGAGGGCATCCACGCTTTTGGGTTGATAGGGATAATACGTCTGTTGAAAAGCGCCAAGGCCGGACCCCAGCCATGGACGATCCAAGAATGCCCGCCATGCCCCGTGATAAAGGACCAACCGGTCGGCGGCGGCGGCCTTGGCGTGAGAGACGGTGAGCTTTTGAGCCAGGGAAACTGCGACCCCGTTGCGAACGCGGTGAGCGACCGGAGTCAATGGTATGGCCATGGCGGTGAGCACAAGGATCAGTCCCAGGCACAGCGCCCGGCCCGTCCGGGGCCATGCCCCAAGCGCGGCCACGACGAAACCCGCCGCAATAAGGGCGGCCAAGGCTCCCACGGATCGGGTGATAAGAAGCCCGAACGAGTTGAGGCCAATGCCGAAGAGAATGAGCCCGGCTATGGCCGCGGCGTCATAGACGGACCGTTCGCGGTCCCGCCAAAAGACCGCCTGGTCCCATAAGAGACCGCCCCCGCAAAACATGGCCATCACCAAGAGCGACGCGGCATGATCCCGGTTGTAATACGGCCCGAAAGGATCCAAGGGATACGGGGCCAGGCGAAATCCATAAATCAACTGTTCCTCTCCCTGCGTGGCCTGCACGACGCCGACCAAGGCCACGACGCAGCCCAGCCCGAAAACCAAGCTCGCCAGGCGCCGCACGGCGGTGGAGCCCGCCAATATCTGGGGAGCGCACCATAAAGCCGTCGCGTAGGCGCCCCAGACACGCAGCGCCCTGCCGGTGGCGTACGGACTTGCCGTGCTCGGCAGCGGAGTCCAGGGCTCCAGTATGGCCCTGGGGTTCAACCTCTGCAGAGCGCCCAGGGCCAGGAGGCATAGGACCCCGGGCAGGATGCTCCGATAAACAGCTTGCGAAAAATCGGGAGCTCTGCCTCCTAGGCAGGACAGGCAGGTCGCGGACAGCAAAGCGCAAAGAAGAAACAGGGACCAGGGCTCGACCGCACCGAAGGCCAAGGGGCCGAGGAGCACGGCGCTTGAAAGAAGCGCCTCAGAAAGATAATTTGGGACGCGCCAAGTCATGTCTCCTGGCTTGCCGCGGCCGGCTGCGAATAAGAGTGGTAATACTGCTGGTAGTAATAGCCGTAGGAGGAATAGGTGAGGCCCCCGGCCTTGGCGGAATTGATGGCGATCCCAAGGATCTTGACCCCCCCGGTGTGCAGCTTTTGGCACGCCTTGAGTATGAGAGGCACCCGGGTCTTTCCGTAGCGGGTCACGAAGACCCCGGACCTGATGTGCCGACCCCAAAGGAGGGTGTCGTTGATCGGAAACATCGGGGTGCAGTCCACGATGACCCTGTCGAAATTCTCCTTGGCCCAACTGATGAGCGCGCCGAGCCGCGGGGTATTGAGGAGCTCGGACGGGTTGGGAGGCCGTGGGCCGCAGGCCAGGACGTGCAGATTCGGGATCTGCGTCTTCTGTATAGATTCCTGGACTTCCTCCACGCTTTGGCTGGCGGCCAAATAGTCGCTCAAGCCGCGCTGGGTGGACAGGCCGAACTGCTTATGGAGATTGGCGCGGCGCAGGTCGCCCTCGATTAGGAGGACCTTTTCTCCCAACTGGGCGAAAACCACGGCGAGGTTCGAGGAAATATAGGTCTTGCCCTCGCTTTGGACCGTGCTCGTGACTATCATTGCCTGGGACGCGTGCGAGACGCCCGCGAAGTCGATCATGGTGCGAAGATTGCGCAAAGACTCGCTCGTGAGCGACAGTTCGCTGGTGAGCAGCGCGTCGTAGATCGACCCCTCTTTTTTGGCGGAATAAGGGACAAGCCCCAGGAAGGGAAGCTTCAGCTTCTTCTCGACGTCCTCCTGGGTGCGCAGGGATTGGTCGAGCTTCTCTATGATGAGCGCCGCGGCCAAGCCCAAGCCAAGTCCGCCCAGAAGACCCAGAATCAGGGCCAACCTCTTCTTGGGCTTTATCGGCCGGTCCGGAACCCGGGCCGGGTCCACGACGCGCACGTTGTTTCCCCTAAGCTGCCCCGAAAGGTCCGTCTTGACGCTCTGGATGATCTTGTCGGTCTCGGAGTCTATCTGCCCCTTGAGCGCGGCCATGTTGGAGCGGATCGCCACGATGCCTGGGTATTTGGGGGTAAATTTCTGGGACATCTCCGCCGCCTGGGCCTCGAGCTTGGCGTACTCCCCCTTCAAGGTCTGGATGAGGGTGTTGTTGACCACCGCGGGCAGGGCCTCGTAGGTGCGCCTGGTATTGGGGCTGTCCTGGCGGATTTGAAGGGCCTGGAGGACCTCCTTGGAGATGAAAAGCTGGTTGCTCAGGTTTTGGCGCACGAAGGTTTCGGCTATGGCGTTGGCGACTTTGGCCGCCAGCTGGGGGTTGCCGGAATTAACCTTGACGTAAACTAACCGGCTGCGCATGATCGGGTAGACGATGAGGGCGGTTTGAAGCTTCTCGACTCCGCGGGGGTTGGCGAACTCCTTGACCCCATCAAGCCTCAAGTCCTGGTAAACCTGCTGGAGCAGCGAAAAACTCTGGAGGAGCTTATACTGCGTCTGGTAATGGTCATCGTTGCTGTTCTCGACCATGGCCCCGTTGGCGTAAACGGCCCCGCCTCCGCGCTCTTTTTCTATGACCAGCAAAGCGCTCGCCTGATACAAAGGGGGGGTGGTGAAGGTCACCAAGGCGGCGGTCACGAAAACCAAGAGAGCCGCCGCGGCCACGATCCAGCGCCGCCGCAGGAGTATGTCCAGATAGTGGGTCAGATCAATGTCTAACTCGGGGCTTTCGGTTTCGCTCATTTTTCGTTAGAAGAAGCTCTGCGGGATGTAGACCACGTCGCTTGGTTCAAGGAAAAGGTCCTTCTGCTTCTCGCCCCTTTTGGTGATGGCGGATATCTCGACCGTCAATATCTGGCTCTTGCCGTCCATGGTTCGGATGATCTTGGTTCGGTCGGGGGCCGCGATGGGCGTAAATCCGCCGGCCAGGGAGATCGCTTCGACCACGGTCAGCTTCGCCTCGGTCGGCAGCTCCACGGAGCCGGGCTTTTTCACCTCTCCAAGAACGAAGACTTTCTTGTTGCCGTACTCCTTGATGAAAATGGAAACCTGCGGGCTGATGAGATAGTCCCTCAATTTCTTGGAGATGGCCTCCTCGGCTTGGTTCACCGAAAGCCCGCCGACCTCGACGATGCCGATAAGAGGAAAGGAAATCGTCCCGTTTTGGCTGACCCGGACCTTCCTGTCCAGATCCTGCTGCTGGTAAATGGTGATGTCGAGAAGATCCGCTCCGCTGATCTTGTAATCGGCCTTCTTGTTTTGAACGTCCTGCAGGGCCGACATGAGCGCCGCCTCCTCGGCGGCGCTTTGAGCCCGGCTCGGCTTCGATGAGGACGCGACGGAATCGGATTCTCTCAGCCCCCGCCGAGCCCCGCAGCCGGAGATCAAAACCAAGGCGCCGATGAGAAATAGCTCAAGCCGAATTTTCACTGTTTTGGTTTTTGTTGCGGCAACATTTTCATTTTATATTATTCCCCAACAGCAATCAATTAAAAACCCCGGCATCCTGGACGAGGATGCCGGGGTTTTCCCGACGGCTTGCGCTAGAACAAGAGGCTGACGGAGGCCGCGGTCTGATGATCCTTGTAATTGAACTGCTCCGTAAACCGGGAGAAGCGCGCCCGGTACAGGTAGCTGATCCCGGTCTTGAGCCATTCCTGGATGTCGTAATCCAGGGAGGTCCCGACCTGGTACACGTCGTCGCGGCGGCTCGCGGTGAGCCCGCCGAGGGTCGTGGACTCGGAATATTTGTCGATCTCGACTCCCGCATTGACGCCCGCGGTCAGCTTGTAAGGCAACTGGTGCGAGACGCCGACGTTGGCTCCGGTCGCCACGTAGTATTGGCTGTTGGCGAAGGTCGACTCCTGCAGGGACCGGGTAAGGGCCACATCCACGCGCGTCATGTCGGTGGGCTTGTACTTGAGGCGGGTGCCCACGGTCCAGTTCCTGGTGGTCGTCCTGGAGGCCCCGGTTGGAGGATTATCGTATTTCCGGTACTGCATGCCGGTCTCGATCTGCCCCATCAACTGAGGGGTGATCTCGCCCTCCAAGCCCACGCCGAACAGATGCGACTTGTTGTGCTTCGGAGAGGCCTGGGGCACCGAGTAATGGATGATCTGCCTGCCGTAGGACAGATACGCCCGGGTCTTGGGTTGAAGCCTATAGCCGGTCTTGAGGCCGAAGGACTGCTCGTAGCGGTTGAGGGCTCCGCGCACCGCGGGGTCGTTGGCCACGTACTTATGGTTGACCTGACCCAGATCCACTCCGGCGAACAGGTTCCCGCCCTCGGGCCCGTACTCCATGGAGGCTCCCAAAGTGTTCTGCCAGCGGCGCAGACGGCCGGTCAATTCGTTGGTAGCCTGGTCGACGGTGTTGAGGTAGTTCTCCTTCAATTTCCCGGAGAGGCCCATGGGCCCGGAGTAGGCATATCCCAAGTCCGCCATCTGATTGACGGTATTGTTGGTATGCGGATCCTTGGAATAGGCCTTCCAGACGAAGTCATAGCCCATGTCGATCTTATGCATATCGGAGATCGGCAGGTCGGCCTTGACCCCCAGGTTGTTCGCCGTGATCCAGGAGCCCAGCACCGGGCCCGCGGCGTTGCCATTGGCGTTCTGGCCGGCAACCTTGGACCTCGGCTGCAGGAAGATATTGGAGTCGTACATCTCGGAGAGCCTGTAATAAGGATGCAGCCCCATTTGACCCAATTTCATATTCGGCTTCTGGAAGTCGCTCAAGGCATCCCAGACGCCTGCGTTGGCCGGCATGGCAATGCCCGCCACAAGAACGGCCACAAAAAACATCTTAAGGCGCTTTAAGGCATATTGCATTAGTCTCTCCTAGTGACCTCTTTTATATTTCTTCCTTAATATAGGAATGCTATTACGGAGACGACGGTGAAAGGTTTTGCTTAGGATTGTTGGGCGCCGGTTCCGTGGTCGTGGTGGTGGTTTCCTCGCTGGTCGAGGTCTGGGATGAAGTCGTGGACTGAGAAGTCGTGACCATCACGGTCTCGGTCTCCACCTTCACGCTCTCTCCCGCGGCCACAGCCTGAGTCGGGGCCGTCGCGTCCGCGCCGGCTTGCGTGACCGCAATCGCGCCGGAGAGGACCCGCAAAGAGGTCCCGGCCAAGGTAAGGGTGGCGCCCATTGTCCTAACCGTCACGCCGCCGATATCAAGAATTATCCCGACGCCGCCGGAGACCTCGATCTTGGATCCCTCCGTGATGGGAGTGCCGGGGATATATTCCTTGCCGTTGACCTTGATCACGGGGTTCCCGCCCTTGACCAAAATCGTGACGACGCGCTGTGCTCTCTGGGCCGGCATCCGAGCCGATGCGACGGCGCTCAATCCCAAGACCGCGGCGATGCTCAGGACGAGGCATACGGCTAACGAGCGGCAATGCTTATGCATGAATCCCCTCCTCAGTAATTAATCGTAAAGTGCAGGCATAATCATAAACAACAAACATATCCTTGTCAATAGCAAGATGCATTTCGGCAATCCCCTCGCCGCGCGGCGTCACCCCGGGGCCCAATACCAGTCGAGGGCCTCCATCGGCCTGACCAGTAGGGCGGGAAAATCGGGCAAGGCGCGGCCCTCTTCCATCAAGTCAGAGAACCGGCGCTTTTCCTCTCCGCAAGACAAGAAGAGGGCGGCCCTTGCTGCGTCGATGGCGGCAAGGGAAAGAGTGAGCCTTGGTACGGGAGGGCTTGCGCGAACGCCCTCAACGGCGAGAACCCACCTCTCTCGCTCCGCGAGAGACTTATCGTCGGGGAATAGCGACGCCGTGTGGCCGTCGGAGCCGACTCCCAGAAGGATCAAGTCGAACGTCGCGGAGGACCCCGCGAAAAAGCTCCTGAGCGACAGCTCGTAGGCGCGCGCCGCGGCCTCGCGCGAGGCCGTGTTCGACGGCATCGGATGGATGTTTTCAACGGGGATGGGAACGCGCGACAGGAAAGTCTCCAGCGCCAGGCGATAATTGCTGTCCTGACTTTCACGCGCAACACAGCGCTCGTCGGTCCAAAATAAATGGGTGCAAGCCCACGGCATTTCCTCCCGCAGCGGCGAGTCAGCCAGCAGCTCGTAGAGGCGGCGCGGGGTCCTGCCGCCCGAGAGCGCGAGGCAAAAACGCCCCCGTTCTCGCGCGCATTCCCGGGCGAAGGCCCGCACGAAGCCGGCCGCGCGACGGCTCATGCTTTCCAAATCCGGGAAGCGCTCCACGTTTATGGCGGGAACTTTCATTCTCTTCGCATTCTACCAATACTCGCTCCGGGATTTTGTTAGTATTTAACATTGCGGCCCTCGCCGCCACGATGAGAATATTAGGAATAAGCCTCGGCGACACGGCGACCGCCGCGGTCATGGTTGATGACCGTTTCGCGGCTTGCGCCTCAGAGGAGCGTTTTTCCCGCCTCAAGCGCGACGAAAGCTTCCCGCGCCGGGCCATCGCCTACTGCCTGGAGGCCGCCGGCGTCGAGCCAGGGCAACTCGATGCCGTCGCCGTCGCCGGGTCGAATTGGGATTTCTGGAGGTGGCTGGCGCATTACCACTCGAGCTTCTCCATCGAGGACCTGGCCCGGGAGCAAAGCGAGTATTGGCGGCCCCTCCTCTACGAGGGCAAGAATATCTCCTGGCCGAAGCTCTTCAAGCACAAGTGGGATCTCGACCAGAAACCGGCCGGCTTGCGCGGCTTGGCCGAGCGCCTGGGCATGGACCTTCCCTTGGGTCGGGCAGATCAGCGCCTGGCCGATCAATTCTTGGATGAGGCGATCGCGGCCCATCTGGGCATAGACAAGGGGCGCATCATCCGCATAGACCAGCACGCCTCGCTCGAGGCCTACGCCTACTGGTCAAGTCCCTTCCGGGGCAAGGGCACCGGCGTCATCGTGCTCAACGCCGGCCGGGAAGGGGTGGGAGCGAGCGTGGCGATGCCTTTGCGCTTCGGGCTCATGCGCTTGTGCTCCATCGGCTCGGAGCGCTTTCGCTTGGCCCAGCTCATGCGCGACGTGACTCTTATGCTCGGGCTTCCCCCGCGGGATCATGATCCAGTGGTGATGGGACTGGCGGCCCACGCTCCCGCCGGGCGCTGGCGCGCGGCCTATCGGGTCTTCGCCAAATGCTTCGCGGTCAAGGACATGGAATTCCACTGCCGCCGCCCCGTCAGCGACACTTACTTTCATTTTCTCGACAAGCTTCGCCGACTGCCCGACGACGCCATCGCGGGGGGCGTTCAGCATTTCGTGGAGGACCAGATCGCCGAGTGGGTGGGCAACGTCGTGCGCTGCACCCATCTGCCGAGGCTCGCCATCGCCGGAAGCCTTTCCATGAACCACCGCGTCATGGCGAAGATCGCCCAGCTTAAATCCGTCGAGAACCTCTTCGTCGCCCCCGCTGCGGGAGAGGGCACCGGGGCATTGGGGGCCTGCCTTCAGCTCGCCACTGCCCGCTTTGGCGTGGTCCCGGCGCCTTGGACGGACTGTTACCTGGGGCCGGAGGCCAGAGGCCCGCAAGCCCAGAAGGCCATCACCTCCCTGCGGGAATCCGAGGCTGATTACGCCTTCAAGCCAGACCCCTCTCCCGCGGAGGTAGCCAAGCTCTTATCCGAAGGCGCCATCATCGGCCGCTGCGCGGGGCGCGCCGAGTTCGGCTCGAGAGGGCTCGGAAACCGCTCCATCCTGGCCGACCCGCGCAACGCCCGCATAGCGCCCTTCATCGCGGCCAAGATCAAGAGGCGCGAGGCCCATGTCCAGCTTTCCCCCACTATTCTTGAAAGCAGCGCCGGACGCTACCTGAAGAATCCTAAGGGGATAGACTCGCCCTTCATGACCTTGGCGTTTTCGGTCAAGGCCAGGGCTTCCTCTGATTTGGCCGCGGCCATAGACTCCGATGAAGGCGCGGTGCGGCCCCAGGTGCTGAGCGATGGCTCCAATCCGGAATTCGCGGCCATTCTGCGCGCCTTCGAAAAACTCACCGGAGTCGGGGCCCTCCTTAATACGTCCCTCAACGCCCACGGCGAGCCCATCGCCCTCACGGCCGATGACGCCGCGCGGGTATTCATGAACTCAGGCTTGGACTACCTCCTCTTGGGAAACACCTTGGTCGCCAAACGCAGCGTGGCCTTGCGCCGCGACGGACGCTGACATGGCCGCGCCCAAAAGGATATTGTTCGTCTGCACGGCCAACGCCTGCAGGTCGGTCATGGCCGAAAAGCTTCTCAACAAGGCCGCCTCGGAGCGGGGCCTTTATTGGGAGGCTCGCTCCTGCGGCTTGGCGGCCGAGCATTATTTCCGGGTTCCCCCCCCGACTCTCGCGGCCCTGCTCCAAGCCGGCATCCCACAGGTGGAGCATAAGCCGCGCCTCGTGCACCGGGAGCTTTTGCAGTGGGCCGATCTCGTTCTGGCCATGACCCGCCGCCACCGCGACGCGCTTACGGACCACTTCCCGGAGCACGCCCGCAAAGTCGCGATATTCCTCGAGCACGTGGGGCTTTCAGGCGACATCGAGGACCCCATGGGAGGCCCGCCGGAGAAGCACTTCGAGTGCTGCAAGACCATAGCCCGAGCCGTAGAGGCGCTGCTGGACAAAACCCAGGAGAAGCCTATTCGGCCGCAAGGATGACCCGTCCATCCCGTTGATCTGCTTCCTTATATAGTATCGCCAGACGCCGCCTCGGCCCCTGGGGGGTCCCCCGCAAACCGTAAAAGTCGAAGAGGACCTTCAAGGCATGCGGAAACACCACGTAATGCTGGACCCGGGAGCGGATGGGGCTTTCCGGGCTGTAAGCGCCGATCCGCCGGGCCAGCTCAATCTGATTGCCGAGAGTTGGGCCGTAAAAGATGGTGCGGCTCCCTCCTCTCAAATGGATGAGCAAGACAAGACTCGGAAGAAAAATCGCGAGCGAACCGGCGTAGATCCGGCCGAAAAGCGGAGGTGCTACGCTCAAGCCCTTCCAGAGAAAATAAAAATACAACAGCCAGGCCGCTCCGTAATAGTGCGGCTGGCCGTAAAGCCTAAGCATCCCATGGAAAACGAGTCCGAAGCAGAGGGTTATGAGGCTCAAGAGGGCCATGTCGCGTTCCGCGCCGAGCGCGCCCGCGCTCGGACGCAAGACTTGCCTCACGGCCGAAACAATTCCAGCCCAAAAAAATAATAGGGCGAGCCTGGAAACCGCCCGCACAAAGGCGAGCCCCGCGGGGAGGTAGCCCGGCCCTAGAAAATAATCGAAGCCGCCCCCCGAGAAAAGTCTTCCCGCGAAGAATGGAAAAACCCACCCCCTCCAAAAGGAAAACCCGCTTAGCCCGGGCCAAAACATGGATGTCGCCGTCAGCGCCTTAACATAGGGAGCGGCAAAAACAGCGCCGGCGGCCAGGAGAGTCGCGCAAAGAAAAGGCGCCTGGAAAAAATACTTCCTGCGAGAAAGCCACGCGTGAGCGCCTAGTGGAATGATGACTACTAGGCTCATGGGATGGGTCAGGAGCATGAAAAGCCCCCCCAGCGCCGCCAACCACAGCTTCCAAGCCTCGGCCCGGAGGCAAAAGGAAAGATAGGCGCAGAAAGTAACGCCTGAGAGAGGAATGAGGAAGGTGTTGTCCCAAAGCTCGCGGCTGTAAAGCCAGAGGTAAGGAGAAAACAGCGCGGCCCAACCCCAGCCCGATGAAAGCCCCGGGCAGAGTTGACTAATCCATGCCAAAGAGAGAGCGCAGAGAGATAAAAACAGGAAAGCCCGTACCGCCACCAAGAGGGCGAGGTCCTTGATGAAATACAGGAGGACGGTGTATATCCAGGTCGCAAATGGCCCATACAGCGTCCCGCGCGAGCCGATGAGGCCGTGGGCGGCGACAAGCCCCTGATCGCGGCAATGAAGGGCCCAGGCGATCAGCTTTGGCTCGTCGTTGATCCAGGGCGCGTCCGAGGGCCAGAGAATAGCCAGGCCTATCCCCGCGACGGCCCCGATCCAAAATCTCCGCACTGGAGCAATAGTAACATTTCGCTTCATTTAATCTAGAATGACGGACATGGCGGAGGCGATTGACGCCGGCCAAATGCCGGCCTGGGGCGTCGAGGATATTCCCCCGCCGCCTCGGGGAGCCAAAGGCGTTCTTTCCTGGCTGGGCCCGGGCGTCGTCGCCATGGGCATCGCCATCGGCACCGGTGAATGGCTGCTCGGGCCCATGCTCACGGTCAAGTACCGGGGCGGCATCCTCTGGGTGGGGCTCGTCGCCGTGGCTCTCCAGCTCGTCCTGAACCTCCAGTGCCTGCGCTACACCATCGCCACCGGAGAGCCCATATTTACGGGCTTCATGCGCTGCAGGCCGGGGCCGCGCTTTTGGGCCCTCTTCTACATCGTCATCGAGCTCGGCAGCATTTGGCCCAGCATGGCCGCGACCTGCGCCACGGCCTTGGCCCCATTGATCCTGGGCCGCATGCCCACGGAGGCCGACAGGGGCTTCGTCCTTTTCCTGGCGCACGCCATCGTCATGGTCTGCGTGCTCGCCCTGGCCTTCGGGGGCAAGGTCTATCTCATGATGGAGAAGGCCATGGCCTTCATGGTGCTCTGGATCCTCGGCTATCTCATTTTCGTGGACGCGTTCTACGCGGACGCCTCGTCCTGGGGCGCGGTGGGCAAGGGTTTTCTAAACTTCGGTCACATCCCCGCCGGAGCGGATTGGCTGATGCTGGCGGCCTTCGCCAACTACGCCGGCCTGGGTGGGCTTGGCAACGCCACCATCTCCAATTACGCCCGGGACAAGGGCTGGGGCATGGGTGCGGCGGTGGGAGCCATACCGGCCCTTGTCGGCGGCAAGGGAGTCCAACTCTCTCATCTCGGCAAGACCTTCCCGCTGAGCCAAGAAAATTTGTCGCGCTGGCGGGGCTGGTGGCGCCAGGCCTGGCGCGACCAGGGACTGTGGGCCGTCGGGTGCCTCGGCGGGATCGCTTTGCCCGCCATCCTGTCTTTGCAGTTCGTTTCGCCCCAGACCGCGGCAGGCCCCTGGGCCGTGGCCGCCCAGCAGGCCGAGGGAGTGGCCCGGCAGGCCGGGCCCCTATTCTGGCAGCTGACGCTTCTCTGCGGATTTTGGATACTATTCTCCACTCAGTTGGGAGCCGTCGAGATCTACCCGCGGCGCTGGACCGACCTTCTCTGGAGCGGATTCCCCTCCTTGAGGGAGAAGCCCCCCGAGGCCGTGAAATACGTTTACTACAGCATAGTGGCCTTGTACGCCCTTTGGGCCAATATCGCCTTGCATCTGGCCAAGCCGCTCTCCATGGTGATTTTCGCGGCCAACGCGGAATCCATGATCACGGTGTGGCTTTCAATGCACGTGCTCTGGGTGACCTGCCGCTACCTGCCCGAGCCGCTTAGGCCCAGGCTTTGGGAGCGCGCGGGGCTGGTGGCCTGCTCCCTGTTTTACGCGACCCTCGCCGTGCGCGTGCTCTTCTTCACGCCGGAGGGGCTCTTTAGCCTTCTGAGATCCTGATGAAAACAAATCCCGGCTCCATCACCTCGGTTCATGCCTATCTCTTGAGCTGTCCCCTAAATGAGCCTCTGGAATTCTCCTTTGGGCAAAAGCGCGAGCGCGCCACGGCCCTCGTCGAGGTGCGGACCAGGAACGGACTCTCTGGCTGGGGCGAGGCCAACTGGGGAGGAACCGCGGCAGGCGGAAAGGCGTTCCTGTCTCTCGTCGAAGAAAGGGTCAAGCCTCTCCTACGGGGCCGGGATCCGTTTCACGCCGAGAGGATTTGGCAGGAATTGGACCAGCTCGACCACGACGCCAATCGCGTCTCGGCTGCCGGGGCCGTGGACACCGCCCTATACGACCTGATGGGCCGCTCCCTGGGCAAGCCGCTTTATGACCTCTTGGGCGGAGCCTGGCGCCTGGCGGTCCCGGTCTATGCCAGCGATCTCATGATCATTCCCGTCCGGGCCCTCGAGAGAAGGGCCCGTGTCCTGGCGGAAAAAGGATTCCGAGGAGTGAAGATGCGCATTGGAAGAGCCCCCCATGAGGACCCCGGGCGGGTTGCCTTGGTGCGCCGAGCTTTGGGTCCAAATATCAAGCTCTTCGCGGACGCCAATGGGCGTTACGACCGGGCCCAAGCCCTGAAAGTGGGGCGAGCCCTCGAGGCCTTCGGGCTCGAGCATCTAGAGGAGCCTCTCCCCAAGTGGGACATAGAGGGCTGCGCCGAGCTCTCGCGAAAAATCGGCATCCCGATCGCGGCCGGAGAATGCGCGCATCTCTACCACATGAAGGAGCTCTTGGCGCGGGGAGCCGCCCAGGTCATACAGCCCGACGCCACCGTCAATGGACTCACCGAGACCCGCAAAATCCTGGCTTTGGCCCAGGCCTACCGGGCCCAGGTCGTTATGCATAATTTCGAGGCCGGGGTTGGGCTGGCCGCCATGCTCCATGCGGCCGCCTCAAGCCCCCTCATGGCCCAGCTCCAAGAGCTCGACACCAACCCCAGCCCCTTCCGGGACGAGCTCCTGACCGAGCCCATCGCGCTCAAAAACGGCTCCCTGGCCGTGCCCCGAAAACCAGGTCTGGGCGTCGAGATCAACCGAAAAACCCTCAAGAAATACCTGATCGGGTTCTGTTGAGTAGGCCCTTCGGCCTACCTCGATATAGGCCTTTGGCTTCTGGAAGACCCTTCGACTTCATGGCACACTTTTATCATGACGATTTTTTCAGGAAGAGCCCTTTTGATCCTCTCCATCGCCGCCGCCCCGTGCCGAGCCGGCGGCGAATTAGAGTTCGCCCAGTCCCTGCGGATCCTCGGACCCGTCAGCTTTCAATCCTCTTCCCTGTTGTTCCCGCCCGAAGTCTGGGCTAGGCTTTCGCCCTTGGATGCGCGATCCAAAATACTCCTGCGCTCCAGAGGGCTCTCAGACTCAGGTGTCAAGCAGGCTTCCTACGAAGTGATCGAGGAGCTCGCCTCCAAGGCCGCGGCCCAGGGCCTCTCGGCCCTGGATCTATTCAGCGATGACGGGCTCCTAGGAACGAACCGCTGCTTCATCCCGGGGGGCGTCCTGGAGCGGATCAACCGGAAATTTGATTTCCAATCCCTATTCCCCATCCAAGGGAAAACCCAGGACGGCGAGGATTTCTCCATGCTGGGGCTCCTCCTAGGAGACCGGGAGGTCCATGTCCTCTACAATGTCCACTCTCCCCACAACAAATTCTACATTGACAGCCCCCACCCTCTTTACGCCGGCTACGGCGGACCCTACACCTTCCCCGACACCGTATCGGTATCCATCGCCGCCGGCGCCTCTGGAAAAAGTTTCGTGGTCAAATCCGAGCTGCGCGGCCCTCCGCTCGGAGCGTATATCCTGGAATTCCAGCCGGCGGGCCCCAAAAAGGTCCGGGCCACGGGAAAACTCGTCATAACGAGCTCCAAGGAATTGCCCGTCTACCCCATCATTTTCCGCCCCTAATCGCTCCGGGACCCGGGCCAATAAGTAGTAAAATATCTTTCATGCGCCCGTAGCTCAGTTGGTCAGAGCACCCCGCTCATAACGGGAGGGTCGCAGGTTCAAGTCCTGCCGGGCGCAGAAATTTTCCAACACAATCGACATTTGTCAGGCGCCTCCAGGCGACGTCATCCCTCTTTCTAGGCCAGTGTTTATGATATACTGAAATTAATTAATATTTTCGATATACTATGACCCATATATCATTTAGCCCGATACACCCCCACCCTCTATCGCTTTTGCCTCCAAAAGCCGATATTGGAAATAAGGACTTCTCCGAACTCCTCCTCAAGGCCCGAACCTCTCTGGCCGAGCTTAAAGGCTCCTGTCGTTTCCATCCAAACCCGATGCTGCTCCTGTCACCCGCTATCATCAAGGAGGCGGTCGCCAGTTCCAACATCGAGAACATCAACACAACGATTGCAGAGGCCCTCCAAGGACAGCTCTTCCCCGAGTCGGAGCAGCGAAAGCCTGACAAAGAAGTCCTGCACTACCGAAACGCCGCCCTGTGGGGCTTTGATAACCTGAAGAAAATCCCAATCTCAACGCGGCTGATACTTGGAATTCAGCACGCTCTGATGCCGGACAAGCCCGAGGGCTACCGCCAGCAGCAAAACCGAATCGCCAATGACACAACGGGCGAGGTGCTCTACACCCCGCCCGCTATCACCGATATCTCGCGCCTGATGAACAACTGGGAGAATTTTGTTAACAGCCAGTCAGACCTCGACCCCCTAATAAAGTGCGCTCTAGCTCATTACCAGTTCGAGGCAATCCACCCATTTGGAGATGGCAATGGCCGCACCGGCAGAATCCTTATGGTGCTCCAATTGGTACAGGATGGCTTACTCCCCCTTCCCATCCTGTACATAAGCGGCTACATTAACCAGCGACGCACGGAATACTACCGCCTGCTCCGCGCCGTTACAACCGTGGGCGCTTGGCATGAATACATAGAATTCATGCTGACCGGTTTCTGGGAACAAGCGGTGCAAACCACGAGCATCTTGGAAAAAATTGGATTCCTTTTCGTAGAACTTCGGCAGGAGCTTAAACAGAACCACAAATCCGTCTACTCAACAGACTTGGTCCAGGCACTCTTTGCCTACCCCATCATCATCCCAGCGCGTCTAGCTAGAAATCTGAACGTCCATTTCATGACTGCGAGCAAGTACCTACAACACCTGGCGAAAGCTGGCATCCTAAAAGAACAGCGCCTGGGAAAATATCATCTTTTCATCAATCACAAGCTCCTCGAAATCATGACCAAATGAAAAAGCCTCATAAAACAACTTCCGCAAAGTTGCCCGTAGCTCAGTTGGTCAGAGCACCCCGCTCATAACGGGAGGGTCGCAGGTTCAAGTCCTGCCGGGCGCACCGCTTCGTCAGGGATTAAGAGGAGCTTCCACAAGCTTTCGTATCCGCGCCGCGTCCTCGGCGTCGGGCGCCAACGCCAGGTACTCCCGGAAATGCGTCGCGGCCAGGTCCCGGCGGCCCGAGGCCAGGGCGAGACGCCCCAGGTTGAAATGGGCGACCGCGTCCCAGGGGCGCAGCTCGAGGGCCCGGGCGTAGGCCTTGAGCGCCTCCCCCGCAGCGCCACGGCGCTCGGCCAAGAGGCCGCGCAGGCTCCAAGCGTCGGCGTCTCCCGAGTTGCCGTTTGTGGCCGCGCCCACCATCCTATCTGCCTCCCCCAAGCGGCCTTGCTTATAATAAAGAAGCCCTAGGTTGAAATACGCGGCGGGATGGCGGGGATTGACCGAGACGGCTCGCCGCAAAGCCTCCTCGGCCTCGGCGGCTCGGCCCTCGCGCGCCAGGCACACCCCCAAGGCGCTCCAGGCCCCGGCCGAGACTGGATTTCCACGGAGCGCGGCCTCGGCGTAGGACCGGTCGCTCAACCACGCTGGTTGCCGCGCCAAACTTTGCCCGGCGTAGAGAGCGGCGAGGAGGCCGGCCAGAATCAAGCGCCGGCGCAGGGCCCAGGCCGCGGCAACGCAGAAGGAGATGGACGGAATGTAGAGGAATCTCTCGGCACCGATGGTGTCGAGCCGGATCACGAGGTGGGAGGTTGGCAGCAGAGGCAGGAAGAAAATAAGACCCAGAAGCGCTTCCGGGCGGCGGCGCCGGATTCCCTCGACCGTGGCAACGGCCAAGGCGATCCAACCCAAAAGGCAGGCCCAAGCGACAAGGTCCCCCGGGCCAGAGTCCGGTATCAAGGGCCGGCTGAAGTCCGCCTGAAGACCGACCCCCGCGGCCATGGGAAGGACGTAATGCAAGGTCCAAAAGCGCGCCACGCTCAGAGCCCGGTTCAGGGCCTCGGCGCCCTCGAAGTAGTCAAAACCCCCATGGAAGGGCCTGCCCAAGACCACGAAGCGCAGGGCTACGGCCGCGATCGTGGCGACCCAGAGCGCCCCGTGCAGGCGGACTCTGCGGCAGTCTCGACCTCGGCGCCAAACCCAATCCGAGGCCGCCAGAAAAAACGGGAACACGACCGCGACCTCCTTGGTCAAAAGAGCGAGAACGTACCAAAGAAGGCCTCCTCGCCAAAAAGAATTTTCTTTCTCCAATTCAAACCAAGACAGCAGGAGAAACAAAAGCGCCAAGATCTCGGAGCGCCCGGCGAGGTACGACACGGCCTCGACATGCACCGGCAGGACTGCGAAGAGAACCGCCGCTCCCAACGCGGCCGGCTCCTCCAGGCGGCGCCTGAGCGCGAGATACAGCGCGGCCACGACGCCGGCATGGAACAGAGCGTTGACCAGATGGAAGCCCCAAGGGGCCGCGCCCAAGAGAGCCCTGTTCAAGAAGTACGACAGCATCAAGACCGGGCGATACTCCTGGACCGGGGCCGCGGCGCCGAGGGCCCCCTCCCAATAGCCCATCGAGAGCAGGCGCGGCAGGAGGCGCCACCCGCGCAAAAGCGCGTTCTCGGCGATAATGTACCAATCGTCGCGGATGAAGCCTCGGGCGCAAAGAGAGGGCGAGAAGGCGGCGGCCGCCAAGGCGGCCAGGCACGAGGCACGCCAGGCGGGGCTCTTCCGGGCGGGAATCACCGACGGCAGTATATCAAAATAGTTTTACCTCACCTCCATAAAGAAGCCGGCAGGACAGGGCTTAGGCCAAAAGGCCTAGACTCATATGGGCACCAAGACCCTTCTCAGCACTCCGGACAGGCGCTATCATGGTCTCATGACAAAATTGACGACGGCCGCTCTTGTCGGCATCGCGTTGTGGCCCGCCGGCCGGGCCTGGGCGCAGACCGAGGACAAATTCATGAGTCCTTACCGCCAAGAGGGGCGCCCCGGGGATGGCCGATCCTCCGGAGACTGCGACCGCGGCGACCGCCGCCGCGAGGAAAGCCCTCCCGCCAAGGGCGATGAAGCCCCGGCGCCGAACGGCAGGCCCAAAACCACCGAAAAAAGCCACATGGATTCGGCCGCGCCTCCTCCCGCCAAAGGTAAGCCAGAGCCCTGCAAAGGACGCGGGAAGTGGCTAATAGATGCGGCGGCGGCCCTGGCCGCGCGCCTTGCCTCCCGAAGCTAGCGCGAGCGGGCGTTTGCGGCTATACTATCGGCGATGGAATCCGATGAAGCCGTGAAAACGGCCCGGCCCCCGGCCGAGCCGGGCTCTTCAAAAAAAATCCTCGTTTTGCTCATGGCCTCTGGCGCGGCTTTGTTGGGCTTGGCGGTCTTTGTATTACTGGCCCCTAGGCCCGGCGGAGACAAGCCCTCGGCAGCCTCGGCTCCCCAGAGCGAATCAGCTTTCATCGGAAGCTACGGCTACGTGGTCCGGCTACCCAAGGGCTACTCCGCCTCGCAAGGCTTCAAGGAAAACCAGCGCAGCGTCGAGATTGTGCATTTCTGCAAGAAGGGCACCGACCCCAGCAATTTCATCCACGAAGGACTCTACGGGCCCCTCGGCATCGTCAGGATGGATGTTCATCCCAGCCCCTTCGCCGAGGACCTAAACGGGCTGGAGGTCCTGTCGCGCATTCTTAAGTCCCGAATCCAGGCCCGCGGCGAGAAGTTTTCCCTAAAAAACCTGCCAGTCTCCTCCATGCGCGCCATACAGATCAACTACGAGGCGCCCTTCCCCAGGGTGGAAGCCTATATTCTGGGCCACAAGCTCTTGTACTCATTCACCGCCGGCCAGGATGACGATGTGTTCCACGAAATCATCCAGGGGCTGCGCGACGAGCAATCGGAGCTCTAGAAATTTCTAGGCCCTTTTTGGGCCTTGCCAATTCGCGCCCCTCGGGCTAAACTAGCGCGTCGCTCCCAATCTCGAAAACGGAGGTGCACGATCTTGAAGATTGTCTCGCGCAAATCCGCCGCACCCAAACAAAGAAGGCTCTCCAGAGCCAAGCCAGCGCCCGATATTTCTCCCGAGGAGGTGGATTGGCTCGAGCGCTTGGCCCTCGAGCATAGAAAAAGCGAGCAGGCCTGGCTTCAAATGACGGCCTCCGCGGGAGAGGACGAGGACCGTTGGTCCACCGTGGAAGAGCAGCTCTTGGTCAAGAGCCGGCAGCGTGATCCGTCGCCGCGCCGCTGGAAATACTTCGGCAAATAACGATTCTCCCCGAGAAACCGCCTGCCTAAAACGGCAGGCGGTTTTTTCATGTTATAATCAGTCATGCGCAGGCAGGACTCCCGGCGCGCCCTCCTTTTGATCCTTCTGGCCTTGATCCTGATCTCCGGGGCTTTGGCCGTATATAGCCTCGTCCTTTACCGCTGGCTTTGGCACCCCCCCGCCCGCTCCTTGCCGGCCGGCAGAGGCGCGCTCGGCCGGAGACTTGAGGATCTCGCGACGGCCCGCGGCGGTTTCCGCGAGAAATTTCTGGATCCCAAGTCTCACCTTCGCCTGGCAGAGGCTCTCTACCGCGCCAACCGCCCCGCGGACGCGTTTTACGTCATGCTCTTTGCTCGGGACCTGTTCAAGAGGCTCGAATTCAGCCGCGCTCACGAGCAAATCATCCTGGGCCAGGGGCAAAATCCGGAGCTGGCGGCTTATAAGGCCCAACTTTCCGCGGCCGATCCCGCCCAAAGCGTGCCGATCCTGGCCAAGCTCGCGCAGGCCGCGCCAGACAGCTTCGAAGGACGCTCCGCGGTCGAGGAGTTGTCGCGCCTGGCGCGCAAGAGCGAATTCGGCCCTTCCGGGGAAAGCGCTTACCTGTCCCGCGAGGCCCTCGAGGCTCTGCTCCGGGCCCAGCCCAGGAATCCCCAGATTTTCTCCGCTTTGGTTCTATCTCTTTGGGACCGCAGCGAGAAAAATTCCGTGCGCGCCGTGGTTGCCGAGACTCTCTCTCGCTATCCCCAGCACGCCGGGGCCCGGCAGCTGGAGGGCGTCTTGGCTCTCGAGGACGGACAAACCGACAAGGCGGTCCAGGCTTTCACTCTAGCCTGGGAAAACAACCCCAATGATCTCTTCAGCGCGCGAAAGTTGGCCCAGATCCATTACAAGCAGCGCGCCTTCCCGGAGGCGGCCCTGCCTTTTTACTTCGCTCTCTACCGCCAAAACCCCTCTGCCATAGACGGAGAGCCCGTGGAAACCATCCTGCGTCGAATTTGGGATGTACGAGCGGCGCAGACCGTCAGGGCGGCGGGGCCCGCGGCTCTCGAAGGGCTCCTGCGCTCCGAGGACGCTTCCCTGCGCGCCCAGGCCTGCGCCAAGGCCGCCGAACTCAAGGCCTCGGCCCTGGTCCCGCTCCTGGCGGAGCTCCTAGATGACGACGTCGAGATCGTGAGACATAACGCGGACTACGCGCTCTACCAGATCGCCCAGATAAACCCCCAGGCGATCCTTTCCCGCCGCCAAGCCTGGCTCTCCCAAGACAAGCTTTTCGCCCATGCGCGAGCGTTGGGCCTCTTCGCGGACTTAGATCCCCGCGCGACTTTGCCCCTGGCCATCCGGGCCCTCAAGGACACGCGTCCGGCCGTACGATACCTCGCCAAGACTTTGGTCTTCGACCACTACTACAAAAACGACCCCCGGGCGGCGGCGGCCCTGGCCGAGCACCTCAACGAGGAAAAGGATCCTCTTATCCTGGCACTCTACCGCCGTGGGAAATAAGCCTTGGAATTCTTCGACACCCATGCCCATCTGAGCGACCCTCTGTTCGACGCGGACCGAGACCTGGTCCTGGCTCGGGCTCTCGAGGCGGGTGTGGCCCAAGTGCTCGAAATCGCGGACAGCCCGGCGGATTGGGATAAGGCCGTAGCCTTGAGCCGGGCCCGGCCGCGCCAGGTGCGCTGCTCTCTGGGGCTGCACCCCTACCATGCCGATCAGTTTTCCCTGGATTTGATCAAGGATCTGGAGCAAAGGGTCCGGCTCCCCGAGGTCGCGGCGATCGGGGAGATCGGCCTCGACTACGTGAAAACCCAGATCCCGCGGCAAATCCAGCTCAAAGCCTTTGAGGATATCCTATCGGCGGCCCGCCGCTGGGAAAAGCCTGCCGTGATCCACTGCCGGGGAGCCTACCCGGACTTGCTGGGAGTCTGCGGCGGCCTATTCCCTTCCCCGCCCTCGGGCCGCCGCTTTTGGGGAGTGGTGCACTGCTTCTCGGGAAACGCCGAGAACGCCCTATTCCTGGCGGAGCGGGGCCTTGCCCTCGGAGTGGACGGCCCCATAACGTATCCCAAGAACGAGGACCTGCGGCGGGCCTTCCGCGCCGCGGGATCCTCCTGCCTAGTCCTAGAGACCGACAGCCCCTATCTCCCCCCCCAAAGCTCGCGCGGCAAGCGCAACGAGCCCCGCGCCATACCGGAAATCGCGGAGAAACTCTCGGAAACCCTAGGGCTGTCGGTGGAAGAAATCGCCCTCAAGACCACCGAGAATGCGCGCGCGCTGTACGGAATTAAGTGACAGTTACTTAATTCTTCGAGAGAATTAAGTAACTGTCACTTAATTCCGTCACCTATCCGAAAAGAATACGTTCTTGACCTCGCTGTAGAGCTCGAGGGCCTTCATGCCCAGCTCCCGTCCGAGGCCGGAGCTTTTGTAGCCGCCAAAGGGAGCCTCGAGATACACGCTGGTCGCGGTGTTGACGCTCAGCACCCCGCTCTGCACGGCCCTGGCCACGCGAATGGCCCGCCCGAGGTCCCGAGTCCAGATCGAGCCGGACAGGCCGTAAGGGGAATCATTGGCGATCTCGACGGCCTCTTCCTCGGTTTTGAAGGGAATCACGCACAGCACGGGGCCGAAAATCTCCTCCTGGACCACTGTCATCTTGGGTCCGGCCTTGGCAAGCACAGCGGGGCGGATGAAGGCGCCCTGGGACAAGTTCCCTTCAGAGGGGAATTCCCCCCCGCAGACCAGGCTGGCGCCCTCTCGCCGCCCGAGCTCGATATAGTCGGCGACCCTCTCCCTCTGCTTGCGAGAGATCATGGGCCCGACCTGCGTCTCTTTTCTGAGGGGGTCTCCGACGACAAGCTCCCGGGCGCCTTGGGTGATCTTCTCCACGAAGCGGTCGTAAACCTTGCTCTGGACGATGGCCCGCGAGCGGGCGCAGCAGTCCTGCCCGCAGTTGGAGAAAACCGAGAGCAGGGATTTCTCGACGCAATAGTCGAGCTCGGCGTCGTCGAAAACGATGTTGGGGGACTTGCCCCCGAGCTCGAGCGAGACCCGCTTGATCGTATCCGCGGCCGCCTTGCTGATCCGGACCCCCGTGGACGTCTCTCCGGTAAAGGATATCTTGCGCACCAAGGGATGGCCGGCCAAGGCCTCTCCCACGATACCTCCCGGCCCCGTCACGACGTTGACCACCCCCTCCGGAACCCCGGCCTCGGCGCAAATCTCGGCCAGGCGCAGGGCCGAGAGAGGGGTGTAGCTGGCGGGCTTCAAAACCACGGTGTTTCCGCAGGCCAGAGCCGGGGCCAGCTTCCAGCTCGCGATCAGGATGGGATAGTTCCACGGCACGATGAGGGCGCATACTCCCACGGGTTCGCGCAAGGTGACGTCGAGCCCGGAAGCGCCCGCCGGAATGGTCTCCCCGCAAAACTTGCTCACGGCCCCGGCATAGTACTCGAAGCAGTCCGCGACCACGGAAACCTCGTCCAAGGAGTCTGTTATGGGCTTGCCGGTGTTGCGGGTCTCTAGGAGCGCCAGCTCATCGCGGCGGTCGCGCACTCGGCGCGATATCTCGAAAAGAACGCGGGCCCGCTGCCTCGGAGACATTTTCCCCCAAGGGCCCCGGGCGGCACGGGCCGCGGCCTCCGCGGCGCGCGCGGCGTCCCCGGCGTCTGCTTTGGCCACGTAAGCGAGGATTTCCCCCGTGGCCGGATTGAACGCGGGGAAATCCTCGCCCGCGAGAGCGCCTTGAGGCTGTCCTCCGATCCAGAGCTGGTTTTTGGGGACGTCTGAGGTCTTCATAGGAGCTCCTGCGCGCCGGGGCGCCCTTAGAAATAATTCGAGGTTATTCCGCCGTCGACTACGAAGACCGCGCCGTTGGTCCAACTCGACTCGTCGCCGGCCAAATGCATGGCCAAGGCGACGACGTCCTCGGCTCGGCCGAAACGCCCCATGGGAATTCTATGGAGTCTCTTGGCTTTCTCCGCCGGTTCCTTGAGAAGCCATTGCGTGAGCAAGGGCGTCTCGATGGGACCGGGACAAATGGCGTTTGATCTCACTCCATTGGGTCCGAACTGCACGGCTAGGGACTTGGTGAGCGAGATCACCGCTCCTTTGGACGCCGTGTATGCGTCCTGGGGCACGCTGCAGCCCACGAGGGCCACAAAGGAAGCGATGTTGATGACCGATCCTCCTCCGCGTTTGAGCAGCTCGGGGATCCCGTGCTTGCAGACAAGGTAGACTCCCTTGACGTTGACCGCCAAGACTCGATCCCAAACGTCTTCCGTGGTGTCCACCACGGAATGATCGCCGCTTGGAAATATCCCCGCGTTATTGTAAAGAACGTCCATGCCGCCGAAGGCCTTCGCCGCCTCGGAAACGGCGCGGACGACGTCCCCCTCACGCGATACGTCGGCTTGGAGGGCCAGGGCCCGGCCCCCTGACTTGCGCGCGAGCGCCGCCGTCTCTTCGGCGGCCGCGCCGTTGACATCGCAGGCGGCAACGCTCGCTCCTTCCCGGCAGAACTCAAGGACCGCGCTCCGGCCCATGCCGGAGCCGGCCCCGGTGATGAGGCAGACTTTGCCCTTGAGTCTCAAAGCACGGCTATCTTAGTATTTCGAACCCCGCTTGCGCCACGGCCCGGGCCAGGCCAGTCTTCACGAGGTCGGTGCCGGCTCCCATGTGGGTCATCACGGTCAAGCTTCGCACGACACGGGAGCGGCCTTGAAGTTTTCCAATCAGGTAGGCGATGTCTTTGGCGGCGCTGCGCACATTGGTCACTTGGCCCTGGGCAAACCATCGTATCAGCCTGGAACCCGACTTCTTGCTGGGAAGGAGCTTCACCGTCACGGACGACTCGGTGACGAAAAGGTCACCCACCTCTTCCATTCTATGTTTGCCGGACATTGCGGCCTCCCATGTTACAAGAGTCGCGCGATGGCGTCTGGTTTTATTATAAGGGCCGCCCGGGCAAACTTGGTTGCGGAATTGTTTCAGGGAAAATCGCGAAAAATTGTCAAAGACGATCGAATGTTATAAAATAAAATCGCGAAATTGCGTCGAGGCACAAAATCCCGTCGTCGAGGAGAGACATGGCCAACTTGAAGAAGTCCGACTTACTGAAGGACACGATAGAGCATTTCGACATTACGAAGCACAACACGGTGGCGATGGTGGAGGCAATGTCCAAGATGTCGTTTACAGCCAGGGACCTTGCCCGCGCCAGCGACATCTACGACAAGATGCTCGGCGACAAGGACTGCAACGTCATACTCTGTCTGGCCGGGTCGCTCTTCTCGGCGGGCTTGAAGAAGATCGTATTCGACCTCGTCAACAACAACATGGTGGACGCCATCGTCTCCACGGGAGCCAACATCATCGACCAGGACTTCTTCGAGTCCCTGGGCTTCAAGCACTACAAGGGCACCAAATGGATCGACGACCATTCCCTGCGCGCGACCCGGATCGACCGCATCTACGACACCTTCATCGACGAGGACGAGTTGGGCGACACCGACGCGGTCACCTCGGAGATCGCCGGGACCCTCAAGCCCCGCCCCTATTCCTCCCGCGAGTTCATAGAGGAGATGGGCAAGTACCTGGTCAAGAACTGCAAGGTGAAGGACTCTGTGGTCCTGGCCAGCTACAAGAAAGGCGTGCCCGTCTTCGTCCCGGCCTTCTCGGACTGCTCGGCGGGCTTCGGGCTCCTGCACCACCAATGGCACAACCCGGAGGAGCACGTTTCCGTAGACTCGGCCAAGGACTTCCTGGAGCTGGTGCGCTGCAAGCTGGCCTCGAAGGAAACCGGCCTACTCATGCTCGGAGGCGGCGTGCCCAAGAACTTCGCCCAGGATATCACGGTCGGCCCCGAAATGCTCGGACTCGAAACCAAAATGCACAAGTACGCCATCCAAATCACGGTGGCCGACGAACGCGATGGGGCGCTATCCGGCTCCACGTTGCGCGAGGCCTGCTCCTGGGGCAAGGTGGACACGCTGCATGAGCAGATGGTCTACGCCGAGGCTTCTCTGGCCTTCCCGATACTCGCTTCCTACGCATACCATAAAGGGAACTGGCGCAGCCGCAAGGCCCGGAAGTTCAACGAGCTGCTCAACGACGAGAAGGCTCCCTTGCCCGCGGCCTTGCGCTAAAAATGCCATCGCGGGCCGTTCCCCCCATGACCCCGGCCGCGGAGATGGTCGAGGGCCAGTTCCTGGGGGTGACGGCCCCGCGAGAGAAGGCGCGCTTCATCGTCCTGCTCCTGCCCTTCGAGCGCACCACTTCCTATAAAAAAGGGACGGAGCATGGCCCCGCAAGGCTCTTGGACGGCTCCTTCGGCGTCGAGTTGTGGGATGAGGAGATCGGAAGCCAAACCTATCTTTCGGGAATACACACGGAGCCCGCTTTCGACTGCTCGCCGCCGGCGAAACTCCTTTTCCCTAAAATAAAGGAGAGAGTCAGGGAGCTCCTCAATTTCAAGTCTGTTCTCTTTTCAGTGGGAGGAGAACACTCCCTTTCTCAAGCGCTGATTCCACCTTTCATCGAAAGATACCCCGATCTTTCGATACTGCACTTCGACGCCCACGCGGACATGCGTTCCGAATACGAGGGTTCCCCCTTCAACCACGCCTGCGCCATGCACCCCATCTCCCGGAGATGCAAGGTCGTTCAGGTCGGCATCCGCTCCGTCGCCGAGGAGGAAGCGCATCTTCTCAACACGGGGAACGTCACGACCTTCTATCGCCACGAGCACCGGGACATGGGGAAGCTCCTCCCCAAGGTCCTAGAGGCCCTGACCGGAACGGTTTACATCAGCATCGACTTGGACGGCTTCGACCCGAGCGTGATCCCAGGCGTCGGGACCCCCCAGCCCGGAGGATTTGACTGGTTCGAGGGCCTTGAGCTTTTCAGGCGCGTGATTGAAAAAAAGAAAGTGGTGGGCGTGGACGTGATGGAGCTCTGCCCCCTCCAAGACACGGTAAACTCCGAGATAGCCGCGGCCAAGCTGATTTACCGACTCATGGGCTATATCGCACGAAAATAGGTCCAAAGGCCTATTCTCCGAGTAGATCCAAAGGCCCTGTTTTTCCCTCGCCGCGGCGCTATCCTATGATTATGAAAACATTACCCGGTCTTGCCTTGATTCTGCTCTGCTCCGATGCCTGGGCGACTCCAAAAGACCGTTTCGAGAGCGTCTTCGCGCAAGCCGAAGCCATCGCACAGTCGGCGCAGGAGGCTTCCCTCTGCAAGCAAAAGCTCGAGCCCTTCCGGGAGATGATGGCGGAGCAATATAAGAGCGTGGAAAGCTACGCGTTCTTCCCGGAAAACAAGGACCTCCTCTTTCTCAAGTGTCCCATACGACCCTATGCCGTCAGCGTCAAGCGCTGCGACTTAAAGACCGGGGAATACGAGCTGGTGCTGGTTTACTCGGCATTGTCCGAGAGATACGACTCCCCCGGGCACTACCTTATTACGGAAGCCACCGTGTACAGGCACAAATGGCGGACCTGGGACGAGAGAGTGGTCCGGCGGGGCAATTTAGGAAAGTGGCGGTTTCGTGAAAGCTCCAAGGCCGTGCCCGGAACCCGGAGCTCGGGCTCGGCCGCGGGCGTGCGGCCCGCTCAAGCCGATATTTACAAGGCGGTATGGTACACCAAGGACATGACCACCGCCGCCGCGCCTCTCCACAACAGCCGCTTCACCTGCCGGGTGACCGAAGAGCACAAACTCGCGTTTCCCAAGAGTTTCTTTCCTTAAATCCGCTCGAAGTTTCTCCCCCTCTCCCAGCAGGTAACGGACTGGTCGAAGGCGGCCTGCTCTGCCCGGGCCGTCAACAGATAGTGCTTAAGGACTTTTTCCCCGAAGAGAGAGGCGGCGATTTTAGAGCTCTCCAGGCAGGCAATGGCCTCGCTCAGAGACCCCGGAACGGGCTCGGCCGAAGACTGGTAGGCGTTGCCCTTGAGCTCGGGCGGCGGGGCGATTTTATTTTCTATGCCGTAAAGCCCGGCCGCAATCGTGGCCGCGAAGGCGAGGTAGGGATTGGCGTCGGCCCCGGGAATTCGATTCTCTATTCTAAAGGAATCCCCCTCCCCCACCACCCGGAAGCCGCAGGTGCGATTGTCCTTGCCCCAGGCGATGCGGGTCGGCGCGAAGGTGGCGGACTGATATCTTTTGTAGGAATTGACCGTCGGGGCGTAGAAAAAAGCCAGGTCCCTGGCCAAGGCCATCATCCCGCCTAAAAAGTGCCCGAACAACTTGCTGGGTTTCCCCCCATCCCGGAACAGGGCCTTGCGGCCGGCCTTGTCCCAGAGGCTCGCATGAATATGACAGCTCGAGCCGGCGAGTTTGGAGTCGTATTTGGCCATGAAGGTCAGGCTTACTCCCCTGCCCATGGCGATCTCCTTGGCCCCGTGCTTATATAAGGTATGGCGGTCCGCCATTTCCAGGGCCGGCGCGTAGCCCAAATTGATTTCGTGCTGCCCCGGACCCCATTCCCCCTTGGAGCACTCCACGGGAATGCCGGACTTCTCCATCTGCTGGCGTATCTCCGCGACCACGAATTCCTCCTTGGCCCCTTGCAGGATGTGGTAGTCCTCTATGTAGGAGCCGAAAGGCTCGAGCCCGTGGAAATTCTTTTTCTGCGCCGACTCGTAGGTTTCGCGGAAAAGGTAGAATTCGAGTTCAGAGGCCAGCTTCAGGCTGAAGCCTCTACGGGCCGCCTTCTCGATCTGGACCTGTAGGATGCGGCGAGGAGATTCTTCTATCGCCTTGCCCTCCTCGTCTACGAGGTCGCAGATGACGAAAGCGGTCCCGGGGCTCCAAGAGAGCTCCCTCGCCGTCGAGAAATCGGGAACCATGAGGAAATCCTGATACCCCCTCTCCCAACTCGTGAGCGCGTAGCCGGGCACCGGAATCATCTCCATGTCCACCGTCAGGAGGTAGGCGCAGGCGTGAGAGCCGCGCTCCAGGACATTCTCGACGAAGTGCCTGGCCGTGAGGCGCTTGCCCATCCAACGGCCCTGCATGTCCGGGAAGGCCAAGAGGACGGTATGAATTCTGCCTGAGCGAAGCGCTGACAAGAGCTGGGGGCGAGATCCTTTCTTAATTTCTGGTGGCATGCTGCAGATTTTAAATCAATTCATGGAAGAGGGCAAGTAGAAGTAAACAACACTATATGACATTATATACAAATATAAATACATATCAAAACATCAAACAATAAAATATGCACACTACACATACTACATGCTTGACAATACCACGGACATCTGATAACATCCAAACGACTCACTTCCATAAAAGCATTGCTGGTTTCCACGAGGAAACTCGAGAAACAGCGCCGATTAAGGAGATAACGTGGCAGAAGTCATTTCCATTGCAAATCAGAAGGGGGGGGTCGGCAAGACCACCACGGCGGTCAATTTATCCGCGGCTCTGGCGCAATTAGGGCAGGAAACCTTGCTCATAGATTTGGACCCGCAAGGGAATGCCACGTCTGGACTGGGATTTGATAAGAAAACTTGCTCCCCGAACGTCTACCATGTATTAGTGGAATTGATGCCTATAGAAAAAACCATCAAAGAGACGGCCATTCCCCTACACTACTTACTGGGTTCCGGCAAGGAGCTAATAGGCGCCGAAGTAGAGCTGACTACCGCCCTGGCCCGGGACAGCAGGCTAAGAGGGGCTCTCGCAACCATCAAAAGTCGGTTTAAATACATTATTTTAGACTGCCCTCCCTCATTGGGACTATTGACTATAAATGCCCTAAACGCTTCCGACAAGGTGCTTATACCGATCCAGGGGGAATACTACGCCATGGAGGGACTGGCCCAGTTCATGGAGGCTATAAACAAGGTCAAGGCCATCCTCAATCCCCGCCTGGAATTGGAGGGGGGGTTGCTCACCATGTTCGATTCCCGCATGACCTTGTCCAACCAAGTCAAGGACGAGGTCGGCAAATTCTTTGGCCCCAGTCTATTCAACACCATCATCCCCCGGAATGTGCGCATGGCCGAGGCCCCTGGATTTGGGCAAAGCATATTCCAGTACGATCATAGGTCCAGGGGAGCGGAGGCCTACCTAAACCTGGCCCGAGAGTTCCTGGCCAGGAGGGGGACCACTTTGTCGAGCCCAGCCATCCCGGCCCCGGAACAGCCTGAACAAAAAGAAAATAATAGTGAAGAAGTCATGGAGAATCCCGTATGAGAAAAGCTCTCGGAAGAGGCCTGGACGCCCTGATATCCTCGGCGCCCGAGAAAAGCGCGGAGAATGGGGAAGTCATTTTGTCCGCCAACAATGTCACGGCAGTGCCGTTAGAAAAAATCAGGCCCAACCATCTCCAACCTAGAAAATACTTCGACCCGGTCAAATTGAGCGAGCTTTCCGCGTCCATTAAAGAGCATGGGCTCGCCCAGCCGATACTAGTCTCCTATGATTCCGCAGCGGACTCTTACGAGCTGATCGCGGGAGAGCGCCGGCTACGCGCCGCGGAGCTGGCCGGTCTCAAGGAAATCGAAGTGGTAGTGCGCGCGCCCGAGTCAGATAAAAAAAGGCTTGCCCTCGCCTTGATCGAGAATCTTCAGAGAGAAGATCTCAACCCTATAGAGGAAGCCCTCGGCTACCTGCGGCTGATGAAAGAATTCGGCATCACACAAACCGAACTGGGCGAAGTCATGGGAAAGGCTAAATCAACGATATCGAACACGCTTAGAATTTTGGACCTGCCCGAGGAGATGCAGAAAGCCATCCAATTCGGCCAATTGACCGAGGGACACGCCAAGGCCTTGCTCACCATAGAAGACCCCTTGGAAAGGAAAAAAATATTTGAAATGGCGGTCTCCCAAAAACTTTCCGTGAGGGAAATAGAGGACTTGGCCAGACAATCCTCTCGGGGAAAAAATTTAAAGGCATCACAACAACGCCCATCGACTGACAAATCCGCCGATCTCAAGGCCCTAGAATCGGCGCTCCAGCATTTTCTGGGAACCAAGGTCGAGATACAGACCCGCAAAAATGTTAATCAGGGGCGGATCACCATTCATTTTTACTCCCTGGAAGAATTCGATAAAATAGTAAAAGTGTTGAAAAAATAATGACTTTTTTACATTCTTTGGTCTTGCTTTTGGCCTGGCCGAGCCCCGCGCAGGAGAACCTCAAAGCCAATGACGTCACAGACTCCTTCCTTCCTAAATACATATCACTTGCCGCCAACATCAACGACTTCGATCGCTTCGCAGATGGCGGAGCCGACGCGAACTGGTACATCGGCTTCAACAACGCCTGGATCGTGAAGCTTCCGGCCGCTCCCATGGGGGAGTTCTCGAGGGCCTTTATCGGAGCCAAGGTGGGACGAGCCAAAACCAGGCCCAATCCCAACAAGCCCTGGCTGCGAGAGCTCATCCCGGGAAAGATTTACATGGCCGTTTCCCAAAATCCGGCCTTCGGGCCGGAGAGCGGGTATTTTCTCGCTGACACCTCCGACATCCCTCTGGAGGGAACGCCTCAAGGCTATGTCCCGGGGGTGGGCGCGGGGGAATGGTTCTGGGCTGAGATCCCGGTGGGGCTCGTCAGTTTCACCCGGCCCAACTATCTGATCATATGGTCTCCCACCAATAGCTTCACGGACGCCTCGAGCGCGCCCATACTGGCCGGCTGCGGGGACGAGCCGGACCCGGGTTCGGGAGCCAGGGCCTGGAACAACCGCTCCATACGAGGGGTGCCGCCAAGAACCGCGGAAGCGTCCCTGGAAACTCCCCTCAACAACATCTACCCGGCCCTGGCCATCAAGCTCGTCCCGGCCAACAGCGACGAAGTCTCCATCTCGGAATTCGAGGCGGGCCTCATCGGCAAAAAGCTCACGGTGCGCTTCTCGGCGGGAGGGGAAAACATCGAGGAGGCCTGGGTGGAAAGTTCGCGCGACCAGCTGGACTGGCAGAGAGTCAGCCGTTTCCTGAGGCGCCCGCCTTTCATATTCACCTTGCCCCGCGACAAATTCACAAGCCCCGGCTGGCATTTGCGCGGCGCGGCCCGCGATCTTTCCGGCAACGTCGGCTACAGCGCCGCCCAAGCCTTGAATGCCCAACCGTAAACCCGCGGGGCTGCGCGTGGCCGTGGTCGGCGCCACGGGACTGGTCGGCCGGGAGCTCCTCAAGCTGCTCGAGGACCGACGCTTTCCCGTCAGCGAGCTGATTCCCGCCAGTTCCGGCAGAACCGCGCAAAAAGTTCCCTTCCGCGGGCGCCGGCTCGCCGCTCCCGCCGTGGACGAAAAGCTGTTACGCTCCTGCTCTTTGGTTTTCTTCGCGAGCTCCGACGAGGTTTCCCGCAAGCTCGCCCCCAAGCTCGCGCGCAAGGGCATCTGGGTCATAGACGATAGCTCTGCCTTCCGCCTCGATTCCCGGGCGCCCCTGGTCATCCCCGAGGTCAATTTCCCTGCCATAACCAAAGGGCAGCGTCTGATCGCCGGGCCCAATTGCACTCTGACGGGACTGGCCGTGGCCGCCAACCTCTTGCGCTGTCAATACCAGCTCCTGGAAGTCAGGCTCGCATCTTATCAGTCGGTCTCGGGAGCCGGAAGAGAAGCCCTGGAGGAGTTCTCGAAACAGAACGGACTTCTATCCAAGACCTGGAAAGCTCTATCAAGCCGCGTCCCGGTTCTTCCCAGGCTCGACAGCGCGGCTTTGCCTCAACAAATCGCCTTCAACGTCATCCCTCAAGTGGGAGAGCTCGACTCCGAGGGGCATTCCGGAGAGGAGGTCAAGGTCTCCGCGGAGCTCAAGAAAATCTGGGGCATGCCGGGCCTCAAGATCAGCGCGACCGCCGTCCGCGTGCCGGTCTTGCGCGGGCACTCTTTGGCCGTTTGGCTGACATTCAAGGAATCGCTAACCCCGGCCCGTGCCCGCCAAATCCTCCGCAGAACTCCGGGAGTCCGATTGGCCGATCCTTACCCCACTCCTATCTCGCTTGCCGGGGACGGAGCCGTCCACGTGGGCCGCATCCGCCAAGGCACTGCGCCCAATGAAATTTGCCTCTGGATCGTCTCCGACAATCTCCTCAAGGGCGCGGCGCTCAATTCCGTCCAGATCGCCGAGGGCCTCCTCTCCCGCGGCCGGCTGGTGCCAGGCATTTAGACTTTTTACTCACTCAATTCTTTCAGAAAGGAGTTAAAGGGCACGGCTAGCTCTCCCCTGGAGAATTTTTGGCGGGATTCTCCTCGGTAAATAACATACTTCTCGATCGGCTTATGGGCGACGGATTCAAAAGACCTAAGGCCCTTTAAATCAGCCTCCCCGACTTGCCTGGACCACTTGCATTCGACGGCGACAAGCTTATCGCCTTTATCGATGACGACATCCACTTCGGATCCCGCGTCGGTGCGGTAAGAATACAAATTCCAATCCTCTTTCTTGGCGCGGATTAGATAGAGGCATTGCAGGATAAACCATTGCTCGAAAAGCCTGCCTTTCTCTAGAGGGCTCAATGGGCCGCGATGAATCCCCAGCAAGGCATTGCGGACTCCGAGATCGAAGAAAATAAAACGATCCCTCTGGCTAAGCCTTCTTTTCGACTGCTTGACTTTAAATGGGGGGATCCGGAAAGCGATCAGGGTCTCTTCCAATATGGAATAGAACCTGCGAATTGTTTCCTTTGGAATCTCGCTATCCGAGGCTATCTTGGAATAATTGACCCACTGGCCGCTGGCTTCGGCAGCCATGTCCAAAAATCTGGCATAAGCCCCTAGGTTTTTGCTTATGGCCTCGGCCTGGATTTCTTCCCGCAAATAGATAGAGGCATAACTGCTCAATGTCTGCTCGCCTTCTTCAGGATCCAAATATATCCCAGGCAGCGAGCCCATTTGAAGCGACTTCTCCAAGTTAAAGGAATCGCCAAGTTCCCAAAATGAGCAAGGATCCAAATGCTCCAGAACGACCCTTCCCGGCAGCAAATTCGCTCCTCCTCTCTTGAGCTTACGCGCGCTAGAACCCGTCAGCAAAAAACGGAAGCCCTCTCCTTCGTCAAGAATGGCTTGGATTGAGTTCAGCAAGGACGGCAATCTCTGCACCTCATCGACAAGAATCAATGCGGGTTTTTTGAGGACGGCCATCTCCCGCTTGAGCCTGGAGGGATCCTTGGCGTAAGAAAGGAAGGCAGCCTCATCGGCCAAGTTTATGATTTTATCCGGGCCCAAGGAACGGCATAGAGTTGATTTCCCGACTTGGCGCGCGCCCAGCAGCAATATGCTCTTGCGGCTTTTTCTAATGCGTTCTACAGCCATTCTAACTATCATATAGGTAGTCTACATTGAAATTGACCTACATTCAAGACAAATACTTACGCTAACCAGGAGCTTGGGACAGCTGTGGGCCGAAAGTCCCAGCCTTCATGGGCCTTAAGATTTTTCTCGGTTTGGGCCCAAAGACACCTGTCTGGGGGCATCCCCGCCGCTATCCTCGTTTAAGATTCGCAGGAGGAGTCACTATGAAACAGTTTGTCTTGGCAGTTCTGGTCGCGGCCATTCCGATGGTCGCCTCGGCTGAGGGATTCAACTTGAATATGCCCGAGGTTTCCGCCGAAGCAAAAAATGAGCCGCAAAAAAACGCTGACGGACTTTTCGCCGAGTCCCTGGCCAAGGCCTCTCGTTCGGTTGAGGCCGGGTTCAAGAGACCCACGCCGCGCTTCAATATAATGTGCGAGTTCCATGGAAATCACGGCGTGGACTCGGACCGCTCCGATCCCGCGTATGAAATTCGACTGCTCCAGGAGTTGTACGCCTGGGTCTACTCCCGCATGCCGCCCCACCTGCAGCGGACCGCCGCTGAGACCACGGCCGTCATCAACCACTCGCGGACGGCCTTCACCAAAATCGGCGTCGGAGGGTGGTCCGCCGAGGATGACCTGGACTATAAATACCCGGATAAGACATTCTATCCCCAAGGAACCATAAAAACCAACTACACGGAATGGCTTATAAACGCGCTGCGCTTCGGGGATCAATGGGACAAAGAATATCCGGGACTCAAGAAAGCCATGCTGGACTACCATGGCGCCGTGGTCGTCCATGAGCTGGTCCATGCCTGGCAGTACAGCCGCGAGCCCGTGAGGGACTTGGCCAGCGTCCCGGGCAGCTGCCCGGACGGCTTATGCGACGAGAAGCTCATCAACGAGACGGAGAAAAAAATAAAGTACGAAAGGGAGGCCTTCGAGGCCGAGAAGCCGTTTAAAAAGGCCATGGCGGAGGCCATGCTCATCCGGTTGTACGCCTACGACAAGCACCTCCAGAGATATCCCCAGCATTTCAAAAAGGGAGGGCCTTACGCCCTCTTAAAACCCAAGAAGGACTTCCAAAAGCGCTGGCGGCAGGTCGCCCGGGACTTTGAATCCGGGAAAAGCGACCTCGAGGATCCCAACGTCCGAGTCAGCTATGAAGGGCAGTACATCCCGGCGCGCAACGTCAGGGCATTGGTTTCCGTGCGCGCGAATACCTCCCTGCCTGCCGCCGACTTTGCCCAGGCTTGCCTTGACGCCCGCAAGATCAAGGAAGAAACCGACCCATACTTCAATAATCCCTACAGGTCGGACGAGCTAAGAGAGGAGTATCCTTACGTCAAGGACGTGGAAAAAAGATACCAAAGAGAACTCAATGAATTGAAGGGTATTTTTCAGAGGGGCGGCATTTTCTGCCAACTCTAGGAGAGGCTTCTTGGGCATGGGAGCAGAGCTGAGCAGCCCTCGGACCAAATGCAAGACGGCGAGCTCATTATGAAATCGGGCGGTTACGGCCTCGCCCGCCGCGCCGGCGCACGTCCGCCTCGCGCTGGCGGCGCTCGCGGGACTTGATCGCGTCCCAATTCTTGAGAACTTCCGCCGCCGTCTTGTAGCGCGCCACGTCAAAGACATGGGGGTGGCGGCGGATGAGCTTCTTTAAGAGACTTTTGGCCACGTCCTGGATGTCGAAGGCGCCCTTGGCGCGCTCGATCTCGGCGTGCAGCAAAACCTGAAGAAGGACGTCCCCCAACTCGTCCTCGATCTCATGCCAGCGCCCGCACTTGAGCGCGACCTCCAGCTCCTTGGACTCCTCGCGCAGGTAGGGGATCAGGGATTTATGGGTTTGCCGCCGGTCCCAGGGACAGCCCTGAGGCGAGCGCAGGCGCGCGACCACGGAAATGAGCTCGTCAAGTGAAGTCCTCCCCATCTGCCTAGGAAGAACGAAAGTAGGGAGCAAGCGCCCCCGGAATCCTTACGCTTCCGTCCTTCTGCTGGAAGTTCTCAAGTATCGCCGCGAAAAGCCGGCCCACCGCCACCCCGCTCCCGTTCAAGGTGTGCACGAGCTCCGGAGCTTTCTTGAGCTCGCGCCTGAAGCGCGCGTTCATGCGCCTGGCCTGGAAGTCCCCGCAATCAGAGCAGGAGGATATCTCGCGGTAGCGGCCCTCCGAGGGCATCCAGACCTCCAGGTCGTAGGTCTTGCGCGCCGAGAACCCGATGTCGGCGGTGCAAAGCTCGATGACCCGGTAGGGGATCTCCAGGTCCTTGAGGACGGCTTCCGCGTCCCGGGTTAGGACCTCGAGAGCTAGAAGAGAATCCTCTGGCTTAGTGATCCACACGAGCTCCACCTTGTCGAACTGGTGGTTTCGGATGAGGCCCTTGACGTCCTTGCCGTAGGAGCCGGCCTCCTGACGGAAACAGGGAGTGTAGGCGGTCATCTTCATGGGAAGACTTTCGGCGGGCAGGATTTCGCCCCGCACGAGATTGGTGAGGGGAACCTCGGCCGTGGGGATGAGGAATAGGTCATGGCTTTTCTCCCCGTCGCTCGCTCCCGTGCGGTAGAGATCCGCCTCGAATTTGGGAAGCTGCCCAGTGCCCTCCAATATCTCCGGGCGGACCAAGTACGGCGGCCAGACCTCCAGGTAACCGGCCTTGACATGGCGGTCGAGCTGGAAGGAGACAAGGGCGCGCATGAGCCTAGCACCCTCGCCGCGCCAAAGCGCGAAGCGCGAGCCGGAGAGCTTGGCGGCCCCGACGAAGTCGAGCCACCCCAGCTTCTCGCCTACGCTCTGATGGTCGAGCGGCTTAAAATCCATGGGGCGGGGGGGCCGCCCCTGGCGCACGACCGGGTTGTCCGCTTCGCTATTGCCCGCGGGGCAGGAGTCGTGCGGCAGATTCGGCAGGCCCAGCAAGGCCTGCCGGCAAATCGCGCCCTCGGATGCGAGTTCCGCCTCCAAGCTGGACATGTTCTCCTTGAGGCGCGCCGACTCCTGGAGAAGCCGCTGGACCTCCGGCTCGTCCTTCAAGGCCTTTGCCTTGCCGATGAGTTGGGCCGAGGCGTTCCTCTGAGAGCGCAGTCCCTCGACTTGGGCCAAAAGCTTGTGGTGGGCCGCGTCGGCCTTTAGCCACTCCTCGAAAGCCGGAAGGCAGCGCCCGCCGCGCTTGGCCAGGCCCGAGCGGACCTTGTTTGGCTCCTTGCGCGCCAAGCCCGCGTCCATCATGGCCGGACCTCCAGAATGCTCTCGAGAACCCTCACGGGATAGCTCTCCCCAGCGCGGGGCTCCTGCATGGCCTGTATCTTGACTTGGTCCGCGGCGTAACCGGCCTGGTCGAGCTTGAGAAGATAGCCTCCCAGCATGGAAGGAACAAGGGGGACCTCCCGGATCTGATTGGGACCGACCTTGGGGACGCGTTTTTCCTCGAGCATGAACGGAAGAGCCCAGGTCCCATCCTGGGATCGGCCTTTAGGAGCCACGCGCGCGGCCACGCTGTAGCGAAGGAGAATGCCCTCCACGGGCTTGGGCCCCCGATTGACGAGGGTAAGCTTCACCCTAATCTTCCCGGGAAGCGTGGCGCCAGCCAAACTCAAGACCGGGATGGCCTCGAAGCGCGCGGCTTGGGTCTTGGCGGGGCGGCCCAATTGCCATTCCAGCTGCTGGAGCTGGACCTCGGCCCCAGCCGGAAGCGCGGCCGCGAAGGCGGCGCTCAAGACAAAGGCCCATGCCGGTGGGTATTTCCTCACCTGGAATCCCTTGTATTACAGAGGAAGTTCCGGAGAGACCGCCGGCTCCACGGCGATCGGAGCCACCCGCGCCACCTTGTCGGCCTGCTCGAGCTTGACCAGGCGCACGCCCTGGGTGTTGCGGGATATGACCTTAATGTCCTTGCAGCGCAGGCGCACGGCCATGCCCTGGGTGGTCATTATCATGAGATCGTCGTCGTTGGTGACGAGCTTGACCCCCACCACTGTCCCATTTCTCTCCGTGGCCTTGATGGTGATGGTGCCGCCCCCGCCGCGGTGCTGACCGCGATACTCCGACAGATCGGTCCTCTTGCCGTAGCCGTTCTCGCAAACCGTGAGCAAGGTCTTCTTGCTGGTGGGGGGGAAAACCTCCATGCCGATCACCTGCTCTCCGGAGTCCAGCCGCATCCCGCGCACGCCCTTGGCGTTGCGGCCCATGGGCCGGATCTCCGCCTCCTTAAAGCGGATGGACATGCCGCCCTTGGTGCCGATCAGGACCTCATCCTGGCCCATGGTGTGTTGGACCTCGACGAGGACGTCGCCCTCCTCGAGGACAATGGCTATGAGCCCGTTGCGCCGGATGTGCTCGAACTCGGCCAAGGGGACTTTCTTGATGGTCCCGCTCCTGGTGCACATCATGAGGAAGGTCTCCTTGCCCTTGCTTTCCTCGAAAGAGCGTATCGCAATAGTCGAGGTTATCTTCTCCTCCCCGGAGAGGGGCAGGAGATTGACCACTGCCTTGCCTCGAGAGGTCCGGTTGGCCTCCGGGACCTCGTAGGCCTTGAGGGCGAAGACCCTGCCGCGGGAGGTGAAGAAAAGGAGCGAGGCATGGGTGTCGGTGATGAATACGTGCTCGATGAAATCCTCCTCCTTGACCTCCGCCCCCGTGATCCCCTTGCCTCCGCGGCCCTGGGCCGAGTAGGTGACCACCGGAATGCGCTTGATGTAGCCGCCATTGGAAAGGGTGATGACGACCTCCTCCTTGGCTATGAGGTCCTCCAGGGTCATCTCCGCGGCCTCGCTCGTGACCTGGGTTTGGCGGCTCTTGCCGAATTGCTGCATGACGGTCTCGAGCTCCTTGCCCACGATGGCCATCACCTTCTTGACATCGGCCAGGATCGCCTTGAGCTCGGCGATGCGCTTCATCAGGGCGTCGTACTCCTCCTGGAGTTCATCGACCGAAAGCTTGGTCAACTGGTGCAGGCGCATGTCAAGGATGGCCTGGGCCTGGACCTTGGAAAGCTCGAACTCGGACATGAGCTTGGTCCGGGCTTCCTCGGTGTCCTTGGACCCGCGGATGATCTTGATCACCCGGTCGAGGTTCTTCAAGGCGATGAGGAAGCCCTCCAGAATATGGGCCCGATCCAGGGCCTTCCTCAGCTGAAACTTGGTGCGGCGAGTGACCACGATCCTGCGGTGCTGGATGTAATGGCCGAGCATCTCCCGGAGGCCCAGCACACGGGGTCTTCCATCCACCAAAGAGAGAAGAATCACTCCAAAACTCGTCTCAAGCTGCGTATGCTTATAAAGCTGATTCAAGACCACGTTGGCGTTGCCGTCGCGCTTGATCTCTATGACAACCCGCATGCCCTTGCGGTCGGACTCATCCCGAATGTCCGAGATGTCGGGAATCTTCTTGTCGCGCACGAGATCCGCGATCGTTTCAAGGAGCGAGGCTTTGTTCACCTGGTAGGGCAGCTCCGTCACGATGATGGCCTGGCGGTTACCTTTGATGTCCTCGATCTCCGTGCGCGCCTGGACGCGAATCGAGCCCCGGCCGGTCTCCACGTAGTCGCGGATGCCGGTTTTCCCTCGGATGATGCCGCCCGTCGGGAAATCGGGTCCCTTGACGATCTTCAAGAGCTCCTTGGTTTCAAGCTTGGGGTTCTTGATGAGGGCGATGGTCGCTTCGCAGACCTCGGCCAGGTTATGCGGAGGAATATTGGTGGCCATGCCCACCGCGATGCCGGAGGAGCCGTTGACGATGAGGTTGGGAAACTTGGCCGGAAGGACCATGGGCTCCGTCGTGGTGCCGTCGAAGTTGGGGGTAAAATCCACCGTATCCTGGTCGATGTCGGCCAGGAGCTCCTCGGAGATCTTGGAAAGGCGGCACTCGGTGTAGCGGTAGGCCGCGGCGGGGTCGCCGTCCACTGAGCCGAAGTTGCCCTGCCCATCGATCAAGGGATGGAGCAGGGAGAAATCCTGGACCATGCGCACCATGGCGTCGTAGACGGCGGAATCGCCGTGGGGATGGTATTTCTTGAGCACCTCGCCCACCACGCCGGCGCACTTGGAGTATTTCTTGTTGGAGGCCAGCCCCTCGCTGTGCATGGCGTAGAGGATGCGGCGATGCACCGGCTTGAGTCCATCGCGCACATCGGGCAAGGCCCGGCCCACGATCACCGACATGGAATAGTCGATGTAGGAGGCCCTCATCTCGGTCCCGATGTCGCGGGGGATGATATTGCCGATAGGATCCGGCACCAAATTCTCCTGTTCAGGCTTGCTCATGGTTTCTCCTAGTAGGGTGCCTGGCAAAAGGCCAGGCACCCAGAGAGTGTATCGTTATATGTCGAGGTTCTTTACTTCCTTCGCGTGCCGTTCTATGAACGCCCGGCGCGGCTCCACCTTGTCCCCCATCAAAGTCGTGAAGGCCAGCTCCGAGTCAGCGGGATCCTCCAATGTCACTTTCAAGAGCTTGCGGCGCTTGGGGTCCATGGTGGTTTCCCAAAGCTGCTCCGGGTTCATCTCTCCGAGACCTTTGTAGCGCTGAATCGAGCAGCCCGAGCGGCCGGCCTCACGCACGACCTCGAGAAGCTCCTTTAAGCTGTAGCCCTCCGTCTCGCTCCTCTCGAGCTTGGCCTTAAACAGGGGCTTGGTCTTCTCGTCGCGCGTTACCTCGTACCATTCGAGGCTGAGGCCCATGGCCTTTAGCTGGTCCGCGATCTTGACGAGCTTGCCCAGCTCCCAAAGCTCCTGCATATCCGGCTCCAAGGCCTCCTCGTCGGCCTCAAGGGAAGCCTCCCCCTCCGCCGCGGGACTCCCCTGGCGCTCCTGGGCGAGCTTGGCCTTCTGCTCGGCCACGAACCTGTCTCGATAGTCGCGCCACTCCGAGTCGCTGTAAAAGTAAAGGTATTCGCCGGCGGACAGTTCCACGCGGTACAGGGGCAGCCGGCCTTCCTTTTGAAACGCGAAATAGCCCTCAAGGTGCAGGGCCTTGCGCTCCATGTGCCGCAAAGTGTTTTCCAAATCCGCCAAGACCCTGAGCAAACCCCGCAAGTCATCTGGCTCGAGCTTTTTGGATTTTCCGCTGCTCGGATTAATCGCCGTCACTTCCACGGAGTTGCGCCCTTCATTGAGGAGCCAAATCTCCATCTTATCATCCGTCTCGATATACATCTCGGTCTTGCCCTTCTTGACCTTATAGAGGGGCGGCTGGGCGATATAAACATGGCCCTTCTCGATGAGGGGCTTCATCTGGCGGTAGAAGAAGGTCAGGAGCAAGGTGCGGATATGCTGGCCGTCCACGTCGGCGTCGGCCATGATGATGAGCTTGTGGTAGCGCAACTTCTCCAGGCGCAGGCCTTCCTCGCCCTCGTTGCCGATGCCCGTGCCGATAGCCGCGATCAAGGTGCGGACCTCCTCGTTGGACAGGACCTTAACGAGGCGGGCCTTCTCCACGTTGAGGATCTTCCCTTTTATCGGCAGAATGGCCTGGAACACGCGATCTCGCCCCTGCTTGGCAGAGCCGCCGGCGGAGTCTCCCTCCACGATGAAGAGCTCCGAGCGCTCCGGCTCGCGCTCCTGGCAGTCGGCGAGCTTGCCCGGCAGCGACGAACTGTCGAGAACTCCCTTGCGCCGGGTCAGCTCCTTGGCTTTGCGAGCCGCCTCGCGGGCCTCGGCCGCGGCGATGGCTTTGAGACAAATTGCCTTGGCGGTGGCCGGGTTCTCCTCGAAAAATGTGATCAGGACCTCGCCCACGATGGACTTAACCACCCCCTCCACCTCGGCGTTGCCGAGCTTGGATTTGGTCTGGCCCTCAAACTGCGGATTGGGACTCTTGATGGAGAGAACGACCGTGAGCCCCTCTCGCACGTCGTCGCCGGTGATATTAAAGGACTTGCCCTTGAGCATGTCGTGCTGCTTGACGTAGTCGTTGATGACCCGGGTCAGAGCTCCGCGGAAGCCCGCCAGGTGCGTGCCGCCCTCGGGGGTATTGATATTGTTGACGAAGCTGTAGACGTTCTCCGAGTAGTCGTCGTTGTATTGGATCGCCAGATCCACGCAGACATCCTCCTTCGTGTTGGTGAAGGAGATGGGATCGTTGAAGAGAGATTTCTTATTGGCGTTCAAGTACTGGACGAATTGGGAAATGCCGCCCTCGTAATGGAACGTGTGCTTCTTATCCTCCCTCTCATCAATGATGGTGATCTTGGCTCCAGCGTTTAGGAAGGCCAGCTCGCGCAGGCGGTTGGATAAAATGTCGTAGGAGAATTGGTGGCCGTTGAAAATATCCGCGTCTGGCTTGAAGGTGACCCGGGTTCCATGCTCGTCGGTCTTGCCCGAGGAGGCCACCGGCCCCTTGGGCTTTCCCCGCTCATAGGACTGCTTCCAAGTCTTGCCCTCGCGGTAAACCTCGACCTCGACCCACTCGGAGAGGGCATTGACCACGGAAATGCCGACCCCGTGAAGGCCGCCTGAAACCTTATAGGCCCGCTTGTCGAATTTGCCTCCCGCGTGGAGGACGGTCATAACGACCTCTAGGGCTGATTTCCCCCGGATGTTGGAGGGGAGCTTGGGGTCGCGCATTGGGTCCACCGGAATTCCAGAACCGTTGTCGAGCACGGTAACGGAGTTGCCCTGATGCAGGATAACATCGACTGACGAGCAGCGGCCGGCCAAAATCTCGTCCACGGAATTGTCCACGGCCTCATAGACGAGGTGGTGAAGACCGGAGGGGCCGGTGCTCCCGATGTACATGGCGGGGCGCTTGCGCACCGCCTCAAGCCCCTCTAAAACCTGTATCTTGGACGCGTCGTAGGCTCCCCCGTCCTGGGTCGCGGCAATATCCACATCTTCCGCAGTCGCTTCAGACATATTCCTCCGCCTTGCGCCCTTTCGCCGCTTGCCCGCATCGGGAGCGTCCTTGGGCGTCTTTTTATTGGATTTCGACCGGATCATTTCGACGTCGTCTTTATTCCTTTTATCCAGGCTCGGCTGAAATGTTTATTCAGGGTTCTCACGATCTCTGCGCGGCGCATGACCAATTCCTGCGCCGCCGCGGCTGAGTTGGGCTTGATGAAAAGCATGCCCCGCTGCACTCCCAACAAGGACCAGTGCCTGGAAAAATGCCCAAGCTCCCGCTCCCACACCGCGTTGAGTATGGAAATCTTATCCGACTGCACCCCGGCCCGGAACTTGAACGACCGAACCAAATCATTGGCCGTGGCCCAGCGCTTCCTGAACGCAGCCATCAAATCCTCATGGGCATGATCACAAACCGGTACTCCCCGCCTCCCACCGGCTCGACCAAGGCGGGATTGACGGGGGTGGTAAACCCCAGGTCCACCTTCTCCGTGTCTATATGCTTCAGGGCATCCATGACGAACTGGGGATTGAAGGCCACTTGAAGGCCGTCCCCCTTGTATTCCACAGGAAGCTCGTCCATGAACTCAAGGTTTTGGCTGGAAGCCGTCACTTGGAGGGCGCTGGAGACCAGGGAATACTTTACGGAGCCGCCTCTGTCCACGGCGCACAGGGAGGCCCTCTTGGTGATGGCCAACATCTCCCTGGTGTCCACTCTAATGGAAATATCCTTCTTGCTTGGGATCACCTGCTGATAGTGGGGGAAGCTTCCACCGACCAAACGGGAGAGGAGCGACGTTTCCTTGTATTGAAAAGCGATTTGATTCTCAGCAACGGCTACCAGCAGCTTGTCCTCGCCCGGACCGGCCGCGCCCAAAAGCCGCAGGAGCTCGGCCAGTATCTTGGTGGGCACTATAACATGGAAATCCTTCTCCTTCGGAACGACCTTTCTGGCGGCCACGGCGAGCCGGCGGCCATCGGTGGCCACCATCTCGAGAGTTCCCTTGGAAGCCGACCAGAAAACTCCATTGAGGACGTGCCTGGTCTCATCCGAAGAAGCCGCGAATATAGTCTTCTTGACCATATCCCCGATGGCATTGGCCGAGGCCTCGAAAGCGTTCTGCTTGTTGAACTCGGGAAGGATGGGGTACTCGGACTTGGGAGCTCCCATGATCCCGAACCTGGACCGGCCGCACTTGAGCTGGACCTTGCCCCCGGAATCCACCGAAAGCTCGATTTCATGGCCGTCCGGCAGGCTGTGCAAGATATCGGAGAACTTTTTAGCCGGAATGGTGATGCTGCCGTCGCTTTCGACTTCGGCGCCTATGTAATGCTTCACCCCCATCTCAAGATCAGTGGAGACGACCTTCACTTTCGCGTTCTCGGTCTCTAAAAGAAAATTCAGCAGTATGGGTAAAGTGGTTCGAGCGGAAAGGGCCGATTGGATCGTTTGAACACCTTGAGACAGATCCTCTTTGCTACAGTGTATTTTCATTTAACTTCGTCCTCTTATTCATAAGCCTGTGATTTCGGTGGATAAGATGAGCGCTCGCCTAGATTATAGATAAAAGGGCTGGGGATAAGTGTCGTTATTTATCCACACCATCCACACCGCGTTTTATTTTGCAGAATTGTTACGAGTTGTTCACTTGTTTTCAACAGCCCGGATGTCGGCCTGGAGCTTGTTGACGACCTCTAGAAAAAACGGGTCGGCCTCGATCTGCTCCTTGATCTTCTTCCTGGCGTGCAGAACCGTTGTGTGGTCCTTGCCGCCGAAGGCCCGGCCTATATCCTTGAGGGACAGGTCCGTCATGATGCAGCTCAGATACATCGCCAGCTGCCGCGGCAGAGCGATGGATGCGGTCCTCTGGTTGCCCTTAAGATCCTTCACTTCCACTGAGTATTTGTGGCTGACGATCTTCTGTATGGTGTCCACCTGGACCGGGGCGGAGGCCTCGTTGGAGAGGGAGTCCTTAAGTATGCTTTTGGCGTCGTCTACCGTCAGCTGGCTGCCAGTCATCGAGGAGAAGGCCTTGAGCCTGATGAGGGAGCCTTCGAGGGCTCGGATATTGGTCTTTATGGTGGAGGCTACGAACAGGATGACGTCGTCTGGCACGTAGAACTGCTCCAGCTCCGCCTTTTTCCTCAAAATGGCGATGCGCGTCTCCAGGTCCGGGGGCTTGATGTCGGCCACCACGCCCCATTCAAAGCGCGAGATCAGCCTCTGCTCGGAGGGGGACATTTCCTTGGGCGAGCGGTCGGAAGAGATCACCACTTGCTTTCTCGCGTCGCGCAGGGAGTTGAAGGTGTGGAAAAACTCCTGCTCACTGCGATCCTTGGCGATCAGGAACTGGATGTCGTCAATAAGGAGGCAGTCCAGGTGCCGAAATTTGCTCCTGAAATCATCCGATTTATTCTGTTGTATGGAGTTGATGAACTCGTTGACGAACTGCTCGGAGGTCGTGTAAAGAACGCGGCCCCTTGGGAATTCCTTGCGCATGGCGTGGCCGATGGCGTGCATGAGATGGGTTTTTCCCAGGCCCACTCCGCCGTAGATGAAGAAGGGGTTGAATTGCGTGCCCGGGCTTTTGACGATGGACTCCGCGGTGGCGTGAGCGAAGCGGTTTGAGTCCCCGACCACAAAGGTCGCGAAGGTGTAGCGGGGGTTGAGCTCGCTCAGGGGGAAGTCCGACTGGGAGGCCGGCTGGGAGATGGGATCTGGCCCGGGAAGCACGGTTCTTAAGTCCCTAGCCATCTCATACTCGATGTCTATCGCAATGCCCGCGATGTCACGCAGGAAGGCGGCCAGGCGCTTCTGATAGTGCTCGCGAATGCCGTTCGAGAAGAATTTATTGGGAACCCTGACCCAAAGCACCTGATTTTCCAAGCGCAGAGCCTCCACGGGCTTAAGCCAAAGCTCGGCCTGCTCCTCGCCTATTTCCGCGCGCAGTTTTTCCGCGGCTTTGGCCCATATCTCCTGGGGGGACATGGTTAGGTTATTCACAGGTTTTCCACATGTGTGCATAACTTTTGTTTCATTTAATTACCATTTTAAAATAAGGATTATTCTTAAACAGCCCAGGAGCGGGAAAGGAAGGACTCGGACCGCTTGTTAAAATTGTGTTAAACCTTATTTTAGGCCTTTTCGAGCCTTGATCGCCCACGATCCCACGCGAAGTCATCCTACCTAATTTCTTTATTCGAGTCAAACCGTCAAATTGACACCCCAATTCTGAAATGCTTGAATCTATATATGGAGATCCATCTCACGGCCAAACACCTGAAAATCACCCCCGCGATCAGGGATTACGTCAGCCAAAAATTGGAGAAAGCCCAGAGATATTTCGACCACATCGTCTGGGGCCAGGTTTTCCTCTACATCGAGAAGCGGACTCACAACGCGGAGATTCTGATACACGCCCCCGGGCAGACCTTCCGAGCTCTCGCCTCGGCCGCGGACCTTTACTCGGCCGTGGACCTGGCGTCAGACAAGGTGGATTCCCAGCTGAAAAAGTATAAGGAGCGCCTGAAGGGACGCTACAAGGCCGCTTCCATCGTTGCCGTCCCGGACGGGGCCGCCCTTGCCGGGCCCCTGCAATTTTCCGTGATCAAGCAGCAGGTTTCCCCGATGACTCCCCAAGAGGCTCTCCAGGAGATGGAGTCCCTGGGTCAAAGCTTTAGGATATACCAGGACAAGGACTCCCGCCAGATTCAAGTCCTCTTCCGTCGAGAGGATGACTCGTACGGCATTGTTCAGCCCATTAAGAAAGGCGGGCGATAACTCAATTGACTCTAACCGTAGGGGACCTGCTTAAAGAGCAGGGAGAGAGGCTCAGGCTCGAGCTGGTGACCGGGGAGAAGGCTCTCCTGCGTCCCATTTCCGTGGCCGACCTCAACCGTCCGGGCCTGGCCTTGAGCGGGTTTCTTGAGCATTTCCGCGCCGAGCGCGTCCAGATCATCGGGATCGGGGAGCAGGCTTATTGCGCCAAGGCGCCGGCCAGGCGGCTTTCCGCGTCCTTGGCATCCATGTTGGATTTCCCGAGCTTGCCCTGCCTTATCATGACTCACAACCTCAAGACCCCGCCCTTGCTGGCCCAGGCCTGCCGCAAGCACGGCGTGCCCCTCTTGAGATCGAATCTGGACACCGCCACCTTGGTGAGCGAGTTGGGCGAGGTTCTGGAGTCGAAGCTCTCCTCGTCCGTGACCGTGCACGGTGTCTTGGTGGACGTCTACGGTCTCGGGGTTCTGATCCAGGGCGAGCCGGGGATAGGCAAGTCGGAGTGCGCCCTGGAGCTCTTGAAGCGCGGCCATATCCTGGTGGCCGATGACGCGGTCCATATACAGCACCGCCGGGGCGGAGTCCTGCGGGGCAGCTGCCCGGACCCCCTTAAGCATTACATGGAGGTCCGCGGCCTGGGCGTGATCGACGTTAAGCTCCTGTTCGGCATAGGCTCCATTCTCGACCGCACGCGCATTGAGCTTGCGATCCTGCTCGAGGCCTGGCACAGCGGCACCCATTACGAGCGGATCGGGCTCGAGGTCAAGAAGACTTCGATTTTGGACGTGGACATTCCCCTTATTCGCATCCCCGTCAGCCCCGGCCGCAACTTGGCCGTCCTCATCGAGGTTGCGGCTTTGAACCAAAGGCTGCGCTCGCAGGGCTATTTTTCCGCCGAGACCTTCAACCAAAGGCTCATAGACCGAATGAGGTCCAAGTGAAGGGGATGAAGGGCCGCAAGGTCTTCATCATCACCGGAGTCTCCGGGGCGGGCAAGAGCCAGGCCCTGAAGGCCTTCGAGGATTTTGGATTCTTTTGCGTCGACAACCTCCCGGCCGTGCTCTTGAACCACTTCGCGGATCTTCTCATCAATTCCCCGACTTTGCGCCGAGTGGCCTTGGGCATGGATATCCGGGGCGGGAAATTCCTGGGCGATCTGCCAAAGCTCCTCAAGCAGCTCAAGGCCAGGGGGCTCGAACACAGGGTTTTGTTTCTGGACGCCTCCGACGCGACCGTGATCCAGCGCTTCTCCGAGACGCGCCACCGCCATCCCTTGGGGAAAAAGATTTCCGAGGCGGTCAAGGAGGAGCGCCGCAGGCTCCTGCCTATAAAGGAAATAGCCGACAAGGTCATCAACACGACTTCCATGACATTGGGCGAGCTCAAGGAGAGCCTCTCGGAGACCTTGCAGCTGACCCGCACGCGCGAGATGACCCTTTCCGTTGTCTCCTTCGGCTATAAATACGGCCTTCCCCTGGACGCCGACATAGTCATGGACGTGCGCTTTCTCCCGAATCCCAACTACGTTTCGCGTTTGCGGCCCTTCACGGGCCTGCATGCCGGGGTGCAGCAATACGTGCTCAAGCAGCCCATGGCGCGGAAATTCCTCGACGGCTATTTGGCCCTCATCACGAGCCTCCTGCCCCATTACGTTCGCGAGGGCAAATCCTATTTGACCATAGCCGTGGGGTGCACGGGAGGGCGTCACCGCAGCGTCTTTATCACCCATTACCTGGCCCGGCAGCTCCGCCTCGGCGGGCATCCGGTCCAGGAATTTCACCGCGACATCAACCATTGATCAATTTCATCATCGTCACTCACGGGGAATTCGGCGCTTACCTGGTGGAGGCCGCCGAGTCGATCGTCGGCGCTCAAGCCGAGGGCGTGCGCGCGATCTCGATTTCACCCCGCTTGAGCGTCCCGGAAATCGAGGAGAGGGTGCGCAGGGCCATCGGGGATTTGGCCGGGCCGGATGGCCTCATCATTTTCACGGACATGCCCGGGGGCACGCCTGGGAACATCGCTTTCCCGCTGGTCAAGAGCTTGCCTGGGGCGGGGCTTGTGAGCGGCGTCAACCTGTACATGCTGGTCTCGGCCTTCAGCCGCCGCCGGGACACCCCGTTCGAGGCTCTCCTGGACAAGGTCCTGGCCGATGGGAAAAAATCCATCATGGATATTCGCCTCGCCTTCGTGGCGAAGGCGAGGTGAGGTTCTCATGGTTTTCATCCGAATAGACGATCGCCTCGTGCATGGGCAGGTCGTTGAAGGCTGGGTCCCGCACCTGAGGGCCGATCTCGTGCTGGTCGCCTCCGACGCGGCGGCCTCCGACGAGACCCAGAGCCTTCTCATGAGGCTGGCCTTGCCGGAGGGCGTCGAGCTCCTGGTGCTGCCCCTGGGCGAGGCCTCGCGGCATCCCGCCTTGCGCGGGGGCTACCCCGGCAGGGCCTTGGTCCTGGCCTCTGGACCCCAGGACGTGCTCAAGCTCCTCCAGGAAGGGGCAGTCTTCGACCAAGTCAACGTGGGCGGCCTGCATTACACCGCGGGCCGGGTCCAGCTCGGCAAGGCGATTTTTCTAAGCGAGGAGGACAAGCTCGCGTTGCGCAAGATCAGCCAAAGGGGTGCACGCCTGGAGGGGAGGGCTCTGCCCGGCGACAAGGAGGCCGATCTCCTTGAGATGATCGCTTCGGCGGAGCTGGCGCGCTGACCCATGGACCAGGCACCAGAACTGTGGCTGGCGGCCCTGGGCGTTTCTTTGGTGGAGCTTGACGCCTCCCATTTGAGCCTGTTTTTCTTCTCGCGGCCTATCGTGGCCGGCCCGTTTTTCGGCTGGACCCTCGGCAACGCCGCCTTGGGCGCGGCTCTGGGCGTTTTGTGCGAGCTCTTGAACCTGGGGGAGCTGCCCGTGGGGGGACACTTGCCCCTCAACGCCACGGTGGCCGCGGGGGCGGCTCTCCTCCTCGCTCTGGGCGAGGAGGCTTTGCCGGTCGAATTGGCCCTGCCGATGGGCTTCTTGGCTGGCTGGGGGCATTGCCGGCTCGAGACGTCTTTGCGCCGCCGCCGGAGCGTGCTGGGGCGCTGGGTGGAGAGCCGCCTGCGGGTCGGGGACGCGCCTTCCCTGGGCGCGCTCGCGGCCAAGGAGCTAGCCAAGAAATTTTTCCTTACCTTCTCGGTATTGCTGGGGGTGCTCGCTTTCCGCTTTTTAGCGCCTTGGCTTTGGCAATGGACTCCGCCGGCCGCCAAGGAGGGCTTGCGCCTGGCCCTATTGCTGTCGCCGAGCCTGGCCCTGGCCGTGGTATTCCATGGGGTTCGCTCGAAATGGGCATGAGCATGACGTTTCGCGACCAGTTTTCCCTGTTCTGGCGCTCCTGCCTGCTTCAGTCGTGCTGGAACTTCGAGCGCATGCAGAGCCTGGGCCTCTCTTTCGCCCTGAACCCGTGGCTCAAAAGGTGCTATCCTAGAAGCGACGAGCGCTGTGAGGCTCTCTTACGGCACCAAGAATACTTCAACACCCAGCCGACCATGGCCTGCCTGGTTTTGGGCATGATTTGCGCGCTCGAGGAGGACATCGCGAGGGCGCCGCGGGACCAGCGCGAGGCGAAGATACTCAAGCTCAAGGCCCTCAAGGCCGCCGTGGCCAGCGCCTTGGCGGGGATAGGAGACGCCCTGTTTTGGGGGGCCCTTCAGCCTTTCTGCGCGGCCTTGGCCGCGGCGCTGGGGCTGTTTTTGTGGCGCTTGGGAGCGGGGGCCGCGGCCTTCCCGGCCATGGCGGCGGTCTATCTGGCCGCGTACAACGCCCCGGCATTGTTTCTGCGCTGGCGGGGCCTGCGCTGGGGCTACGAGTGGCGGGAACAAATCGCGGTCAAGCTCAAGGGTTTTCGCTGGCAGGCTTGGATCCTCCGCCTGAGGGGAATGGGCCTGGTGTTGGCTTTGGGGGTGTATGCCTTGATCGCCGATGCCTCCTGGCCGGGAGCGCCGGCGCCACAGCCGTGGCTCGGGTGGCTTGCCCTCGTGGCTTACGCGGCGGCGGGATTTTCGCCTTGGTTCTCGGCCTATCGTCTTTACGGCCTTACCGCTTTGGCGGGGGCTCTCGCCGCGGCAGCGGGATGGGCTCCATGATCGAGAGGGAATTCGTGATGAAGAACAAGCTCGGACTCCACGCTCGTCCCGCGGCCCTGTTCGTGCACGAGGCCTGCCGCTTCAAGTCCTCGATACATGTTTCCAAGGACGGCCTTGAGATCAACGGCAAAAGCGTCATGGGCCTTATGCTCCTGGCCGCGGAGAAAGGGTCCAAGCTCAAGATTCGGGCCGAGGGGTCCGATGAGAAGCAGGCCATAGAGGGCCTTGAAAAGCTTTTCGAGCGCAAATTCGATGAGGAATAGGCGCTCGTGATAGTCATCAAGGGAATTCCCGCCAGCCCGGGCATCGCCATGGGCAAGGTCTATGTCATGGAAGACGAGGAGATCGTCGTCAACCGCATAGAGCTTCCCAAGGAACTTCTGAGCGCCGAGGTCAAGCGCTTCAAGGCGGCCCAGAAGGCGACTTTGCGCGACTTGGACGCGGCCGAGAGCAAGGTGCTCAAGCTCCTGGGGCGCGAGCACGCCAAGCTCATAGATACCCATAGGCTGATCCTGCGCGACAGCTTGATCACCCGGGACGTGGCCAAGCGCATCATGAAGGAAGGGGTCAACGCCGAGTTCGCCCTCTCCGAGGCCCTGGAGGTCGTCAACCAGCAATTCGAGAAGATGGAGGACGAGTTCTTCCGCGAACGCAGACACGATCTTTTCGACGTCGGCAAGAGACTTCTCTCGCATCTCTTGAAGCAAAGCAAGCGCAGCCTCTCCGATATAGACCACAGCTGCATCCTGATCGCCCGCAACCTCCTTCCCTCGGACACCTTGGGGCTGCAGGAGACCAAGATCTTGGGATTTGCCACCGACCTCGGAGGCAAAACCAGCCACACCGCGATCCTGGCGCAAAGCATGAGCATTCCCGCCGTGGTGGGTCTTTCGGACGTGAGCCGCCGGGTCAAGACCGGAGATTCCATCATCATCGACGGCGAGCAGGGCATGGTCATCATCAACCCAGGGCCGGAGACCGTGGCCAAGTACCAGCGGGTGCAGCAGAAGTCCCTGCAGGAGGAGCGGGCTCTTGAGCAACTCCGGGGCCTGCCCGCAGTTACTTTGGACGGGAAAAGCTTCCACCTCGAGGTCAACCTCGATTCGCCCGACGAGGTCAAGGCCGTGGCGGCCCTTCATCCGGACGGCATCGGGCTTTTCAGGACAGAATACTTGTTCCTCAACAGGACCTCGCCTCCGACCGAGGAGGAGCAGGCCAAGGCTTATTTGGCCATCGTCAAGGCCTTGGACCCCAAGCCCGTGGTCATACGCACCGCGGACCTGGGCGGGGACCGCCTGAGCCAGCTGGGCCTCGAGGGCCCGCAGAACGAGACCAATCCTTTCATGGGCCTGCGCGGGGTGCGCCTGTTCCTGAGGCACCTTGATCTCTTTAAGGTCCAGCTGCGCGGGGTCCTGCGCTCCTGCGTCAAGGGCCACGTCCGCATACTCATTCCCATGGTCTCCTCCTTGGGCGAGATCCAAAGCGTCAAGCGCCTGCTGGCCCAGGCCCAGGCCGAGCTCCAGGCCGAGGGAATCGAGAGCGCAAAGAAGGCGGAGCTCGGCATCATGGTGGAGATCCCCGCCGCCGCGCTCATCCTCGAGTCGCTCCTGCCCCTGGTGGACTTCATTTCGATCGGGACCAACGACCTGATTCAATACACCTTGGCCGTGGACCGCATCAACGAGCACGTGACTCATCTCTACGATCCTTTCCATCCCGCGGTCATACGCCTGCTCGACCAAATCGTCAAGACCGCGCGCCGCAAGGGCAAATGGGTGAGCGTCTGCGGGGAGATGACCTCGGATCCCCACGCCGTCCCGCTCCTGGTGGGGCTGGGGGTGGACAGCCTTTCTGTCACTCCGCGCCTGTACCTCAGGATCAAGCAGGCGGTGCGGGGGATGCGCTACCAGGCGCTTGCCAAGCTCGTGGATAAGGCCGTGGATTGCTCGGATTCCGAGGAAATCAGGCGGCTTCTGGCCGACCAGGGCTTATAGCTTGCATGACGTCTCGAACCCCGACCCATCTGATACGAAATTTCTCCATCATCGCCCACATCGACCACGGCAAGTCCACCTTGGCGGACCGTCTCTTGGAGGCCACCGGGACCATCGAAAGCCGCCAGATGCAGGCGCAGGTCATGGACTCGATGGAGCTGGAACGGGAAAGGGGCATCACCATCAAGGCCAAGGCGGTGCGCATGAGGTACGTCCAAGACGGCGCCCCGCACGTTCTTAATCTCATAGACACCCCGGGGCACGTGGATTTTTCCTACGAGGTCTCGCGCGCCCTGGCCGCCTGCGAGGGGGCCCTGCTCGTGGTGGACGCCACTCAAGGCGTGGAGGCCCAGACTTTGGCCAACGCGAGCTTGGCCCAGCAGTTGAACCTGCGCCTCATTCCGGTGATCAACAAGGTGGACCTTCCCGCGGCGGACGTGGAGGGCGTGACGGAGCAGATTTTCGAGACTTTGAGAATTATCGAGGACCCGGTCCTCGTCAGCGCCAAGAAGGGGCTCGGCACCGCGGATGTGCTGGGCGCTATCCTGCGCGACATCCCGGCTCCCAGCGGAGACGCCCAAGCCCCGCTGTCGGCCTTGATTTTCGACTCCGTCTACAGCGTTTACCGCGGCGTGATCCTTCTCGTGCGGGTCGTGGACGGGACCATGGCTTCGGGACTCAAGCTGCGATTTTTCTCGACCCAGCACGAGGTCGTCGTGGAGGAGGTCGGCTACCTCGTGCCTAAGCAGGTGGCGGCCGAGCGGCTGTCCGCGGGCGAGGTTGGGTATGTGGTCTGCGGCATCAAGGACATCCACCAAGTGAGAGTGGGCGATACCTTGATGGAGGCCGCCAGGCCCTTGGCACAGGCCCTACCCGGCTATAAGGAAGCCAAGCCGGTGGTGTTTGCGGGGGTTTTCCCGATCAATCCTGCGGACTATCCGGCGCTCTCCGCGGCCCTGGAGAAGCTCCATCTCGAGGACAGCTCCTTCGACCACCAGCAGGAGAATTCCCAGGCCCTGGGCTTCGGATTCCGTCTGGGATTTCTGGGCCTGCTCCATATGGACATCGTCAAGGAGCGCCTGGAGCGCGAGTTCAACCTGAGCCTGATCGTGACGAGCCCGAACGTGGTCTACAGGGTGCGCACTTGCGCGGACTCTTCTTGGAGAGTCTTGGACAATCCCGCCAAATTCCCGCCTCACGGAGACATTCAGGGCGTCGAGGAGCCCTTCGTTCTCATCACCATCGTGCTTCCCGTGGAGCATCAGGAGGGCGTGCTCAACCTCCTCAAGGACAGGCGGGGCGAGTATGAGAGCATCGAGTACATGCCCGGAGGGCGCATCCTCATCAAGTACCACCTTCCCCTCTGCGAGATGGTGGTCAATTTCTACGACCGCCTGAAGTCGGTCTCCAAGGGCTACGCATCCCTGGACTACGTTCCAGAGGGTTTTCGGGCCTCCGACATGGTCAAGCTCGAAATACTCATCCACGGCGAGCCAGTTGACGCTCTGAGCCAGATTGTGCATAAATCCAAGGCGCACTTCGTTGGACGGGCCCTCTGCGAGAAGCTCAAGGAGCTCATCGACAGGCAGAATTTCGAGGTCGCGATCCAGGCCCGCATCGGCGGCAAGGTCATCGCCAGGGAGACTCTGTCGGCCCGGCGCAAGGACGTGCTGGCCAAGTGCTACGGCGGAGACATCACGCGCAAGCGCAAGCTTTTGGAGAAGCAGAAGGAAGGCAAGAAAAAGGCGAAGCTTTTGGGATCCGTGGAGATCCCGCAAGAAGCCTTCTTGGCCATCCTGAAACTGGACGAGGAAAAGAAGGGATAAACATGGAAGGAAGATTGATGTTCATAGGCGTGGCGATGGGGCTTTATGCCTGGTTGAGCCGCCGGTTCGAAGAGGCCAAGGCCCTGGACACGCCGCTCAAGACGGGGCTCTGGCACGGCCTATTCTGCGCTCTGGCGGGATTCTCGGTCATGCTGGTGGTCGTGATGTCTTTCGAGAGCCGATCGCGCCTCCTGAGCGTGGTCCCGGACGCCTTATCCGCCCGAGAGCTCTACCCGGGATTGGCCGTGGCCTTCATCGCCGGAGCCCTTGGATTTTGGCGGGGCTCCCAGGCCTCTCAGAGAGTTTCGCGCGCGAGGTACTTTCTCTCCGAGGATGCCGAGTGGTCAGAGACGGTTTTCTCCGCCGTGTTCCTGGCCGCGGTGCTCATGTACTTCGTGGTCCAGGCCTTCAAGATCCCCTCCGGCTCCATGGAGAGGACCTTCCTCGTGGGGGACCATCTTTTCGTCAATAAGTTCATCTACGGGCTGAGGGTCCCCTTCACGGGCAAGAGGCTTCTGGCCTTGCGGCCCGTGGCCCGCCGGGACGTCATCGTATTCCGCTTTCCGGCCGATGACCCCCGGGAGCTCCACTGCGGCTCTGTCCAATACGGGAAGGATTTCATAAAGAGAGTGGTCGGGCTTCCCGGGGACCGGATTCAGGTCTCTGCGGGCAAGGTGTTCCTCAACGGGCGGGAGCTCCCCGATGAGCCTTACGCCCAATACATCGACGGCGACGGCCGCCAGCCGGAGTCCGTCCGGGCCGCGGCTCTTTCTCCCCAGCGCTACCAGGAGCTTTGGCAAAGCCATGCCCTGGACCATGAGCTTCAGGAGATACAGAGGGATTATTTCGGTCCGGTCACGGTTCCCCCCGGCGGCTACTTTGTGATGGGCGACAACCGGGACCGCTCCTGCGATTCGCGCTATTGGGGCCCCGTGGAATCCAAGTACCTCAAGGGCAAGGCCTGGTTCATCTATTGGCCCCCCTCGCGCATGAAGATCGTGCATTAGGGGTCCCCTTAAATCCATGTTTGGGAGAGCTTTTGTCCCGGGCCTGATCGCGCTTCTTTTCGGCTCGCCTGTCCTGGCGAGCGAGGCCCGACCGCGCGTCTTGCTCGCCTCCTACTCCGGGATCATCAACCCGGCATCGGCTGAGTACCTTTCTGGCGCGCTCGGCAAGGCCGCGGCCGGCTCCTATGACGCTTTGGTCATCGAGCTCGACACTCCCGGGGGGCTTGATCTCTCCATGCGCGAGATCGTCAAGGGCATACTGGGCTCCCCCATCCCGGTCGCGGTCTACGTTTGGCCGAGCGGCGGCAGGGCGGCTTCCGCCGGGGTCTTCATCACCATGGCGGCCCACGTGGCGGCCATGGCCCCTGGGACCAATATCGGGGCCGCGCATCCGATCCAGCTCGGAGTTTCCGGGGTCAAGGAAAAGGAAGCCAAGGATTCAGTCATGGAGGAGAAGGTTGCCAACGACTTGACGGCGTATCTCAAGGCCATCGCTTCTCGGCGGGGGCGCAACGCGGATTGGGCTTTTCAGGTGGTTTCTAAAAGCACCTCGGTCATCTCCTCGGAGGCGGTGCGCCGGAACATCGTGGACCTGGAGGCCAAGGACTTGGACGAGTTGCTGGCTCGGATGGACGGCAAAGTCCTGAAGGATTTTCCGGGGAGGCCCTTGCGTGTCCGCGGCGCCGCGATCGAGCGTTTCGAGATGACGCGGCGCCAGAGGCTGCTCGCGGCGGTCTCGGACCCCAACATCGCGATGATCCTGATGACCTTGGGGGTCTCGGGGCTTCTCATCGAGCTCTATAGCCCGGGGCTCATCCTGCCCGGCATCGTGGGTGCTGTTTCCCTTATCCTGGCCTTTTATTCCTTCCAGACTTTGTCCGCCGGCTACGCCGGGGTCCTGCTGATCCTGCTTGGGTTTCTCCTCTACATACTGGAGCTCAAGATCGCGAGTTTCGGTCTTCTGGCCCTGAGCGGAACAGCTGCCTTGTTCATGGGAGGGCTCATGGTGTTTCGCGACACGGGCCTCGAGGCCGCGGTTTTCGGGGGGCTGTTGTATGTGACCAAGCAGTCCTTCTCAAAAAAAAGCGGGATCGGAGCGGGGGGGCTGGTCGGCTCTCGGGCCGTCGTGGAAGTCGCCCTCGAGCCGCTGGGCACCGTGCGCCTGGGAGGCGAGCTCTGGCGGGCCAAGAGCCTTGCGGGCGCGATCCCCGCGGGCGCGGAGGTCGAGGTGGTGCGGGTGGACGGCCTGACCCTCGGCGTCCGATCGCGGCGGCAATTGGAGGAATAAAATGGCGGCAACCCGGACTTTGTCGGCGCGGCAGAAGGCGATGGTGGAGTTGTTCGAGCGGCACGTGGGCGCGGAAATGCGCGCGGACCTGGAGGAGACGATGGCGACGATGACGGAGTCCCCTCATCTTGTCAACGCGCCGACGATGGTGAACGGAACGGGGCGGGAGGGAGTGCGCGCGTTCTATCGAGACCATTTGATCGGAAAATTCTTTCCGCCGGACGTGGAGATGATCAATGTCTCGCGCACGGTGGGCACGGACCAGTTGGTTGACGAGCTGGTGATCCGATTCACGCACACGATGACGATGGATTGGCTCCTGCCGGGCGTGGCGCCCACTGGACGGAAAGTGGAGATGTGCGTGGTGGTCGTCGTGGGGGTCAAGGGCGGAAAGATCGCGCACGAGCATATCTACTGGGATCAGGCCGGGGTTCTGGCGCAGGTGGGCCTGCTCGATCCCGCGGGGCTTCCGATACGAGGTGCGGAGGCCGCGCGCAAGATGCTCGACCCCAACTCGGACGCGGCCTAGACTTTCGCCCCGGGATATTACAAAATAGAAACTTGGGATGAATATCCTCGGCATCTCGGCTTTTTACCACGACAGCGCGGCGGCTTTGGTGCGTGACGGCAAGATCGTCGCCGCGGCCCAGGAGGAGCGCTTCACCCGCAAGAAGCACGACCAGAGTTTTCCGGCCAACGCGATCGCGTACTGCTTAAAGGAGGGCGGGATATCGGCCGCGGAGCTCGATCTCGTCGGCTTCTACGACAAGCCTCTACTCAAGTTCGAGCGCATCCTCCAGACCTACCTCGCCTACGCCCCGCGGGGCTGGGCTTGCTTCGCCATGGCCATGCCCCTTTGGCTCAAGGAGAAGCTGTGGCTGCGCGAGGCCATGCGCGAGAAGCTGGGCTACCAGGGCAAGATTCTTTTCACTGAGCATCACGAATCCCACGCGGCCTCGGCCTTCTTCCCCTCTCCCTTCCAGGAGTCCGCGGTCTTGACCATGGACGGGGTGGGCGAGTGGGCCACCTCGAGCTATGGATTCGGGCAGGGCAATAAGCTCTCCCTGAAGGGAGAGCTCCACTTCCCGCACTCCCTGGGGCTGCTCTATTCCGCTTTTACCTACTACACGGGCTTCAAGGTGAACTCCGGGGAGTACAAGGTGATGGGCCTGGCCCCTTACGGCGAGCCGCGTTATGCCGACCTCATCTACAAGGAGCTTATGGACTTGAAGGCAGACGGCTCCTTCAAGCTCAACCTGGAATATTTCGATTACTGCGCGGGCCTCACCATGACTAACGAGCGCTTCCACCGCCTCTTCGGCGCTCCCCCGCGCGCGCCAGAATCCGATCTGACCCAGCGAGAGATGGACTTGGCCGCCTCGATTCAGGCCGTGACGGAGGAAGTGATGCTGCGCATGGCGCGGCACGCGCGCAAGGAGACCGGTTCCAAGAACCTGTGCCTGGCCGGAGGCGTGGCCTTGAACTGCGTGGGCAACGGCAAGATATGGGCCGAGAAAGTTTTCGATAATATTTGGGTCCAGCCGGCGGCAGGAGACGCGGGCGGGGCCCTGGGGGCGGCGCTGTTTCTCTGGTACCACTACTTGGACAAGCCGCGCCGGGTAGACGGACTTCACGACTCCCAGGGCGGATCTTTCCTAGGGCCCGCCTACACGGATCGAGAAATAGAAGCCTACTTGCGGTCGAAGAATGCCCCCTACGCCATTCTGGAGGCGGCGGAGCTTCCCAGTAAAGTCGCGCAGCTTCTGGCCCAGGGCAAGGTGGTCGGCTGGTTCCAGGGGCGCATGGAATACGGCCCGCGAGCCCTCGGGGCGCGCAGCATCCTGGGAGACCCCCGCGACCCCGCCATGCAGTCCAAGATGAATTTGAAGATCAAGTTCCGGGAGTCCTTCCGGCCCTTCGCCCCCGTGGTCCTGCGGGAGCAGGTCTCGCGCTATTTCGACTTTGACTACGATAGCCCCTACATGCTCCTGGTGGCGCCCGTGCGCGCGGAGCACCGCCTGTCCGAGACGGAGGAGCAGAAAAAGCTCTTCGGGATCGAGAGGCTCAACAAGCCGCGCTCCACCATCCCGGCCGTCACTCACATAGACTATTCCGCCAGGATCCAGACGGTGACGCGAGATGTCCACTCCGCCTATTACGACGTCCTGGAGGCTTTCTACAAGCTCACCGACTGTCCGGTTCTCGTCAACACCTCGTTCAACGTGAGGGGCGAGCCCATTGTCTGCACGCCCGAGCACGCCTACACCTGCTTCATGCGCACGGAGATAGACTACCTGGTGTTGGGCAACTGCCTCCTGGACAAGAAGAAGCAGGGTCGCGGCGAGGACAGCCGCGAGTGGATGAAGGAGTTCGTTCTTGACTGAGAAAAAGTTCAGCCTCAAGGAGCTGCGGGTCTTCGGCCTGGTACTGGGAGGGCTTTGCGCCGTGGCCTTTTGGCGCTGGTCCCTGAAAGGCTGGAGGATCGCCCCCGGGATCCTGGGCTTGGGCTTGGCCTCGGCCCTGGCGGCGCTCGCCCGTCCGGCGGCCCTGGAGCCGGTCTTGCGCCGCTGGATGAAAGGCGCCAAAGTCCTGGCCCGGATCAATACCGCCCTCGTCCTTGGCGTCATGTACTACCTCGTAATGACTCCGGTGGGACTGGCCCTGCGCCTGTTCTCGGGGGATCCTCTTGAGCGGGAATGGGGCTCCGAGCCTTCCTATTGGAAAACTCGGACCAGCGGGGAAGATTTGTCCAGTTATGAGAGGCAGTTCTAAGGTGCCTGGCACCGGGAGGAGAGCGGCATATGCGCTTTGAGTTCCTTAAAGAATTATGGGCCTTCATGAAAACGCGCAAGCGCTTCTGGCTCGTCCCCATGATTCTGGTGTTCATGCTGTTCGGGCTTCTCCTCATCTTCACCGAGACCTCCGTGGTCGCCCCCTTCATCTATACGCTGTTCTAATGAACCGGGAAGCGGCCAAGGGGCTCCTGGCGGCCGCGATTTCCTGCGCCGCGGCCGCGGCGCTGCTCGCGGCTCTCGAGATCGGGGCGCGCTGGAAGGTGGGTCGCATTCCCCGGGAGACCGTGCCGAGCGGCAGGGAAGTCCCTCCGTACTTCAACAATCCCGGGGTCGTGACCTCGCCCCGGGCCCTCGCCCTCCACATAGAGTATCGCATCAATAGTCTGGGCCTGCGCGGTCCGGAGATTCCCCTCAGAAAGCCGGCGGGCCGACGGCGCGTCCTGTTGTTGGGGGACTCCGTGGTCTTCGGGGCCTTGGTGCCGGAGGCGGAAACGCTCTCGGCCAGGCTTGAGGCGTTCCTGCGCCGGGGGGGGGATGCCTCTTGGGAGGTCTTGAACGGAGGCGCGCGCGGCTACGACATCTGGGACTACGAGGCCTTCCTGCGCCTCAAGGGCCTGGCCTTGGAGCCCGACATAGTGGCGGTGGGGCTGTTCATGAACGACCACGTGGGGCGCAAGGAATACCAGACCCATGCGGACAAGAAATCCTCGCCGAGGCGGCCGCTTTTCTCTTGGCTGAGGGACGTGGCCTTCAAGAGCGAGCTTGCCAGGGCCTGCAATTACTTCATCCAGCGGCATCAGAGGCCCAAGAGGCCGCTTTTCTCCGTGCCCAAGCCATTGACCCAAGCCGACCGCGCGGCGTTGGCCGCGTATTTCCCGGCAGACCCCTCCACGGCCCGCGCGGCCGAGCGCTATCTGGAGGAGTACCGCTACGACCCGGGCCTGCTCAAGGACGCCCTCCCCTGGATGCTCGACGCCCAGGCCTGGGAAAAAATACGCGCGCCGCTGTCGCGAATGAAGGCGCTTTGCGCCCGGAGAGGCATTCGTCTCCTCGTGATTGTTTTCCCGACGCAGTACGAGGTGTTCCCCGGCTACGGCTGGCCGCAGCCGCATCGCCGTATCGCCCGCATAGTGGGCGAGCTCCACTTGCCCATGCTGGATTTAAAGCCGGTGTTCGCGGACGGAGGGGGAGACGAGCTCTACGAGATGCGCTACGATTACGACCACCCCAATGGGCGAGCCTATGAGCTCGCGGCGCGCGCCCTGGAAAAGTATTTGGAGAAATTAGGTTGGATTGGCGATAAGCATGGAGCTTAGTCGGAGAAGGGGCGCGATCCTTTTGGGGCTTCTTGCTTTCCTCTATTTTTCTTCCGAGACATACTTCCATATTTATCAGTGGAATACCGAGGGCATCCACGTGGTCGGCGCCGTCGAGGTGTTGAACGGCGCCGTCCCATTTCGGGACTTCGCGGAATGGCCCACCCCCGGCTCTTTCTACTTCCTGGCCCTGGTCTTCAAGATTTTCGGCAAGTCCTTGTTCGCGGCGCGCTTCTTCATGACCTGCATGCCGAAATGGCTGATCGTGATCCTGCTCTACCGCGCCGCCAAGCGCATCGGATTAGGAGAGGCCGCGGCCTTGGCGGGATGCGCTTTGGCGACCTTAGGCCTCGGCACCGGGACCTTCGCCGGAAACGACCCGGCCGGCGTGCACTCCACGGTTCCCGCGACCTTGACCGCTCTCGCCTCCTCCTGCTGCCTGATAGAATTCCTGTTCACGAGGCGCCGAGGCTGGCTTGTCCTGGGGGGCGCCAACGTCGGTCTGACGTTTCTCATGCGTTATGACATGGGTCTGTACGCCCTGCTTGCCCAGCTGGCGAGCGCCGCGCTGTCGTCATCGCCGAAGGCGGGCGGGGATGCCTCCAAATCTTCCTTGACCGAGAAATTCGGTCTTCTAGCCGTCGGAATTATTCTTGCGATATCTCCCCTGGCCGGCTACTTGCTATGGAACGTCCCCCAGGCGGCATTAAAGCTGAGCTTCGTGGATTACCCCAGGGCTTACCTTGAGCACGTCACGACATTGAGCTTCCAGAGCTTTTTTCCACATCCCTTCCCGAGCTTCCTCCTGAATCCGGAAGCTCGGGTTCATCTGCGCCTGCGGGCCTGGCTTCTTTATGACGCCTACCGCGACGCCGTGTTCCTGGCCTTCCTGGCTTCCTGGTTCTGGTGGCTCAAACGAATGGCGGCGGATTCTCTCATGGACCGCCGCGAACAGGCGGCGTCGGCCCTGCTGTTTCTCGGGACCTGCCTCTGGGGCTATTTCATCAAGAGCGGGAATCTCTTTTCCTTCTCCGCCCCGTTCTTCATCCTGGCCGCGTTTCTGATTTCGCGGGGAATGGAAAGCCGGAAGCCGGGTCCGCGGAGGCTCTCCCGACTTGCGGCGGCGCTGGCGGGGGGGCTGGGGCTTCTCATGTTCTTGTGCAAACCCATTCTCCCCCGGCCCTATCACAGGCTCGTGAGCCTGCCCCCGGCCAAGGGCCTCCTGATCCCGCAGGAGGAGGCGGAGGCCCTTGAGGGCTTGCAGAAGTTCGTCGGCAGGCACGTGCCTGCCGATGGAAGGATATTCATCTACCATCGGCGATTCGACATGGGCAACGAAACCCCTCTCCTCCTTTACTTCCTACTTGACCGCCGTCCGGGGGCCTCGGTTTACGACTTCTTCCCGGGGATCACGACAAGGCCAGACATCCAGAGGAGGATCGCCGAAGAGCTGGAGGTCCACCGGGTCTCCTGCGTCATAGTCCCGAACTGGCCGAGGATGATACGGCCGCAGAAGGCCACGGGGACGATTTTGGAAAACTACATAAAGACACACTTCAGGGCCGAAGCGAGCTTCGGCCCTTATCTGATCCTCACAAGGTCGTGAGCGCGCTTTGAAGGTGGTAGTAGGGCGGCCGGGAGCGGTGGCGCAGGATCGCCTCCTTTAATATCTCCTCGATGAAGTCCTCGTAGCCGAGGCCGATCATCTCCGCGCAGGCCGGGACGCAGTCTCCGGCGTTTATTGATGGGTTGGGGTTGATCTCCAATATGTAGGGATTGCCGAGTTTGTCCACCCGCACCTCGATGCGCGCGTAGTCGTGGCAGTCGAAGATGTTGTAAGCGTCTAGGCATATCTCCGATATGAGCGCTGTGAGCTTCTGAGAGTAATTGGCCGGCCGTTCCACCCGGATCTTTTCGTAGACGGAGTTCGCGCTCCATTTAGCCTGGAAGGGATAGATGTGCCAGGTGCCAGGCGGAAGGTCGTCGAAGATGGGGCGCGAGAGGGGCAGGACCTTTACCCGGTCCTCGTTGCCCATGATGCTCACATCGAGCTCGTCTCCCTCTATGTACTCCTCGATGAGCACGGGCCGGTTGGATTTCTCCAGGAGATGGTGGGCCTGCTCCTTCAGGGCCTTGAGACTTGTCACCACGGATTGGTTGGAGATCCCGATGGAGTTGTCCGTGTTGGCGAGCTTGACCATGAGCGGGTAGCGCAGGTCCTCGCGGATCTTCTCGTCCTTGTGGAAGATGTAGTCGAACTTGGGCGTGGGAAGCCCATGGTACTCGAGCAGCTTCTTCACCTTGATCTTGTCTATGCACAGGGCCAGGGTCTGCGGGTTGGAGCCGGTGTAGGGCAGGCCCAGACAGTCGAGGATGGCGGCGGCGTGGGGCTCCAGGAGGCTTGAGTTGTTGATCCTCTCGCAGACGTTGAAGACCAGGTCCACGTTGGCTTCGGCGATCTTCTCGAACGGCAGGGGGGTTTCGTTCATGTCGAAGAAGGTCGCTCGGTGCCCCTTTTTCTCGAGGGCCTTTCGGATGTTGAGCCCCACGGAGGTCAGGTCCTGGTGCACCGCGGCCTCGCTTTCTCCGCCGGGCTCTGAGGCGCCCTCGTAGACGTTGCAGAGAATCCCCACGTGGAGTTCCTTGGTCGAGCGCGAGCCGAACCCTCGGATCTTCTCCATGCGCGCCGATTGAAGTATGCGGCGCCTGGCTACTTGCGCCGCATTGAAGCGGTTTTTCCTGCGGGTCTTGCCTATGGAGGAGGTCGAGTCGTAGCGCGCGATGTTGACGGAGATGGTGCGCAGGGCCTCGTCCAGGTTCTCCTCCGCCTCTGCGTAGGTGTTGCCCCGACCCACGATCCAGCCGACGGTCTCGAAGCCCTCTGGCGGAACCAGCACGGCGTCCCCCAATTCCTTTAGAAGAGTGAGATCGCGTATTTTCTGGGGGTCGAAATTATCCGGCCTGGCCAGACCGCAGATCACGCCGGAGTGCGCCGGGATCAAGTATTTGCCCACCAGATGCGCCTTGGCCTCCGGCGGGGTTCTCGGGGCGCAGGGCAGTCCCGCCGCGATGCGGGTTGCCTCCTCGATGAGGTCCACCTCCCAGACCGTCTTGATCCAGTCGTAGAGGTAGTCCCCGCCCATGCGGGCGTTGACCTCGATGAGGCGCGGCCCCGCGGCGTCCATCTTGGCCTCGAGATGAAGGGCCCCGTTCTTGAGCCCCAGGGCCGGGAGGATTTCCCGGGCCATGGAAAGGACTTTCGCCAGATCCGAGGACTCGTGGCGGGAGGGCATGGCGTCCCCGGTCTCTACGAAGAACGGCTCCTTGGTGGGGAAATTGTCCGTGAATGCGTGAAACCGTATTTCCCCGTCCTGCACCAGGAGATCGACGTCTATCTCCGCGCCGTCGAGGAAGCCCTCGGCGACGATCTCGGTGCCCTGGGAGTAGATCGGGTCGAAAATCGGGGTCATGTTGGCCTTGATGTATTCGAAGGCGTTCTTGACCTCCGAGATGTTGTCCAATCGCACCACGAACTGGCTTTGCTCGCCCCAGGCGGGCTTCAAGACGAGAGGAAATCCGATTCTTTTCGATTCTCTCTCCAAGTCCCGAACGCTCTTCACCTCCGCCCAGGCCGGGGAGTAGCGCGAGAGTCCGGCCGCCTCCAAGGCCTTGCGGGTCAGGATTTTGCTGCGGGCGTTGAGCGCCGCCTTCAGGGGATGGCCCGCCCAACCGAAACGTTCGCACAGGGCCGCGCAGAGCGGGACCGCGTTTTCCGAGAAGGTCAAAGCCCCGTCCACTTTCCCGTCTTTGAGATAGTCCTCGACCTTGGCGAAGGCCTGCTGCTGGTCGGAGGCTTCCAGCTCGATTGTCAGCACGCCGAGGGTCTTGAGCTTCTGGAGGATGAATTTCTTGGCGGAAGGCGGCGGACCGACCAAAATGAGCGTTTTGGACTGTAGTGACATGCGTCAATAGTATCCCAAGCCCCGTTAGAAGTCAAATTTCGTGATCATCGGCGCGGCCAGCGGCGCCGGCGAATGTTCTGCTAGCTCCTCAGGCAGCGGAACTGCTATAAAAGTAATGCTTATGGTTCGAATGATGTTCCTCGCAGGGGCATTGGTCCTCTCTTTTCGCTCCGCCCGGGCCAATGATGGCTTTTTCTGGGGGGCCGGCGACACTTTAAGGCCAGTCAACAATAGGCATTTAAGAGTGGAGAGGGAAGAGTTGGTCCTCGGCCCCGTAAAGAAGGCCGTCTGCTATGAAGTCCTTTTCCGCGGCAAGCCGCAGCTGCCTCCGGATGAGTATGATTATGCCACAGGCGAACACGAGTTCGCCACCATTGGGAAGGTTCGGGAGTGTTCTTCCTTGGCGAAGGCTTGGGCGAGATTTTCCCCCTCGTGGACGGCGGACGCGGTCTATCGGATTGAAACCTTTGATGACGCGGCGGATGTCCAGTTCGGCTTCCCGGTGCACGATTGGATGGCTGATTTTATCGACAGCGAGGGCCTGGATGGCGTCCAAGCTCCGGGAGTGTCCTCGTTTAAAACCTTTATTGATGGCGAAGAGATTCTTCCCCTGGCGCTTAAATGGCTCGACGGCTTTGGAGTCTCAACCAGGACGATAACCTTGGGTTATGTTTGGAAAGCTTCGTTTAGGAAGGGCCGCAAGCATGTTTTGCGTACTTCTTACGAGTTCGGGGTTTATGACAGCGGGAGCTTCTACGTCGGCCGAGAGTATCCGGTAGGTGAGAAGCCGTGGTTCGTGGACAAGACGTGGTTTCAAAAGGGAGGGACGCCATGGGCCGCGAAACGTTTGATTTATTACTTAACGCCGCTCAATCAATGGGCCCTTCCTCCTCCATCTGAGATCGCGATCAAGGTGGAGCTGCCCGCGGGTCTATCGCCCCTGTTTGTCGTGCCTTTAGAAACAAAGCCTTCATGCGTGGACGAGCGCGGCTTGTTTTTCCATTTCAAGGACAAGTTCCCGGACCGCGAGCTTGAGATCTCATACCCCGCTGGCCGCTCTTTCAACAAGCCGCTTGAAAGCTCCGGTGATTTGGAAGCCTGGTTCAAAACCGTGGGGCCGCGCGCGGACTTGTCGTGCGCTCTGCTGTCTCGACTTAAGAAGGAATCTTCGCCGGCCGTGCAAGAGCTCCTCAAATTCCGGGCCTGCCGCAAGAAGTGCTGAACCCCTGTCGCGGATACTTCTCGACGACACCCCGCTTTAAAATTTGTAAAATAATTCGCGGCGATTCGAAGCCTTGCATTTTTAACAAAATCGAAACATACTAGTAGTAGGATTGAATCGCGGTTCCTAGGAGATAACATGTCCAACCGATTCACGGAAAGGGCGCAGAGAGTGATTCTCATCGCGCAGGAAGAAGCCAAGCGCCTCAACCACGATTACGTCGGGACCGAGCACATCCTGCTGGGGCTCATCGCTCTCGGGGAGGGCGTGGCGGCTCAGGTCTTGGCCAATCTAGGGGTGGACTTGAGGCGCGTGCGCTCGGAGATCGAGAAAATCGTGGGGACGGGCGACAACGTGATGCTTTTGGGCGAGATTCCCTTCACCCCCCGCGCCAAGAAAGTCCTCGAGTACGCGGTCGAGGAGGCCCAGCACATGGGGCACTCCTACGTCGGCACCGAGCACCTCCTCCTGGGGCTCATCCGCGAGGAGGAGGGCGTGGCCGCGAGGGTGCTCGAGAACCTAGGCCTGCGCCTGGACGTGGTCCGCGAGGAGGTTTTGAACCTCCTGGGCGAGGGCCAGGCCCAGCACGGGCAGGGCGGAAGCTCCCAGACCCCGGCCACCCCCACCCGGACCAAGTCCAAGACCCCCACCTTGGACGAGTTCGGCCGCGATCTCACCGCCATGGCGCGAGAGGGCAAGCTGGACCCGGTGATCGGGCGCGCCGACGAGATCGAGCGCATGATCCAGATTCTGGCCCGGCGCACCAAGAACAATCCCGTCCTTATTGGCGACCCCGGCGTGGGCAAGACCGCCATCGTCGAGGGCCTGGCCCAGAAGATTTCCTCGGGAGACATCCCCGAGATCCTGGCCTCCAAGAGGGTCCTCACCTTGGACCTGGCCCTGGTCGTGGCCGGCACCAAGTACCGCGGGGAATTCGAGCAGAGGCTCAAGAATATCATCGAGGAGATCCGGCGCTCGAAGAACGCCGTCATCCTTTTCATCGACGAGCTCCATACCGTGATCGGGGCCGGAGCCGCCGAGGGGGCGATAGACGCCTCCAATATGATAAAACCAGCGCTGTCCCGCGGCGAGCTCCAATGCATCGGAGCCACGACCCTGGACGAGTACCGCAAGTACATCGAGCATGACGCGGCCTTGGAGCGCCGCTTCCAGCCCATCGTGGTCGATCCCCCGAGCGTTGAGGAGACGATCGAGATATTGAAGGGCTTGAAGGACAAGTATGAGGCCCACCACAAGGTGAAGTACGACGACGCCGCCTTGAGGGCGGCCGCCGAGCTCGCGGACCGCTACATCAGCGAGCGCTTCCTGCCGGACAAGGCCATTGACCTCATCGACGAGGCCGGCTCCCGGGCGCGCCTGCAGACCTCTCAGACCCCTCCCCAATTCAAGGAGAAGGAGGTGGAGATAGAGAAGGTGGTCAAGGACAAATCCTCCTCCATCGCCAACCAGGAGTACGAGAAGGCGGCGCGCCTGCGCGACAAGGAGAAGGAATTGCGCAAGGCTCTGGAGGAAGCCAAGAAGAAGTGGCGCGAGAAGCGGGACCAGGCCACTCCGACGATCGTCTCAGAGGACATCGCGGTCGTGGTTTCCAAGTGGACCGGAGTTCCGGCCACGAGCCTCACCGAGTCCGAGACGGAGAAGCTCATGCACATGGAGGATAATCTCCATAAGCGGGTGATCGGGCAGGAGGAGGCGATCAAGATCATTTCCCAGGCCATTCGCCGCTCCCGGGCGGGACTCAAGGACGCCAAGAAGCCCATCGGCTCCTTCCTGTTTCTCGGCCCCACGGGCGTGGGCAAGACCGAGCTCGCCCGGGCCGTGGCGGAGTTCCTTTTCGGCAATGAGGAGGCCATGGTCCGCATCGACATGTCCGAGTACATGGAAAAGTTCGCGGTGAGCCGCCTCATCGGGGCGCCCCCTGGCTACGTCGGCTACGAGGAGGGCGGCCAGCTTACCGAGGCGGTGCGCCGCAAGCCTTACTCGGTGGTTCTGCTCGACGAGATCGAGAAGGCCCATCCTGACATATTCAACATCCTCCTGCAGGTCATGGACGACGGCATCTTGAACGACAATCTGGGGCACAAGGTGAGCTTCAAGAACACCGTCTTCATCATGACCTCCAACGTAGGCGCGCGGCTTATCTCTCGGGGGAAGTCCCTGGGGTTCGTGGCCGCCGACGACACGGCGGAGCGCGACTACAAGAAAATGAAAGATACGGTCATGGAGGAGGTGCGGCGGGTCTTCAACCCGGAGTTCATCAACCGCATCAACGAGATCCTCGTCTTCAGGCCCTTGAGCGAGGAGGAGATGGCCCAGATACTTAAGCTCATGCTGGGCCGCGTCCGGGCCAAGATAGAGACCCAGGGCTTCAAGATCGAGTTCTCGGAGGAGACGGAGAAGTTCCTCATTAAGAACGGCTTCGACCCCAATTACGGGGCCCGCCCCTTGGCTCGGACCATCCAGAGGGCGATCGAGGATCCCCTGGCCGAGGAGATTCTCATGAAGAAATTCGAGGCGGGGGCCACCATCTACGTGGACCTGGACGGCTCCGGGGAAAAGCTCACTTTCGGGTCAAGCCCGGCGGCTAAGGTTAAGTAAGCAGGCGCCGCGCTACGAGCGCCTGCTGCTTTTGCGGCGTCCGACTCTAGGCGAGAGCCTTGCGTATTCCGGTTTTTACTGTTATCCTTACACCATGATTTCTCCCTCGGGAAACCCGGGAAAAAGGCTCGACCGCGTGGATTTGCTGTTGATCGGCGCCTTGGCTCTGGCCGGCGCCTCGTACGCCGCGGCTAATTGGCGCCAGGGCCCGGAGGGAGGTCCGGCGCAGGGAGTGCCCCGCGTCTTCTCCGCCGTGGCCAGCAAGCTGAATTTCTCCGGAGAGGCCGCTGTCCCGACCCCGGCCGCGCCGCCCTCCATTCTAAAGGAGCAGGAATGGGGGGAGATGACCGGGGAGCTTGCCCGCCTGTCCACGAGGTACTCCGGACGCGTGGCCATTTACTTGCGAGACCTTCGCAGCGGCAAGACCTGGTCCTACCATGAGAGCGATCTCTTCCCCTCGGCCAGCCTCATCAAGGTGCCCATCATGGTCTGCGTCTTTTACAGGATACAAGAGGGCAAGATGTCCTTGAGCGACAAGCTGGCCTTGCGTCGGCCCTTGCGCCGGGGGGGCTCCGGCTCGCTTAAATGGCAGCCGGACGGCTCGCGCTTTACGGTCTGGGAGCTGGTCGGGCGAATGATCAACGAGTCGGACAACACGGCCACGGCCATGCTTCTCGACTCCATGGGCCTGGGCTACGTCCAACAGCAGTTCCCGCGCATGGGCCTGGTGTACACCGGAATTTACGAAGAGGGCATGAGCATCCGGGGCGGGAAGGTGGCCCACGAGAATTACACCACGGCCCAGGAGATGACCATGCTCCTTGAGAAAATATACCGGGGCGAGCTGGTGGACAGGAATTCGAGCCAGCTCATGCTGGATTTTCTGAGGCGCAAGAAGGCCATCGCCTCGCGCCTCGCCAAGGGGCTGCCCTTGGGCTGGAGCATAGCCCACAAGACCGGGCTCCTGCGCCAGGCCTGCCATGACTCCGCGATTTTCCTGACCCCCAACGGGGACTACGCCCTCACGGTCCTGACCGGCCAGAACGCCAGCTACAAGATCGCCAAGGATTTCATCACGCGCCTGGGGCGCATCACCTTCAAGCATTACAACGGCGAAAAGCGCTACTACGCCAAGGCCGTGCGGCGCGCCTGGCCGTATGGTAAGGGGCCAGGTGCTGCAAGGTAGCAGTCTCCAGCGTCATGGGGCGAGCGCTGTTTCTGTTCCTCAGCCTTTTTAATTCCCCGGCCATTGCGCTCTCCCATGAAGCTGTCATATCTAGGACATGGGACCACCTTTCTCTCGGGGACGGCCTCGAGCAAATCCAAATAATCTACCGCCCCAGCCGTGATTGGCCCTCCTACATGGAACCAAAATGGGGGGTCAGTCGTATAAGATTGGAGAGGAGCTCGGTCAAGGCCATGCCCCGACCCATAGAAGTCCTGTGGCTGGGGATGAAAAAAGGCAGACTCGTTCGCCTAGAGGTGATGTATGAAGAGGGGGCGGTGCCTTTGGGCAAGTTGGTGGACAGGCTGTCCTCGGACTACGGGCCTCCTCGGCGGGAAGAGGGCGATTATTGGTGGAGCGACGGGCAAACCGCCTTGCGAGTGTTCGCCGTCAAGGGCAGGACGAGCGCGGAGCTCATGAATGTTGAGCAAATGTGATAAAATCACGGAACTCGGCTCGGGCGGCTCGTAAGCCCGCGGCGAGAGGGGGTAAGGGGCATGGATAGCGCGAAAGGCAAGGCCTTGGAGCTGGCTTTGACGCAGATCGAGAAGGCTTACGGCCGCGAGGCCATCATGAAGCTGGGGGAGCGCGCCGCCAAGATCAAGGTGGATACGATTCCCACGGGAGTCCTGTCCTTGGATTTGGCCCTGGGAGTCGGCGGATTCCCCCGCGGGCGCATCATCGAGATTTACGGCCCGGAGTCCTCCGGCAAGACCACCTTGGCTTTGCAGGCCGTGGCCATGGCCCAGAAGGCCGGGGGCTCGGCCGCCTACATAGACGCCGAGCACGCCATGGATCCGGCCTACGCCAAGCAATTGGGCGTGGAAATCGAGAACCTCCTCATCGCCCAGCCTGACTCGGGGGAGGAGGCCCTTGAGATCACCGAGAAGCTGGTGCGCTCTAGCGCCTTGGACATCATCGTGGTGGACTCGGTCGCGGCCTTGGTCCCCAAGGCCGAGATAGAGGGAGAGATGGGCGACAGCCACATGGGCCTGCAGGCCCGCCTCATGAGCCAGGCCTTAAGAAAGCTTACGGCCTCCATCGCCCGCAGCAAGACCTGCCTCATCTTCATCAACCAGATCCGCCATAAGATCGGGGTCATGTTCGGCAATCCCGAGACCACGACCGGGGGCCTGGCCCTTAAGTTCTACGCCACGCTGCGCTTGGACATCCGGCGCATCGAGAACATCAAGGAGGGCGACGTTGTCGTAGGCGCCCGCGCGCGGGTCAAGATCGTCAAGAACAAGGTGGCCCCTCCCTACCGCACGGCCGAGTTCGAGATGATCCACGGCTACGGGGTTTCCCGCGAGGGGTGTCTCCTAGACATGGGCACGGAGTCCCAGATCATCGAGAAGTCCGGTTCGTGGTTTCTCTACGGCGGCGACAGGCTGGGCCAAGGGCGCGAGAACGCCAAGGCCTACCTCAAGCAGAACGCGGAGGTCGCGGCCCGCATCGAGAAGGCCCTGCGCGACAAATTCCTGGTGAGCGCCTCCAACCAGGAGCCCCAGGCCGCGAAGCCCGGAAAGGCTCCTATCGCCAAGGCGGCGACAGGGGTCCGTTGATTGGCTGAGAGCCCCCTTCTCGAGGAGTATCGGCGCTATCTCACCCTCGAGAGGGGGCTCTCGCCCAATACCTGCCGTTCCTACGGCTCCGACCTGGGCCAGTTCTTCCGGTATTTGGGGAGCCGCAAGATCGAGCCCTTGGCCGCGTCTTACGATGATTTGTCCGACTTTCTCTGGGAGCTCAAATCCGATAAAGGGCTCGAGGCGTCTTCTTTGTTCAGGAAGATCGAGGCCTTGAAGTCCTTCTACGCCTTTCAGGTCTCGGAGCGCCGGATTTCGGAAAGCCCGGCGGAGCCCTTTCGTTCGCCAAGGCTGGCCGAGCGCCTCCCGAAGTTCCTGACCATCGAGGAAATGGAGAGGCTTCTGCGCTCTTCAGGCGGCGCCGCCTTCGAGCCGGCCCGGGCCCGGACCATGCTCGAGCTTCTCTACGCCACGGGCATGAGGGTCTCGGAGCTTCTTGACCTCAAGCCCGACTCCCTAAATCTGGAGGACGGCTGGGTGCGTGTTTTCGGCAAGGGCGCCAAGGAACGGCTCATCCCGGTCCATGCCCGGGCCGTTTCGCTTCTGCGCCAGTACCTGGTCCTGCGCGAGAGAAAGTTCAAAAACCGGACTCCCGCCCCGGAGCTGTTCTTGAGCCGGAAAGGCGGCCGCCTTTCCCGGGTCCAGTTTTGGCGAGACCTCAAGGCCCTGGGAAAGAAGGCCGGGATTTCCAAGCCCCTGCACCCCCATATTCTGCGCCATACCTTCGCGACCCATCTTTTGCAGGGAGGAGCCGACCTGCGCGCAGTCCAGGAGATGCTGGGCCATTCCAGCCTCGCCACGACCCAAATCTATACGCACTTGGAGAAGTCCGGACTCAAGGCCGCCCATCGCAGGCATCACCCGAGAGGCTGAAGTGAATTTTTTCTGGATATTTTTATTGAACGCGAGCCTCGTCATGGGCGTGCAGCCCCCATCAACGTCGAAAGCCGCTCCCGAGACCGTGGAACTGGTCGAGCTCATCTTGAAGTCTTCCCTGGAGAGCTTGAGCGAGCTCTCCTCCGAAAAAATCGAGGAATTCCTGGCCGTGGACGCCGAGAGCCTCCCCAAGAAGCTGCGCCAGCGCTTCAAGGCCAAGAGTCTCGAGCTGCGCAATTGGATGCAGATGCGCAAGGGCAAGGAGAAAGGCATCATCCGCATGCCGGAGAAGAACTGCTCCCCCGTCTCGGGCTCCAAGGGCGACGAGGTTCAGGTCCTCATCATGGCGGGTTTCACCGAGATCACCAAGCAGGAGAAAGAATACCTCGAGCGCAAGACCAAGTGCACGGAAGAGGACATGATGTGCGAGTTCACCTTGCAGATCGTGGTCGAGAAGAAGACGAAGGGGTTCAAGCAAAGGCGGTTTTTCCTGCACCCCCGCGATCCCCTCATGGCTTTCGTGGGCGAATTCCGCGCCGGGGCCAAGGGCGGCAACACCAATTTCTTCGGCATCGGCGGGCCCAGCTGTTCGCATTGAACCAGCGGGTCCTTCGGCCTACCACAGATATTCCCTAACGGCCCATGCCTAAATCCGGCCGTGAGCCTATAATATCATGGCGTCTGTGACCAGGGTACTGCGGGCTTTTCTAGCTTCTCTCCTGTTTTTATCCGCCGGCTTCAACCCGGCTTGGGCCAGCCTCCGTCCCACCCTCAAGCCCATCAAGCTCCAAACAACCCTGGCCCTGCCGCGGTTCCAGGGCTTTGCCCTGCGCCTGCGCGCCGGGATGTCGTCATGGCGCTCCCCTATGTCCGCAAACAGGGCGCCGGCGGCCGAGGCCTTGACGCGGGAGGGCCGGCTTTTCGACCAGCAGGTTCCGCGGCTGGCCCTGGCCGGCGCCGTCCTGGCCGGGGCCTGGGCCTTGGGTCATTTCGGGGTTGTTCCCGACATGGGCCATGGGGCATCGCTTGCCGCGGTTTTTGCCATTCCGGTATTTTTTAACGAAGGGGGGCATGATTCCACTGCCGGGCGAAGAATTCGCGATATCCTGCGAAAAGATTATGGCCCTGGAGTTTTGATTCCCATTGAAGGGAAAATCAGCGGTGACATACAGAAGACGACCGCTATGGATTCCTACGCTTACAAACGCGGCCTGGTGTGGCTGCGGATCAACAATCATTTGGCGCTGCTTTCAAATGGGAACGCGCTTTTCGTGGATTTTGAGAGCAAAGAGACGGAACTTCCTTCCGAGCTCAGGGACATCAATGTCCAGGTTCGTAGAGCTATTTCTAATTTAAACAGCGGAGAATTTCAAAGGCAGGCCCACGCCTTGGACGAGCTTAAGGAATGCCGGCGCCGCTACGCTCGGCTGAAGTATTCCGGAGTGGAGGGCTTGGAATCGCGCCTGGCCCAGGTCCGGGCCCTCGAGATCAACGGGGCCTTTGAGCTCTTGCGGCGCCAAGCCAATGAGGGCACTGATAAGGATGCGCTGGCTTATCTGACCGAAGCTTATGCGGACGCGTCCTCCCAGGCGTGGCCAAAAGCCGGGAGCATGGTCCAGGCATGGCTTAGGACCTTGGCCGCCAGCACCGAGCTGGCTCCCCTCAAGAACTTCACGGCCAACCTGGACAGCAAGTTGGACTATCCGGATGTCCTGGATTACGATCCCGAGGTCGCGGAGCGCGTCGAGGGTTGGCGAAGCAAGTTCTCCGGCTCCGGAATATCGGACAAGCTGGAGGGGATTCTCCGGCAGGCCGAAACAGGCCTTCGCTTCCTGGAGGGGAAGAGCTTCCCCGAGCACACGCAGGCCTTCGCCCATTTGGAGCGGGCCGTCATTCAGGGCCGGGAATGGGTGAGCCACAACAACTACTTCTCCGGTTGGGATGATGTCCAAACCCTTTATCACAGGTGCCTCCTGATACTAATGCGCGATTTGGCCAAGGCCTCTCGGGCCGACCCCGAGCTCCTGGAGGAACTGGAGGACCGGCACGCCGATGTCGGAAGCGATTGGGGCAAGGTCGTTTTCAGCCCGCGCTTGGCGGATTTCTTGAACAAAATCCTCAACGCGCCGGATCAGCATTGGGAATATTCCCTGAATTGGAGTTTCTCCCTGACCCCCGATGAGGGGCGGGAGGCCGTCAATGCGATTCACGTGCTGAAGAGGCTGCTTCCTAGCACGGACGAATCGACAGCGCGCTACCCGCAAATCATGGAGAAGCACATTCCCAGCGGCGCCATCACTGAGCAGGACCTTCTTTGGACGCCGCCCAGCCGCGAGAAAGCAGGCTTGCCGGAGTTGGGGGAGGAGGCTCCCGCGCCTCCGTCCGGGGATTGGGGGATCACTTTGTCCCTCATAGGCGAAGAGATCCAGCGGAGCCCAGGCATTTCCGGGGGCCTCAAAAGACAGTTCCAACGTCTGGATTCGGACGACGCCAAGATGTGGGCCGTGGCGTATCGAATACTGAATCCTGTCTTGCGGGAATTGGAAAGCCGGGGGTGGTCCGCCAAGAAAAGTTTGGGCAAAAATAAAAGGAGAGAACTTTTGAGAGCCGTCCTCTCCGCCATCGCGGCGGCCAAGGAGGCGGCCCTGCGCGACGCGGAGAAGGTGCAGGATGCCTTGGATCGCGGCGGAGTCTGGGCCAAGACGCGCAGCCCCATGACGTTCCGGCAAGCCTTGGAGTTGGCCGAGGACCTCCTTTTCGTCCGGCACTATTACCTGGGCCGGAAAACGGCTCTTGATGTTGACAAACACCGCAAGGAATTGAGGTCGCGGCTCGGCATCAGGGATTAGAACATGAGGCGCAAACGTCTAGGATTCCTGCCGAGAAATTGAAGCTGGTGCTTCTTCAGAAGAATGAATGTTTAACGCTAAAGCCTTTCGACCACCATCGCCCCGCCCATCCCGCCTCCGGCGCAGGCCGCAAGCATTCCATAGCGCCCCGTGGGGTTGGCCTTCAGGGCGTAGAGCAGGTTCAGCATGAGCCGGGCGCCGGTAGCGCCCAAGGGATGCCCCAAGGCGATAGAGCCTCCGTGGGGGTTTAGAGCTCCCGAGGAGAATTTTTCCTGCCAATCGTGGCCGAAGCGCTCCCGGCCCAGCTTGAAGATGGAGAGAACGGTCGCGGCGAAGGGCTCGTGCAATTCAACATGGTCGAGCTCTGCGAACTTCACGCCGGCCTTTTCGAGGGCCACGGGAGCGGCCAAAGCGGGAGCCACGCCCATGTGGGCTGGGTTGTTGCCGTGGAAGCCCCAGCCCTTGAGCTCGGCCAGGATCTCGAGGCCGAGGGCCTTGGCCTTCTCCTCGGTCGCGACAATAAGGGCCGCGGCCCCGTCCGAGCGCCCGCAGGAGTTGAAGAGGGTGACGGAGCCCGTAGCTCCTTCCTGGAATTCTTTTCCAATGTAATGCCCGAAGTCGCGGTAGAAGTCCCTCAAGGAATAGCTGGAATTGTCGAAAAGGGCCGGGGCCTTGGCGAACATTTGGGGTTTGGCCACCAAATCCTTGCGCAGGAAGGGGTATTCGTCCTTCTCGAGGCCGGCTCCATCGGCCTTGGCCGGGACCACGTGAGAGGCGTAGAAGCCCTTGTTCCAGCCCTCGATGGCCCGTCTGAAGCTTTCGTGGGCGTATTGGTCCTGGGCTTGGCGGGTGATCCCGTAGATTTGGGCGCAGACCTCGGCCGTGCCGGCCATGTTGATTTTTTTGACCGGATCGGTCAGCCCCTCCTCCATGGAGTCGATCACGGCCACCTGGGGGCTGGAAGGGAGGCTCGCCCATTTTTCCTTGACCGTTGCCAGGCTTCTCAGTTCTTTGAGGCTGCGGTTGCCTTCAATAGTATAGGGCATGCGGGACATGCACTCGGTCCCGCATGCGATGTAGAGTTCCCCCTCGCCGGCCAGGATGAAGCGCGCGGCCGCGGAAATAGCCTCGATCGAGGAAACGCAATTGTTCTGGACCGTGACGGCCTGGGCTTTTTCAGGCAGGCCGCAGCGCAGGAGAGCCACACGGGCGATGTTTGGCGCGGAAAAGCTCTGCCCCACCCAGCCCGCGATGAGCCCGTCCACGGCTTCCTTGGGCAGCTTAGATTTTTGGAGTAGGCCCTCCACCGCGATCTGTAGGAGCGCCTCGGGGCTCAGATTCGCCAAGGAGCGGGAGATGTGCCCGATCGGCGTCCTGGCTCCGACGCCTAGAATGATTTTTTTGGATTCGGCCCGCATTCGGTTATAGTATACTAATTGAATTCGGTGACAGTTAACGGAATTCCTCACCCAATTCCCCATGCGTAAACTAGTATTTATTGGCAGCCATTTGGGCTATCCCATGGACAAGACCCCACTGGGCGGGGGGGCCATGGTGGGGGTCAAGCTCGTCCAGCATTGGCCCCAGGACGGCTTTGAGCTGGCGGTCCTGGGCTCTGGAGCCCTTCCTCCCCGGCCTGGCCTCGAATACGCCCAAATCCAGACTCCTACCGCGGCCAAGCACCGGGGGCTCGTGCGCCTTTCGGAATGGGATTACGGCTCCTTCTGCCGCGAGTTCGAAGAGGGCAGCACGCGCTGGCTCCTGGAGCGGCGGGAGCGCTTCCCGCCGCGGGAGACCTGCGTGCTCGTTAACGACGTCTCCGAGGGCCCAGACCTGGCGGCTCTCTCCGAGGCCGGCTACCGTATCGTGTCCCTCTGGCACGTGGATGTGGTGGATTATTTCAACAAGATATACCTCAAAAGCTGGCTCTCTGCTCGAACCGCGGCTGCCGGCTACGAGAGGCTGAGGGCCATGGGCGCAAGCCGAATTCTGCCTGACCTTCTGCGCCTGGTCTTCGAGAAGCAGAGAGAGACAGTCAGGCTCTCCCGGCGACTGATCGTGCCTTCCCGGGCCATGAGCGAGACCTTGCTCGACTGCTACGGCTGCGCGGTCATGACGCGCGGGGAGCTCGCGCGCCGGATTTCCGTGCTTCCCTGGGGCATGTGGCGCGACCCGGTGAGCGAGGATGAGTCCCAAGCCCGCGCTCGAGTCCTCAAGGACCGCTATCGGATCGGGACCCACACCACCACCGTGATGACTTTGAGCCGGATCTCCCCGGAGAAAGGGATACATCTTCTCATCGAGGCTTTGCGCCTCCTCGAGAAAAAAAGCTTTTTCCAAGACCGCGACTGCTGCCTCTTATTGTGCGGCGAGGCGGCTTTCATGCAGGGGTCGCGCTACCTAGAGCAGGTCAAGGAGACCGCGGCCCGGCTGTCCCGGGTGCGGGTGTTCTTCCCCGGCTATCTCTCGCCCCTGGAGAAGCAGGCGCATTTGAGCCTGGCCGACCTTTTCGCTTCTCCTTCCATCCACGATAGCTACGGCCTCAGCATCGTCGAGGCCATGCAGGCGGGCCGCGCGGTCCTGGCCAGCGATCATTATGGGGTGCGTGACCTCTTGCGGCCGAGTTTCGGCCGCAAGGTGGCCTACCCCAGCTTGGGCGAGGCCCCGGCGGCCCTGTCCGCGGCCTTGGAGGATATTCTTTCGCAGAGGCGCAGGCTCAAGGCCATGGGCCAGGCCGCGCGCCTGGCCGCCGAGGGCATGCCTTTCGAGAAGGCGGCGGCCGAGGTCCTGCGCCTGTCACTCGAGGAAGAGGCCTTCCATGAAGCCCGGCTTTAAGGTTGGTCTCAAGGTGGACATGCCAGCCGTGGTCAAGCCATCCATGAAGCCCTATCTGGAGGGCTTGGTCAGCCATCGGCTCTACGCCACTTGGGCCATGGTCTACCACATGGAAACGGCCTCGCGCATGCTGCTGGCCCCATATCTAGAGCCCAGCGAGGAGGCGGTGGGGGCGGGGGTCCTGGTCAAACATCTGCGTCCCGCGCGCCTGGGTTCGCCCCTGCACGTGGTGGGCACCTTGGTCCGGGTGAGGGGCTCGCGGGTCTATTCGCGCATCGAGGTGTTTACCCGACACCGGAAGGTGGGCGAAGGTTCCACCATGCAGGTGGTGATGTCGCGGGCGCGGTTCGCTCGGCTTCTGAAGGAGGCGCGCTAACATGGCAGTCCGTGAAGCGGTGGCGGTGGCGGCGGTGCGGTCTCCCGTGGGCAGGCTCGGGGGGGCCTTGGCCGGGGTGCGCCCGGACGATTTGGCCGCGGCCGTGATAGCGGCCCTCTTGAAGAAGGCCCCCCGCCTCGACCCGGCCGAAATATCGGACGTGTACCTTGGCTGTGCCAACCAGGCGGGCGAGGACAACCGCAACGTCGCGAGAATGGCCGCGCTTTTGTCTGGTCTCCCCCAGTCGGTGCCCGGCTGCACTGTCAACCGCCTCGGCGCTTCCGGCTTGGAGGCCGTCAATGCCGCGGCCCGCGCCATCCTGGCCGGGGAGGGCGACGTCTATGTTGCGGGAGGAGTGGAGAGCATGAGCCGGGCGCCGTGGGTCCTGCCCAAGGCCGAGGCTCCCTATCCCTACGGCAACCTCACGGCCTACGACACCGCCCTCGGCTGGCGCTTTCCCAATCCCCGCCTCGAGAAGATGTTCCCCCTCTACAGCATGGGGGAAACGGCTGAGAACGTGGCCGAGCGCCATAACATATCGCGCAAGGATCAGGACGCCTTCGCCCTGCGCAGCCACCAAAGGGCTGTCGCGGCGCAGACCGGCGTTTTCAGTGAGGAGATCGTCCCCATCCAAGTCATCGGCCGCAAGGGTGAAAACCGCGAGGTTGCCGTCGACGAAACTCCGCGGCCGGACTCGAGCCTGGAGAAGCTCTCCGCCCTGAAGCCCGCCTTCCGCGCCGGAGGCAGCGTCACCGCAGGCAACAGCTCGACCCTCAATGACGGAGCCTCGGCCCTGCTTCTGATGGAAAGGTCCAGGGCCGCGGCTCTTGGCCTTGCGCCCCTTGCGCGTTGGGCCGGCTCGGCCTCGGCCGGAGTGGATCCCTCCTACATGGGCCTGGGCCCCGTGCCTGCGACCCGAAAGCTCATAGGCCGGCTGGGGATTAAGATCTCGGAGATAGACTTGATCGAGCTAAACGAGGCCTTCGCGGCCCAAAGCTTGGCCTGCATCCGAGAGCTTGGAATAGACGAGGAGCGCTTGAACGTGAACGGCGGCGCCATCGCGCTCGGCCACCCCCTGGGCTCGAGCGGAGCGCGCCTCTGCGTGGCCTTGCTTCACGAGATGCGCCGGCGCAAGGCCCGGCGCGGCTTGGCGACCCTTTGCGTAGGAGTCGGGCAGGGCCTGGCGACCCTTTGGGAAGCGGTATAACACTAGTGTAGTGTCCCGGAAATAACTGGACAATGGAAGGCCCAGAATTGAGAACAGTTCTAGGAGCCTGTCCGAGTAATCGTCCGGACGCATGACAGGTCCCTTCCGCATTCTTGGAATGGCGGTCCGGGTCCTGCCGGGGGTGGGGCCCATCGCCCTCTGCGCGACTTGCTGTGCTCGTCTCGCACCCGGGCGATCCGACCCACCCCCGTCACCCGACCCGTTCAAGGATGCGGATCGGACCTGGCCCAAAAACGGGCCGCCGACACACTCGATCGCCTTATTATGGTATATTTGTCCTACCATCGCCCGGTCGACGGCGTGGACGCCTCCGCCTATCGTTTGAGTGAGACTACTACAATGTTCCCCAGACTGTTGAGATGCTTATTTATCGCGGCGCTCTTGGCTGCGGGGCCAAGCGGGCAAGTCAGTGCCGGTCCTCTTCCACTCTCAGAGTCTGAATTTTTCCGCAGGCTTCAAGCAATCAGGCAGGCAGTCTTACAGACTCAAGCTCAGGCCCCTCCGGCCGTCAGGGCCGCGCAAAGCAATCCGCCCGATTTCCCAATCGGCAACCCGGTCCAGGAGGGGCTCGACTCCGCTGCGCTTAAGAGGCTCCTAGATCGTGCGGCCGCAGAGCGCTCGGATGTCATTTTGATCCTGAGGCGCGGCAAGCTCGTCGCCTCGCAGGGCGCCTGGGATCGGAAGATCTACGCGATGTCCGCGACCAAGTCCGTGGCGAGCCTTGCTGTCGGATTACTCATCGATGACGGCCTGATTCAATCGCTCGATCAGCCTGTGTCGGATTTCGTTTCCCAGTGGAAGGAAGGAGAAAAGAGTAAGATCACAATCCGCATGCTGTTGAATCACACCTCCGGCCTGGACACCCACGGGCGGGGAGTGCCCTACGCTTTGAATGCCCCGCTGGTTTACCCGCCGGGAACCGCTTTCGTCTACAATAATCCCGCCGTTGATCTTCTTGGTGTGGTCATCGAAAAGGCCTCGGGCGTGCGCGCCGATCTCTATATCGCCCGGCGGCTTTTCGAGCCGCTCGGCATCGCCGATTGGGATTGGGCCAAGGACAGCGCGGGAAACCCCTTGATCGCCGGGGAGCTCCAAATCCGGCCGGCGGATCTAGCGAAGATCGGGCAAATGGTTCTTGACGGAGGCGTGTGGAACGGACGGCATGTGCTCAGCAAGAGCTGGCTTGAGCGGTCGGTCGAAGCGTCGCAGCCTTTCGATCCCACATGCGGCCTGCTCTGGTGGCGGGACGCGCAGGCGCGTTCCATCGGGTTTACGCCCAGACTGTTGGAAGCCTGGGGCCGGGCGGGGGTTCGCGCCGAGGTCCTCGATCCGATGCGCCCTTTGGTCGGGCGGCCGATGAAAGACATGGGCGAGCTCATCGCCGCGATGCGAGCCGCCTATCAGGGCCATCCTTCGTACCTGAAGGAGCTCAACGCGGTATTGATGCGCAACCGACTCCAGTGGTACGAGGTCATTGAACTAGGCCCGGTCGAGGGCTTCTCCGCGCAGGGTTGGCTTGGGCAATTCCTGGTGGTGGACCTCAAGCGAGGCTTGGTCGGCGTCCGCATGCGCGATTCCCGCCCAAGCGATTATCCGACGCTTGAGAATCCACATCCGCCCTATGTGGACACGTTCGATGACTTCCCGAAGTATGTTCACGAACTCGCGCCAGCCCTCTAGGAGCCCGTCCGAGTAAATCCCGTCGGTAAGAAGTAAAATTCTCTCCGCGCCCAAGGAGAGAATGAGCAAAACCTACCGCCCCTACGAGCCGGACCAGATGCTGTTGCTGCCGTCGTCGATCAAGGACTGGCTGCCGAAGGGCCACCTGGCGCACTTCGTCAGCGACATGGTCGATGAACTGGACCTGAGCGCGATTACGACGGTCTACGAGCGGGAAGGCCGCGGCTACCCGCCGTACCACCCGACGATGATGGCGAAGATGCTGCTCTACGCGTACTGCGTCGGTCTGCCGTCGAGCCGCAAGATCGAGCGCGGGCTTGTGGAGGACGTGGCGCTGCGCTACCTTGGAGCCAACAACACGCCGGATTTTTGGACGATTTCTGATTTCCGAAAACGGCACCTTGAGGCGTTGAGCTATGGGTGGATGAGGTCGACGAGGCGGAGGACGCGGAGTACGGGCGCGACAAGCGAGGCGATGAACTGCCGGAGGAGTTGCAGCACCGGGAAGGGCGGCTCAAGAAGATTCGATAAGCCAAGGCAGCGCTGGAGCAGGAGGCGCCATCGCGCTCGGCCACCCCCTGGGCTCGAGCGGGGCGCGCCTCTGCGTGACCTTGCTTCACGAGATGCGCCGGCGCAAGGCCCGGCGCGGCTTGGCGACCCTTTGGGAAGCGGTATAGAACGGCTGGTATAACACGGTAGCAGGTGCCAGGCACCCTCCGGGAGCCAGGCACCGCTAGCGTCGGCGATCGACCACGTAAGCCGAGCCGGGCTGCTGCTTGGCGAATTTTTTGAGCTCGGCGCCGTAATGCGAGATTTGCGCGTAGGAGGTAAGGCTGCGCAGCCCGTTATGGCAGATCCCTATGGCGATGGAGAGCAGGGGAAACTCGACCACTCGCCCCTGCCTGTCGGTTGAGACGATTTTTTTATTCTTGCGATCCTTCGCGTTGTAGAAGATGGGCGCCATGCCATCAAAATCCGTGATGATATCCCGAGAGAGGGCCTCCATGCGCTTGGGATGCGTCAGGACGATGAAGTCGTCCCCCCCAATATGCCCCACGAAATCCTCCACCACGCCCTTGCCGCCGCGCGTTAGCTTGACGAGAATGTCGGCAGTGGCCTTGATGACCTTGTCGCCGGCCTCGAAGCCGTAGGCGTCGTTGTAGGCCTTAAATTGGTTAAGGTCGAGGTAAAGGACGGCCAAGGGCTTGCCCGACTCGATGGCCTCCTTGATCCTCCTTTGGATCGAGACGTTCCCTGGCAGGCGGGTGAGGGGATTGGCGTCGAGGCCCTGCTGGGTGCGCTTCAAGATCATGTGGATGCGCGCCAGGAGCTCCTGGAGATCCACGGGTTTGGTGATGAAGTCGTCGGCGCCGAGGTTGAGCCCCTTGATTTTGGTGTCTCGGGTTCCCGCCGCCGAGAGCAGGATCAGCGGCAGGTGCTCGTAGAGAGAGTCCTTGCGCAGCTCCCGGCAGACCTCGAAGCCGTCCATGCCGGGCATGCGCAGGTCCAGGATCGCGATGTCCGGCGCGCGGGCGCGTATGGAGTCGAGGGCTTGCCTCCCGTTGTCCACCGTCTCCACATGAAAGCCGGCCATCTCCAGGCTTTGCTTGATGACGATTAGGAGGTCCGGCTCGTCATCGGCCAGCAGGATGCGATGCTTATTGTCGGAGCTCACGAGCCTAGTTTGGTCGTAATTTGTGACCATGTCAAGAGTCTCCGCCTAGTGCTCCGACCGAGCCATAATGCGCGTTGTGGGGGCCCGGATTTGAGCTGGATGCTAGGAGCGAGGAGGGAGCATAGCGGTAGCTATGTGACCGACAAGCGACGCCGCAGGCCGCCAAAGCCGGACCCCCGCTCTATGGAGGAACTGTCTACGATCAAGATGTCAGCGATTTCCTTAAGAAGAGCGGCCGGACGCTTTTGGCCTACGCCTTCGTTGCGCTCGCCTCACAGGCCTTTCAGGCATGCTCGGCTCGCGCGCCTCGGCTCGCTCCAAAAGCGGCCGGCCACAACGCGCATTATGGCTCGGTCGGAGCACTAGTCCCGTCGGGCCGAGAAATTGACAGTAATTCTCAAAAATTGATAAAATGACTTTGTAAGTTTCTTGCATGTCCGTCGATCCCGAGGAGTCTGACAAGAAGCAAAACGGGGCCGCCGCGTGGGCCTTCGCGCTGGGCGCGGGAACGCAGCTCGTGACCAGCGTTCTCCTGGGCTTTCTCGCGGGGCAATGGCTCGACGGCAAGCTCGGGACCGGGCCGTGGTTGATGTTGTTGGGCGCTTTCTTGGGAATCAGCGTTGGACTCTACCAACTTATCAAGGCGCAGGCGCGTCGCGACGGCCGTTAAAAGCTCTTTGGAAGCAGCCTTGGCGGTGGCGGCGGCTCTGACTCTGGCGGGCATGTTCGGGCGGCCCGCGGAGCAGTGCCGGGGCGCGGCTGTCGGGCTGAGCGCGGCGTGGCTGGCCTCAAGCCTGAGCACATTCGCGTTGATCTGGACCAAGGCCGTTTCCGCGGAGGCCTTTTGGTGGGCCTTCGGCGGGGGAATGGCCCTGCGCGCGGCGGCGCTTGGCTGCCTCATGGCTTGGAGCGCGCGGGCCAAGGGCGTTGCGCCGGCGGCCATGCTCGTCTCCTACGCCCTGGGGGTCTTGGTTTGCTTGATGGTGGAGTATAGGCACATAAAATTAAAATGAATTTCGAACGCATCCTCGAGCATCACCTGATGGATCACGCCCTGGCCTTCAACCTCACCAAGCATCTGGTGACGCTGTGGTCCGTCAGCGCCGCCTGCGTCGCTCTGCTGTCCTGGGCCGCGCGCAGCCGCTCGCGCGCCGGGCTGCTCTTGCGCGGCGCGGTCGAGGCCGTGGCCCTTTACCTGCGCGATGCGGTGCTCGAGCCCATATTCGGCCATTCCACCGCCACCTATTTGCCCTATTTCCTAACATTGTTCTTCTTCATCCTGGCGTGTAATCTGGTCGGCCTCCTGCCCGGCGCAGCCGCCATCACCGGCAACATTTCCATCACTTTCGCCCTGGCGAGCTGCACCTTCGGCTTGATCCATCTGGCCGGGGTCAAGGAGCAGGGTCTTTTTTCCTATATCGCCCACATCGTTCCGGGCGGCCTACCGAAGGTCCTGGTTCCTCTCATTTTCCTCATCGAGATCGTAGGGCTCCTGGCCAAGTGCATCGCCCTCTGTATCCGGCTCTTCGCCAACATCATCGCGGGGCATATCGTCTCTCTGGCATTCCTGTCCCTGATCTTCATTTTCGCGCAAATGAGTCCCTACATCGGGCTCGGTGTCGCTCCAGCGGCCGTGGGTTTGGCTCTTTTTGTCTACGCACTGGACGTCCTGGTCGCGTTCCTGCAGGCGTACATCTTCACCTTTCTCACCGCCTTGTTCGTCGGCGGCGCCGTACACCCGCATTAGCGGAGGTCGCAAACGGCGGCTCATGAAGCGCGCCGACCAAGGGGCCAAGGCCCCGAAGCAGGAGGTCGTTAGAATGCTGTATCTAGGACTAAGCTACATCGGAGTGGGAGTAGGGGCGGGGATCTGCCTCGTCGGCGCGGCCATGGGCATCGCGAAGCTCGCCCGGGCGGCGCTAGAGGGCGCGGCCCGCCAGCCGGAGGCCGCCGGCTCCCTGCAGACCATGATGATCATTCCGGCCGCCATGATCGAGGGCTTGGGGCTGTTGGCCCTGGTCATCGCGTTCTTGGCCGTGGGCGCTCTCAACAAGGGCATCGAGGCCGCGGGACGTGGTTCCGCGCCGGCCGCGGCGGTAGAGCATCATTGAAATAATCCGGGACCCCGGGAAACGGGTCCCGGATCGATTTGGACGGGACGAATGGAACGGCTGGTGCCAGGCACCTAGAGGAGAGAAAGGACTGATATGGACAAACTGCTAAACCCTGATACAGGCCTGGTGGTGTGGACGATCGTGACCTTCCTCTGCCTGGTGTTCATCTTGAAGAAGTTCGCCTGGGGGCCTCTTTTGGCCTCTGTCGAGGATCGCGAGAAGAGGATGAAGTCCGATTTGGAGGGGGCCCAGGCCGCCCGCGCCGAGGCGGAGAGAATCAAGAACGAGCTCGATGGACAGATGGCGAACCTCCAGGCCAAGAGCCGGGAGTTCCTGGCCCAGGCATTGAAGGAGGGGGAGGGTCTCAAGGCTCAGCTCAAGGCCGCGGCGGAGGCAGAGTCGCAGAAGATCAAGGACAAGACCATGGCCGATCTCGCCGATGAGAAGCAGCGCCTGGTCCGCGAGCTTCGCCATGAGGTGTCCCAGCTTTCCGTGTTGGCGGCAGAGAGGCTGCTGCGCCAATCCGTGGACGACCGCGTGCAGAAGACCGTGCTAGAGTCCTTCTTCCATGATTTGGAGAAGGCGGATAAGGCCCATTGAATGAAAGCCACTGACCGGGTTCTGGCCTGGCGCTACGCCAAAGCCCTGTTTCTGGCGGCTTGCGCCAAAGGGGTTGAGGGCCGCGTTCAATCGGACCTGCAAGGCTCCCATGGCGCCCTTCTCGATATCCTGCCGGCCCTGCGCCATCCCCTGACTCCCGCCCTCGAAAAGAAAAGGAGGATCCGCCAGGCCCTGGAGCGCAAGGTGGGGGATATGGCATTGAGCTTCCTGGAGCTTTTGGTGGACAAGAAGCGCTTCGAGCTTCTGCCCCTGATCGCCTCGGACCTCGGCAAGCTCATCGCGGAGAAGAACAACGAGGCCAAGGCCCATGTCCGCGCCGCGCGAGCGCTCTCCGCGCAGGACCAGGAGCGCCTCAAGAGCGCCCTGCGGAAATTTACGGGAAAGAACATCGAATTGGAGATCAAGGAGGACCCCGAGATCATCGGGGGCGTGGTCGTGCGGCTGGGGGATTGGGTTCTCGACTCGAGCTTCCGCGGCCAACTGCGCAGCCTGAGGGAGGCATTGTATGTCCATTAGACCGGAAGAGATCACGGCCGTGATCAAGAAACAGCTCGAGGGATTCCAGGGCTCGACCGAGCTCAAGGAGGAGGGCTTCGTCCTCCAGGTGGGCGACGGGATCGCGCGCATTTACGGCCTCGAGAACGCCATGGCCGGGGAACTCTTGGAGCTTCCCAACGGCGTCATGGGCATGGTCTTGAATCTGGAGAAGGAGAACGTGGGCTGCGTGCTCATGGGCTCCGACAGGCTGATCAAGGAAGGCGACCCGGTCAAACGCACCGGGCTCATCATGTCCGTTCCCGTGGGAGAGGCCATGGTCGGCCGCGTGGTCAATCCCCTGGGGCGTCCCATAGACGGCAAGGGCCCTATCAACACCACCAAGACCCGGCCCATCGAGGTCGTGGCTCCCGGCGTCATCGAGCGCTCTCCCGTCAACGAGCCGCTTCAAACCGGCCTCAAGGCCATCGATTCCATGATCCCGATCGGCCGCGGCCAGCGCGAGCTTATCATCGGCGACCGCCAGACCGGAAAGACAGCCATCGCCATAGACACCATCATCAACCAGAAGAATGCCCCCAACCGGCCGATCTGCATCTACGTGGCCATCGGCCAGAAACAGTCCACCGTGGCCCAGGTTACCCAGATCCTCCAGGACAGCGGGGCCATGGAGTACACCATAGTGGTCTCGGCCGCGGCCGCCGATCCGGCGCCTCTTCTCTACATCGCGCCGTACTCGGGCTGCGCCATCGGCGAGGAGTTCCTGTGGAAGGGCAAGGCCGTCCTCATCATCTACGATGATCTCTCCAAGCACGCCCAGGCCTACCGCCAGCTTTCCCTTCTTTTGCGCCGCCCGCCGGGCCGAGAGGCTTACCCGGGCGACGTTTTCTACCTCCACTCCAGGCTCCTCGAGAGGGCCTGCAAGCTCTCCGAGAAAAACGGAGGGGGTTCTCTCACCGCCCTTCCCATCATCGAAACCCAGGCCGGCGACGTCTCAGCCTACATTCCCACGAACGTGATCTCCATCACGGACGGGCAAATCTACCTCGAAACCGGGCTTTTCTACTCCGGGGTGCGCCCCGCCGTTAACGTCGGGCTTTCCGTTTCGCGCGTGGGAGGGGCCGCGCAGACCAAGGCCATGAAGCAGGTGGCTGGCCGCTTAAGGCTGGATCTCGCTCAATACAACGAGCTCGCGGCCTTCGCCCAGTTCGGCTCTGACCTCGATAAGGCCTCCCAGCAGCAGTTGGCGCGCGGCGAGCGCCTGGTCGAGCTCTTGAAGCAAAACCAATACCAGCCCATGCCCTTCGAGAGCCAGGTGGTCTCCATCTTCGCCGGAGTCAACGGCTACCTCGACGACATCCCGAGCGCCTCTGCGCGGGACTTCGAGGCGGGGCTCTTGGGGCACCTCTCGGCCAAGCATCCAGCGATCTCCAAGGAAATCGCGGAGAAAAAAACCGTGGACGACGCCTTGAAGGCGCGGCTGGCGGCGGCTGTCCAGGAATTCAAGGCCCAGTTCAAGGCGGAGGCTAAGTAATGGCGTCCACGCTTCGATCAAGTGGAAGAGGGCTTCTTGCGGCCGCGGCTTTCGCGGCCATTGGCGCGGCCAGCGCGGGCGAGGCCATGCCCGCGCTGCAGATGATAAATCTCAGCTGCCTCGAGGCTTTGACCTCCATAGACCAGGCCGGGCTTGCCGGGGTATTTTCATTCATCGCCGAGGAAAAGACCCCCGAGGCTTTCGCCGACCTCCTGGTCCACGACCAGAAGGCCTTGAAGAAATTCGTTAAAAAGGTGGAAAAGGATTTTAAGGAAGCCTCGGCCATTTCGACGTGGGACCAGCAGGCCCTGCAGTTCGCGCTCACGGTCTACGGCTCTCCCCTGGCGGAGGCCTTGGGCAAACCCGCGGCAAGCGTTCTCGCCAAGCTCTCGGATCTGTCTCGGGCCCCGGCCGTGAGCCTGGGGGAGATGACGGAGCGGCGGAGAAAAGGCGCATGAAGGCCCTGGTCACGGGAGCCGCGGGATTTATTGGCTCGAACTTATGCTTGGAGCTTGCGGAAAGCGGCTGTTCCGTGGTCGGGATCGACAGTTTCCTCACCGGCCATTTCGAGAATCTCGGGAATTTCCCGGGAGACCTCGTGGCCGCGGACCTTTGCGAGCCCGCTTCCTGGAAGGATAAGGTGGAAGGCGTGGACGTGGTCTTCCACCAGGCCGCCATCACGGATACGACCGAGATGGACCAAAACAAGATGATGAGGGCTAATGTGGAGGCTTTCAGGAGCCTGCTCTCCTGGGCCGCCGAGCAGGGAGTCAGGAAAGTGGTTTACGCCACGTCGGCCGGGGTTTACGGGGATAACCCCGTGCCCATGAAAGAGGCGGATTCTCCCAAGCCCCTGAATATTTATGCCTTCTCAAAGATGGTTATGGAGTCTCTGGCCAAGGAGTTCGCCGCGGCTCGCCCAAAAATGTCCATCGTGGGACTTCGCTACTTCAACGTTTTCGGGCCGCGCGAGCGGTTCAAGGGCAAGGCCGCGAGCATGATTTGGCAGTTGGCCCAGCAGATGCGGGCCGGCCGGCGTCCCAGGATTTTCGAGCACGGAGAGCAATACCGGGACTTCATCTACGTGCGCGACGTGGTCCGGGCCAACCTCCTGGCCCAAAAGGCCCCGAGCGGGGTTTACAACGTCTGCACCGGGACCCGGACCACTTTTAATCAAGTCATCGAGATTCTCAATGGAGTCTTGGGAACCCGCCTAGCCCCGGACTACTTCAAGAATCCCTATTCCTTCTATCAGAACGAGACTTTGGGCAATCCCAAGGCCGCGGAGAAGGCTCTCAAGTTCAAGGCCGAGTATTCCGTGGAGGAGGCGATTCTGGAATATTTCGGGCAAGGCCGCGGGGCCCCGGTGGGAGTATAAAATGGCTTCCCTCAGAGAGATACGCCGCAAGATCAAGGCCGTGGGCGCTCAGCAGAGGATTTTTAAGGCCATGAAAATGATCGCGGCCGCGCGCATGCGCCGATCGCAGGCCCAGATTCTTTCGGCTCGTCCGTTCGCGACCAGAATGGAGAACCTGGTCCAAGAGCTCGCCGCGGGGCCCGCGGCGGATAGGCATCCCTTCTTTCAGCCGAGGATGCAGGGGCCGGAGGTCCTTATCCTGGTCACGGCCGATAAGGGGCTGTGCGGCGCCTTCAACGCCGGCCTCGCGCGCGCGGCCGTGGAATGGCTCAAGGCCCGCTCCGGACGCAAGTCCTACCTGGCCTTGGTCGGCCGCAAGGGCCGGGATTTCGCCCATCGCCTGCGGGGCTTTGACTGCGAGATATTGAGCGAGACCGTCGGCATATTCCCCAAGGTTAATTTTTCCCATGCCGAACTGTTGGGCAAGGCAGTGATCGACGCATACAACGACAAGAAGCTCATGCGCGTGACCTCCATTTACAACGAGTTCAAGTCCGTGGCCGTCCAGCGCCTGGTGAGCGCCCAGCTTCTGCCCATCGCGGCGCCGCCGGCTGCCGAGGAGGGCGGGGCCTTGGCCGATTATGGCTTCGAACCCGGCCGCGAGGAGCTTCTCGAGGCTCTTCTTCCCCGCTACCTGAAAGCCCAGCTTTTCCGGATACTGCTCGAGTCGCAGGCCGCGGAGCTCGCGGCGCGCATGAACGCTATGGACGCGGCCTCTAAGAATGCCAAGGAGCTGCGCGAGGATTTGAATTTAAGAATGAACCGCCAGAGACAGGCCATCATCACCAAGGAAATCGCCGAGTTGGTGGGTGGGGCCGAGGCTTTGGCCTCATAGAGATATCCCCGCGGCGCCGCGGGGATTTTCAGGGGTTTAGGGTCCGTGTAATAGGAGATAACATGGCATTAATAGGCGAATTGTTGAACGAGAAGCGCCGGCATCCCCGGTTCCCGGTGGGGATCGCCCTGGACGTGCATTCCCATGGCCAGCCAGTGAACAAGCATCGCGGGACCATCGCGGACCTTTCGATCAGCGGCATGTCCTTCGAGACGGATGCCGTGCTCGAGCAGGGCATGAGCCTCTACCTCAAGCTCGCCAAGCTCGACCAGCCCCTGGAGATCCGGGGCGAAATCCGCCACATGAAGGGATCATCCGGCCAGGGCCTGCACCGCTACGGCGTGCATTTCCACAAGATCGGCTACATGGACCGCCAGGGTCTGCGGCCAGACCGTTTTATCACGGCCAAGTTCCGAAAAGGAAAATTATAGAGGAGGCCCCCGCAGCGTTGCGGGGGTTTTCGGGGGTTTCGGATTCGTATATAGGAGAGACAGATGAACATCGGTAAAATCGTGCAGGTGATCGGTCCGGTCCTGGACGTGGAGTTTCCCCCTGGCAAGCTTCCTGCCATCTACAACGCCTTGAAGGTGAAGGTTCCCGGAGCGGTCCTGGTTTCCGAGGTCGCCTCGCACCTCGGCGACAATATGGTGCGGGCCATCGCGATGGCCGCGACGGACGGCCTAACCCGGGGCATGACGGTCGAGGATTCTGGAGCCCCGATCACCGTTCCCGTGGGCAAGCCCTGCCTGGGAAGGCTCGTGGACGTCTTGGGCCAGCCCAAGGATTATAGGGGAGACATCGTCGCCGCCGAGCACCTGCCTATACACCGGGATCCCCCCGCCATGGTGGACCAGGAGACCACTCCTCAGATTTTCGAGACCGGCATTAAGGTCGTGGATCTCCTCGAACCCTACATGAAGGGAGGCAAGGTCGGTCTCTTCGGGGGTGCCGGCGTGGGCAAGACCGTCATCATCATGGAACTCATCAACAACGTGGCCAAGGAGCATGGCGGCGTTTCCGTGTTCGGCGGCGTGGGCGAGAGAAGCCGCGAGGGCAACGACCTCTGGCGCGAGATGCAGGAGGCCAAGCTCTCCGACGGCTCTCCAGTGCTTTCCAAGACCGTCCTCGTCTACGGGCAGATGAACGAGCCTCCCGGCGCCCGCGCCCGCGTGGGTCTCACCGCGCTCACCCAGGCCGAGTATTTCCGCGACAAGGAAGGCCAGGACGTGCTTCTCTTCGTGGACAACGTTTTCCGCTACGTTCTCGCCAACGCCGAGGTCTCGGCCCTTCTTGGGCGCATGCCCTCTGCCGTGGGCTACCAGCCCACCCTCACCACCGAGGTCGGGGCTCTCCAGGAGCGCATCACCTCCACAAAAAAGGGTTCGATCACCTCAATCCAGGCCGTCTACGTGCCCGCCGACGACCTGACCGACCCCGGGGTAGCCACCACCTTCACGCACTTGGACGCCACGACCGTTCTCTCGCGACAGATCGCGGAGCTCGGCATCTATCCGGCGGTGGACCCCTTGGAGTCCACCTCGCGCATACTCGACCCCAAGATCGTGGGTTCGGAGCACTACCAGGTCGCGCGCTCGGTGCAGAAAATCCTCCAGCGCTACCGCGACCTTCAGGACATCATCGCCATCCTCGGGATTGACGAGCTCTCCGACGAGGATAAGATCATGGTGGCCCGCGCCCGCAAGATACAGAAATTCCTGTCCCAGCCCTTCTTCGTGGCCCAGCAGTTCACGGGCATGGAGGGCAAATATGTGAAGCTCAAGGACACCATCCGCGGTTTCAAGGAGCTGGTCGAGGGCAAATACGACGCGCTCCCGGAGCAGGCCTTCTACATGGTGGGCGGCATCGACGAAGCCGTCGCCAAGGCGGAGTCTCTGAAGCAATAACATGGCCAAGACCATCGCCTTAGAGCTGGTCACCCCGGAGAAGGTCGCCCTCCAGGCCGAGGTGGACTTCGTGGTTCTTCCTGCCATGGAGGGGGAAATGGGGGTTCTCCCCGACCATGCCCCTTTCCTAGTTCAATTAAAGGAAGGCGAGGTGCGGGTGACTCGAGGCGGAGAGGCCGCCCATTACGCGGTGTCCGGAGGGTTCGCCGAGATCAAGGACAACAAGGTCTCGCTTTTCGCCGAGACCGCCGAGATGGCCGAGGCCATAGACGCGGAGCGGGCCCGCCAGGCTTTGGAAAAGGCCAAGGCGGAGAAAGTCCGCAAGGACCTCGATCCCCTCACCTTGGCCGCGGCCGAGGCCGCCATCCGCCGCGCCCAGATCCGCCTCATGGTCTCGGAGCGCCGCAAGCCCCGCCCGAAGTAAGCCGCGGCCAGCGCCTGCGGTGGAATTAATCCTTAACGACGCGGAGCGTTTTTTCGTGAAGCTTTCCGGAATCGAGAGGGTCCTCGAGGGTTATCTCCAGTCGCAGCGTCCTGGTTCGCCCCATCTTGGGAGCTTTTTCCGTGAGTTCCACTACGTAGGCTACCTGGCCCGAGGAGGGCTCCCCCTCGGCCGCGAGGACCTTCAAGCTGAAATAGGGGAAGCTCAAAAGGACCTCTCCGCCATGCCCGGTCGCGTGCTCAAATAACGCCCTTCCCCGCTCGTCCTGAAGAGCCTCGAAAAGAGGCCAGCGCAGCTCCGGCGCGATGGCCCCGAGGTCCACGCCGCGCGAAAGCCACTGCAAAAGGCCCCGGCGGCGTCCTGTCGTGCGGCCAAGGCCCTCGAGGAAAGATTGAGCCTCTGCGAGAGCATCGTTCCGTGGCTCATGAGCAGCGTTTCTGGCAGTCAAGGAGATAATTTTGGCGAGTTCCAGAGCCGCCTTGGGCGTCACGGGGCCTAGCGCGGTGGGAGAGCCGATATCGGCGGCCCCGGCAAAGAAATAGTCGTACTCCACGCCGCCAAATCCCAAAGCGATATCAATAGCCAATTCTCCCGAGTCTTTGGAGAGAATGATGATCTTTATTCCACCGCGCCTGCGCTCGGCCTTTTGGACCGTTAAATGACCCGTTTTAAACCACGGCGGGATGATCGAGGCGTTGGGGGATTTAGGCGCCCCGACGTAGATAATATCGGGCCTTTCCTCCTTGGAATTGGCGTCGAAGAGGGTTTTTAAGGTTTTATGGGCTCCGTTGATGTCCCCGGCGACAAGGGAGGCTTCTAGGGTCCTGGCGGTGTCAATCGGCAGGGGGGTGAGGCTGGAATTCTGCAGCTCTCTCAACGGCACGAGAGCCGCGGCGGCCGCCGGTTGGGCTTCCGGGAACAGCACCACGTTCGAGCCGTGTCGAATGCCGAGGAGGGGGCCAAGGGTGCGCATCTCTCTGGTGATCTTGGCGGCGTGACGCCACCCACTCAGCCTGCTTGGGGCAGGCACGGCCAGGTGTTCTGAAAGCGGAATCATGTCTTCCGCGGTGTTAATTCTCACGACCTTCCCCTGCGATCCAAAACCTGCCTGGGCGGAATGGAGGAAAACAGAGGCGCACAAAGCGAGTGTATGTATCATGAAGAGATGATAACACGGGACAAAACGGAAATATTGGGACGAAAGGCCTAATGATGGCTGGTCTTAAGACCTATGCGGCGCGCCTCGACTTGGCTTGCGGCCGTTGTCATCTCCGGTCGCGAACGACGATTTGGACTGAACGGTCCTGAAGCGAATTTTCGAGCTTTTCCAAGACGGCATCGGCCTCCATGGCCATTTCTTCCAGGGATGGGCCGTAGAAAGTCAGGGCATCCAGGGCTTCTACCGCTTTCTTGACCTTGGCGATTCTGTTTTTCAGGCGTTTCGGATCGCTTCCAGGATCGTTGTCCCGCCGGATGGAGCGCTTGAGAACCCTTTCGGCCATTTTCCTCGCGTCGGGTCCCGCGAAAACGCGGGCCGCATCTAGAAGCGAGGCCATTCGCCCAAGCTCGTCATCCGACAATTTGACTCTCGCGGCGTCGCGTTCGGGGGGGATGGCAATTCCCTAAAGTAGGAGCGTTGATCATGGCCGTGCGCATCCATTGCGCGGCTTCATCGTCCAACCTGTCCAATTGGCGGTACAGCGGATCAAAAACGGCGGGGCCCATGAATTCTTGAAAGTAGAGTTTCCCCCAATAATCCTGGGTATCCGGGGGCAGCATTTGGCCTGCCTGCGCGGTGCCCTGCCACGTGGCGATATTGACAAGGGCCGGAGCCCATCTGGCTCGGCTGTCGGCGATGGAATGCCGCGCGGCCAAGGATTGGCCCGGCATCAGCAGGAGCGCCAGAGCGAAGAAAGGGAACTTATTCATGGGGCTCAAATTCGACATTTCTCAAGAATAGCTCGGCGGCCAAATAGCCCGCGTACAGGTCTTCGTTGGGCCAGCGCGTGACGCGGTCTTTGGAATTGGCGCGGAAAAGGTAGACGCGCTCTTTCTTCCTCTGAAGATTGAGAGACAGCACGCGCAATTCTCCTTGCTTGAGTGACTCAAGGCAAACCGCGTAAAAGATGTGTCCAACCCGGTAGGTAAGCCAAAGGGAGTCGGGATTCCTGGCGGCCCTAAGCAGGCGCGTCGAATGCTTCATCGCGCCGGGCGCCCAGTAGGTCTCGTCGGCAAGTTCAAAGGCTCGAGCATCCAGCTCACGAGAATTGAGCACGCGGGCTTGCAAAGATTGGACTTCGGGGTCGGACGGCTCTTCTTGCGCGAGGCGGGCCAGCTCCCGCCAATGCTTGATCGGGTTAAGGCGGGCCAGGTACTCCCGCAAAAGGCGTCGGTGCTCGTAGTTGAAATCGCGGCGGATTTGGCGGATGGCGCCGGCGTTGGCGCCTTTTTCATGGATTTGATCGAGAAGAAGGGCCACGGTTTCAATTCCCAGCATACTTGACCCCGAGTTGAGGTCAAGCCACCCGATGCGATGATAAGCCTCCTGGAGGGGGTCGTCGAAGGGCTTCAGGGGTATGGCGGCCAAATCGGGCATGGGCAACGGTGGTTTTGTCTCGCCTTGAGCCGCGGCCTCAAGATCGGCGGGGATGGGGTCGCCTAAAATCTTGAGCAGTTCTATCCGCCCCCGGGCGAATCTCACGGGGTCGTGCTTTGCCTGCGCGGAGAACCAATCGTCTAGGGCCTTGTGACGCGGGCGGTCCTCTTCCTGAGTGATGGTGTTGTACTCAAGCGCTGACCGCGATTCGCGGTGTTTGTTCTCAGAATATACGCTCAAGGTATGGGGTTGTTGCGGCAAGAACCCATTCGCGGCAATCCTCTTATCCCAAAGGACCTTGACGATCCCAGAGGGGCCGCGTATGAACACAGCGGGGCCGTCATGGTGGAGGCGGTTCTGCACGTCAAGCGTGGAGTCATACCATAGAACAGCTTCATATCGGGCATCCGGCGCTTGCTGTGCGCTTTGAAGGAGAGGTCCGAGGCGTTCTTGAAACCGGCCCAGTTGAGCCAGAAGAGAAAGCGCTCTTTTGCGCATATGTTGGTTTAGGAAACTAGAAATAGTTTGGTCGTAGCTCGCGGTTCCGCCCGGGAATGGCTCAGGCACGGGAGTCCTGATGAACTCTCGATTGGCGCGCGAAATTCGCGGATCAAGGCGCGGCCCGGGCAGGGGGCCGGCGGCTGCGCGCGAGGGGAAGGCGAAGGCTAGCGTGCAAATTGCGAGAAAGCTAATTGAGCGCACAATCCAGGGAAGCGTAGCGATGAAATTGCGCTTGCCGGACGCGCGCGAATTCCTCATCTTTCTTCGACGTACCGCGCGGGACGGATGGGACATTGTAGGCGTCCCCCCTTCCGGAGGGCTTGTGGATCCAAAGGAAGGACTCTTTCGCGGCGTTCTTGATCTCGGCTCCGAAAGTCAGGCCCAGCTCGTCTAGATAAACATGGGCCTCGTCCTTCGACTCTTGAAGGCGGGCGTTCTCGTGCCAGGCGGATCTGGGCCGCGGCATGTCCAAGCCCGAAAAATCCGTGATTTTCTCTTCCACGCGGGCCTGATGCACGCGGACCTCGATCCCGTTGTTCTTCTCTACGACGTACTTCGACCAATCGAAATAGATGTCCAGCTCCACCTTGTAGCTCGTCTGCCTCGGCTGATATTTGAAGCCGCGGCGGGGACTCCTCATGGGGTCGTATCTGTAGATGTCTCCCTTACAGATGATCGCCGGGGCGGACTCCTCCACCGCTTTTGAGGAGACCGAGGGAATTTGAGCGGCCGCGGGCGCTGCGAAGGTCGCGGCGAGTAAAAGTCCAAGGCGTGTCTTGTTCATGCCCCCAATGTACAAATTAGACTCGGGGCCGCCGTGGGACTTCGGGGAATAATAAGGAAAGACTTTGGGCCTAATCGCCCATGGGCCTAAAAGCCTGTTTTTTTAGCCCTAAAGACCTACAGCCGCTCAAGCGATCCTTTCATATCATGCTTTCATGAAAATGAAAATTATTTCCGTTCTGGCATTTTTTTGCGGCGCTTCCGGGGCTTTCGCCGCGAGTCCTCGAATTTCTCCCCAGGTCCAGGCGGCTCCTGCTCCGGTCGCTCACGGCGCGGAGGCCGTACGTTTGATTCGCAGCCGCGGGGTCGGGAAGATCTCTCCCGCGCGCCAGGGCCTGAGGAACGCTCAATCCTTTACGGCGGCACAGGCGTTCGACGGCCAAGGACCTCAAGCGGCCCGGGCCGCGGCGGTTGAGCTGCCGGTGGAGCCGCAGTCCTCGGCCTTGCCATGGACTAGGGGGCAAATCTTAGGCTTCGTGGGCGAGCACGGCAGCGCCTTGCGTAGGGTCAAGGGCGTGAGCAAGCTTTACGTCAGCCGGAGCGTCCCGGGGCAAAGCCTGTCCGCCTTGGTCATCGTAGGCGAGCCGAGGCGGTCCCTCGCGGCTCTCGAGAAAAGAGTTCGATCCCAGGTGCCCGAGATTTCCGAGTTGACCGGCATGATGGGGGCGCCTAATCAGGTCGTGTTCCGTCATCCCGGACCGAAGTTCTCGGCTTTCGTGCCCATGAGCGTGAAGGAACAGGTTAAGAATAAGCGAACCGTATCGTATGTGGTCGAGGGTCGCTTCGGCTTCTCAAGCCGGGCCCGCCTGCGCTTGGACTTGAACCCCAGAAGCCCCAACCACGGACGGCTCATGATCAGCTTCGCTTCTTGGAGAGAAGATTCTCCCTACTCCCAGGAGAGGCTGGCCAGCGCTGGGGAGCTGAAGCGCTTGGCCTCGGCCTTGGGCCAATTCGCTGAGGCGCATCCTGCGCATCCGGACGAGAACACCTATAAAATCATACAGCAGCACCTCTCTAACGACGCGCTGGTCGAGCGCCTCGAGGGCTTCGCTCGGGAGAACGCGCAGGCCATGCAAATCGTGGTCGGGGTCAAGGGGGTTTCCGTGATTCCCGAATTGGGAAGTTATTACGGCTCTTCTCGGCTTCTGGTCTTGTTGGACAAAAGTGCCGTGCCGGCGGTTTCCATCCAAGCTTTGAGGAAGAGTTTCCCCGGGCTTAACAAATTCCCCGTTGCTTATGAGATCGCCTCCGAGGGGGTTCGTGAGGAAACATCGGCCGATAAGGTGGAAGCCTTCCTGGCCGACAACGGCGACACGATACGCGCCGTTCCGGGAGTCGTGGAGGCGACGGCGCGAGGAGGTGCCGTGGTCGTGCACTTAGCCGTTTATGAGGCTCCGGAAAACGTCATGGCGGCCTTGAACCAAGCGCTTCCCGGGCTCTTCGACTTTAAAGTTATATTCAGGGTTGCCTTTCCGTTGATCGCGGGCTCGCGTCCGACTCCCGTGGATGAAGCGTTGCTCGATCCTGCGCCGATCGCAGAGTTGGGCAAAGAGAATCCCCTGCGCATCCGGGTCGAACAAGTTGATTCTCGTTGGCAGGACGACAACATCATGAACGGTTCGGTCGGAGCGCTGTCCGGCCGATTGTTGAATCCTCAGGCGGCCTATTTGTCTATCCGCGCCACCGTCCGGAAGATGCTCGGGGACGAATACGAGGGGCGCAGCGGCATACCCTTGGCCAACAACGTCGCGACTAGAAAGATTTCTTCCATTGAGGAAGGAGTCGCCGAGGCCGCGTTGAATCTCGCCAAGGGATTCTCCTACTCGACCGAGTACGCCTCCGGCCGGGCCAACCTGGTCCGGAGGGTCGAGAGGCTCGTGGCGCATCTGGAAAATCTCGATAACGTCGTCGCGGTCTCGGCCTACACGGCCACGGTCATGGACGGCATGGGCGAGGAGGCTCTTGACGTCGGCCTGATCCTCTTCCTAAATAGGGAGACCGGAGAGTATGTCGCTATTTACGCGCGGGAAGGAAATGGCTAGCACCCGGAGGGTGCAGCACTGAATGGCATAAGGAACGGTGTGGCCATTCATGTGCTAGAATCCAGATGTGGAGCACGCCCAGGGTTTTTTAAAGCTGGTCAACGAGGCCAAGAGCCGGATACACGAAACGAGCATCGGAGAGGTTAGGGCGAGGCTCGCCCGTGGCGAGAAATTCTTGCTGATTGACGTGCGCGAGGACCGGGAATGGGAGAAGGGCCATATTCTCGGGGCCGTTCACATGGGACGCGGGGTCCTCGAGCGCGACATTGAAGGTGCGATTCCGGACAAGAACGCCGAGATCGTGCTCTACTGCGGCGGGGGATTCCGCTCCGCGCTCTCGGCCGACAACCTGCAGAAAATGGGGTACAAGAACGTCGTCTCCATGGACGGAGGGTTTCGAGGCTGGGTCGAGGCCAAGGGGGCCGTCGAGAGGTGATCCGCCGCGGTGCCGCGATGGCGGCGGCGTTCGTCCTTTGCGCCGCGCTCTGCGCCGATCTGCGCGCGCAAATTCAGTGGCTCAAAGTCTACTCCCTGTCGCCCTACGCTGAATTTTGGAATTTGACGGCGGAGGTGGCGAGCCTTGAGGATGGCCTGCCCGCGCTCCTGAAGATTTTCTCCGACGCGGGCGGCTCGCTCACCCAACCCCTCGGGAACTTTCCGTCGAGTCCCAGCGACGGCGTCCAGCAGTTGAGCTTCAGAATGACGGCGAAATCCGCCTCCAAGGCTCTCCAGAAACTAAAGAAGGTCGCTTCCTATCCCCCGCCCTCAAGACAGCCCAATCCGGAGCTCGCGCCGCTGTCCGAGGTGAAGGAGAAGATACGCAGGCTCTCGGCCGAGAAGAAGGCGTTCGAGAGGGAAGCGGCGGAGATGCCCGCGAGCTCCGCTCTCGCTGATGAGCTCTTGTCCCATCTCATGACCGTGGAGGCAGTGCGCGAGAAGGCTCAGGACCAGATACTTGTCAACGTCACGCTGCGGGAGACGCGCTGATGGAATTTTTTTTGCGTGATTTCTCGACGAGAAAAATTATTTTAAAAAATAGCTTGACAACAATTGGTGCGTTTGATATTATCCCTATGTCAGGCGGTTAAGACAGCTTGACGGCAAAGTAAGTTTGCCCCCCTTGCTTCTTGAGAAGCAGGCAAGAAGCGAAGGGACAAATTTTTGCTCTTTGAAAATAGAATGGCAAGCGAATGGGCGCTCTGTTCCCCTGCCCGGGGAAGAGGGCGCTAAGGTAAGAAGTCGGTGTGAGTAAAAAAAGAGCTTATTGTCGATTCTCGCATTTTAGGAGCGAACGGGATAATCCGATTCCTTAGATCGGAGAAACCGTCCAACACTATAAATGGAGAGTTTGATCCTGGCTCAGAATTAACGCTGGCAGAGTGCATAACACATGCAAGTCGAGCGGGACTATTTGAGATTACATCAAGGGTGGTCTAGCGGCAGACGAGTGAGTAACACGTAAGCAACCTGCCCCTGAATGGCGAACAACCAGCCGAAAGGTTGGCTAATACGCCGTATAATCTCCCGAGGGCATCTTCGGGGGATGAGAGGCCCGCAAGGGTCGTTCAGGGAGGGGCTTGCGGCCCATCAGCTAGTTGGTAGGGTAACGGCCTACCAAGGCAATGACGGGTACCCGGCCTGAAAGGGCGGACGGGCACGATGGCACTGAGACACGGGCCATACTCCTACGGGAGGCAGCAGTGGGGAATTTTGGACAATGGGGGAAACCCTGATCCAGCAACTCTGCGTGAGGGACGAAGTCTTTCGGGATGTAAACCTCTTTTGTTGGGGACGAATGCCCGCAAGGGTTTGACGGTACCCGACGAATAAGCCACGGCTAACTATGTGCCAGCAGCCGCGGTAAGACATAGGTGGCGAGCGTTATTCGGAATCACTAGGCGTAAAGCGAGTGTAGGCGGGTGCTTAAGTCCGTTGTGAAATCTCCCGGCTCAACTGGGAGGGGTCAACGGATACTGGGCGCCTAGAGTGAGGTAGGGGGCACTGGAATTCCCGGTGTAGCGGTGAAATGCGTAGATATCGGGAGGAACACCTATGGCGAAAGCAGGTGCCTGGGC